>CBFGRU010000010.1:0-26078 GCA_965651255.1 uncultured Phycisphaerales bacterium
TTCGCCGTCGCGGGTAGTGTTGAGCGGGAACAAAAAACGCGGCCTCCTGGCCGTGGCGCACCGCCGTCCGAATGTGTCGGAGCTTCGGACGGCGGCTCTTTTTTTGACCGTATGAATGCGGTTTTCTTCATCGATGACGCATCCAGAAACGATTCGCGTGATCTCAGCGCGCTGCATCATGATGCATCAAGTGCATCGCGTGCAATCGGTTCATCCGGCTTCTCTCGCGTGTGCTGCGCGACGATTGACGCCATGCGTAACGCGCGCGACCAATGGTGACCATCGAGAACGGCATCGAGAAGTCCGATGATGGCAGCCGTGTGGATGGACTCTTCATAGTGATCTTCACCGGCGATGTGTTCATCGGGAGTATGAAGAACGAAACGCCGCTGCGCATCCACTTCGATGATGAAGTGATAGTCGTACTGCGCAATGAGGCGGGAGATGGCCACATCCACCGGTTCACCGCGCGAACCGGGTTGCAGGGCATCGAGAGCGGCGCGATCAACGATCAGCGCTTCGGCTGCTTCCAGGCCGATCGAGAAGACCGACCGTTCGAGTTCACCATCGGCGCGAACGGTCAGATCGAAGATGCGCAGCGATTGCCGTGCAAAGTCGAGCATGCGATCAATGGTGCTCCGCGCCTGGCCGTGGCGCCGGCCCAGCGCGCTGAAGAGAACCACATCCGCCCGGCGGGCGAGATCTTCAAGGTCGAAGTCCCATTGCAATTGATCGAATGCAGCAAGGTGATCGAGTGTTCGCCTCGTGCGGCCGGCAATAGTGCGAACCGAGAGCCGGCCCGTCGGAAGGTCAGGATCCGACTGCAGATGCGCACTTTCTACACCGATCGAAGCGAGGGCTGCCAGAACACTGGCGGCCGCGTCATCCTGTCCTAGCCGGGAGACTGCAATCCCCCGATGACCGAGTCGCGCTGCAGTGATCGCAGCATCGGCCGCCACGCCACCGGGCGCATCGCGGTTGTCGCGTCGCACCTGCAGCAGTTCACCAAGCCCGACGATGGTTTTGCTCGTGTTCACAGCGGCCATAGGTTAGCGGGAGGCACGGCCCCAAGTCCATGTGGCCTCGAAAGTGATATCAGTGGCAGAAAACGTCCGATCTCGCTAGCGTGTTGCCAACTTTCGACCGTACGAGATCAATTCAGTCACTCCAGTAGAGGATGAAAGCATCGTGTTCACGCTCATCATGGTTGCGGGCGCATCGATCGCGCTGACCGGCGAGGGGTACGCCACTTCTGAAGGTTCTCTACCGATTCCTGACTTTCGGGCGGATGCGGTGTTGCACCTCGATGATTCATCCATCTCACTCGGCGCGATCGAGTCACCATCGTCAGCACGGTTCGGCGAAAAAGATTCGTGGCGATGGTTCGTGCAGGCCGGGTTCGCCCATGAGTTCAACGATGAAAGCGAGCACTACCTGCTCGGTGTCGGTCTCAGCTATTTCATGACGGATGATCTGAGTATCGATCTTGAACTGAACGGCTTCTACGTTCACCAGGAAGTGGATGATGCATTCGTCTCCAACTTCAACGTGCTGCTGCGATGGCATTTTCTGGCGCGTGAATCGTGGTCGCTGTACGCAGATGCCGGGGCGGGGCTGAGCTACGCGACCGATGATGTTCCGGAGAACGGGTCACACTTCAACTTCACGCCGCAGGGCGGGGTGGGGTTCAGTGTTGATGTGGGGCATGGCGCGCGACTGCTTACCGGCGTGCGCTGGCACCACATGTCCAATGCGCGAACACGACGAAGCAATCCCGGGCGGGATGCCGCGATGATTTACGCGCAACTGAGTTTTCCATTTTGAGGGTGATGAAGGGGATATGATGACCGACATCACGGGCACGGGAACACGATTCCGTGTGCACTACTGTTTCCGTATCTGATCGCCTGAAAGAGGAGTCACCTTCATGCGAACGAACTCGAACTGGTTCCGGGCGGCGGCATTGCTCGTTGTGGCAGGTCTTCTGCTGACCTTCACCGTGGGGTGCAACACGCTGGAAGGCGCAGGCAAAGACATCGAGGCCGGCGGTGAAGCAATTCAGGACGCCGCAGACTGAGTGACCGAACGCAGCAGGTGATTGCAGGCGATGGATTCGCCACCATTCAGTAGTCGAGCTTCAGCGGCAGGCCGTGCTCGATGGCGTACCGCGTGAGTGAGTCGAACACGGCGTAGCCGTAGCGGGCGGCTTCTTCGATCGTTCCGTTTTCGATCGGCCCACGTTCATGCCACGTGAGAATCGTCTCCGGACTGGCGCGCCACGTGCGCTGGTTCAGAAGGTCGAGTTGCGACCGGAGTTGCGGAAGTGACCCCAGACGCATGTCCGTGCCCGTCGGCCCGGTGGCGTCGATCACCCCGGGAAAATCCGCGGGAAGCCAGATCTCCGGCCCGGTGATGAGTTGGCTGTACCGCGACTTCTCACCCTTCTTCAGACTGCGCCGATACGATCGATCCTTTGCCCAGTCTTCACCCATCGTTTTCTGCGCGAACCAGCGCGGGTGTTCCTCGCGCGCGGCCCAGACGGTGAGTGAGCCATAACCATTCCAGTTCGGTCGATCCGTGCGGTAGGGCGTATCGGGGTGTTCATCCCAATCGAGCGGCTCGACCCCTTCGGACTGCAACTGTTCGCTGATCCAACTTCGCCAGCGCATGATGATGGGAAGAATCTGATCCGGATCGTTGACGATGTCTTCCGCCGGTTGTGGTTGAATGATTTCGACTTCAACCCCCAGCTCGCGCCCGGTCCGCTGGACCACCGTCTCCCAGTCGCGCGCGTAATAGCGCGTCAGTGAACCAGCGTAAAGATCAAGACCCATCAATCAGCTCCCGTCAAACACCTGGAGTGTACGGCATCGCATGACCTCACGGCGCGCCGGAATCCGGGAGGCGCTGCATAATGACCTCCATGCACCACCCGCCGATCGAGATTGATTCGTTCGATGATCCGCGCATCGCAATCTTCCGCGATGCACGGGATGTTGAATTGCGCGGCAGCCGATTCACCGCGCGACGATTCCTGGTGGAGAGTGAAGCGGTCCTTCGCCGAATGCTCGGCTCGGGATTTCGTGTGGAGTCGATGTTACTCACTCCGGACCGATTCGCAGCTCTTCGCGGCGTGTTGGCGGAGCACGAGCCCGGCGCGGAGGTGTACCTCATGGATGAGCGCATGCTGCGCGAACACGCGGGCTACCGGCATCACCACGGGGTCCTCGCGATCGGTGAACGACCGGCTGCTGCAGAGCAGTCGCTGGAGCGCTTCCTTCAGAAGTGCCCACGGAACGGGCAACCCCTGGTGGCGCTCGAAAACATCACGCACGTGGATAACCTCGGCGCATTCTTCCGCAACGCGGCTGCGCTCGGCGCGAGGGGAGTCCTGATGGATAATCGATGCACCGATCCGCTCTTTCGCAAGACGATTCGCTTTTCAATGGGATACGTGTTCCGGGTGCCGTGGGTGGTCGTGGAAGCATGGCACGTGGAGCTCGAACGGCTTCGCGCAGCCGGCCATCGACTCATCGCCCTTGAATCAGGGGTTGGTGCCCGGCCTTTGCGTGAAGTGCCGCGCGATCAGCCGCCCGTCCTCATCTTCGGGAATGAAGGTCATGGACTTCAACCGGAGACACTCAACCGGTGCGATACGGTCTGCGAGATTCCGCTCTCGGAGGGCGTGCCCTCGGTCAACGTGGCAACGGCCGGCGCCATCGCGCTCTATGAATGGATGCGCTGATCAGATCAGGAGACACGTCATCCCGTTCACCTCTCAAGCGCTTCCGTAGGATGCTTCCTGTCGAGCGGCATCCTGCGGGTCGCTGACACGGCTGGGATTGAATCGTTCGATCTTTGCGCCGAGCGCTGCGAGCGTTTCTTCGAGTCGCGCGTACCCACGGTCAAGGTGGTAGACACGGCTGACCAGTGTTTCGCCAGCGGCGGCGAGTCCAGCCAGTACGAGGCACGCCGATCCGCGCAGATCGCTGGCCATGACCGGCGCGCCGACGAGTTCGGTCGGCCCCTGCACAATCACCGTTGGCCCTTGCCGGAACAACCGCGCGCCCATGCGCGTCAGTTCCGCCACGTGCATGAATCGCTCGGTGTAGATTTTCTCGGTGATGATGGAAATGCCATTCGCCAGGCACAGGAGCGCCATCAGTTGCGCCTGCAGATCGGTCGGAAAGCCCGGGTGGGGCTGGGTCGTGATTACGGCGGGCTTGAGCATGCGCTCGCTGGTGACCGCGACGGTGCAGCGCATCGGGTCTTCGTGCGGGTCGAGTCGCTTCACATGGACGCCAACCTGTTCGAGAATCTCCACGGTTGAGAGCAGGCAGTCGTAGGGGAAGTCGTCGATGGTTACATTGCCGTTGGTGATGGCTGCGGCGATGGCATAGGTCCCGGCGACGATTCGATCAGGAATGACCTCATGGTCAGCTCCGCCGAGTTGCTCAACGCCTTCGATGATGAGCCGGGGCGACCCGGCGCCGCGAATCTTTGCCCCCATCGAGTTCAGTAGTTTGGCAAGGTCCACGATCTCCGGTTCGCAGGCAGCGGACTCGATCACGGTCGTTCCACGGGCGAGGGTGGCCGCACTCATCACATTGGCGGTACCGAGCACGGTCGAGCCGAACGGCCCGCCGAGGAAGATGGTGTTCCCGACGAGTCGATCGCCGCTGGCGATCGTGGCGATGATGTCACCACCACGCAACTCAATCTTGGCGCCAAGCGCTTCAAGTCCGCGCAGATGAAGGTCAACCGGACGTTCACCGAAGACGCATCCGCCGGGCATGCTGACCTGCGCTCGGCGGCGTCGGGCGAGGAGCGGGCCCAGCACGCAGATGCTCGCGCGCATCGTGCGGACGATGTCGTATCGCGCGTGCGTGCGGTTCGGATCGGCATTTCGCATGGTGATCGTGCCGTGGGTTCCTTCGGTTTCGCAGCCGAGTTCACCCAGCAGGTTGCACATGTTCCGGATATCGGACAGGTCGGGCACGCCGCGCAGTGTCAGTGGCTCATCTGCGAGGAGTGCGGCCGCCATCAGGGGAAGTGCTGCGTTCTTGGACCCATCGACGGCCACCCGGCCGGAGAGTCGCGCGCCACCTTGGATTCGAAATGCGTCCATGGGTTCGAGAACTTCCTTTTCACAGGGCGAAGAAGCGATTTCGGGGAACGCCGGGACGCTGAATCATCGACGTACTTTGCGTCACTTCACCAGTAAACCGCATCGTGACCAGAAAGACCAGCCCGAACTTCGCAGAAGCTTTCTTTCTCCATGGCTCTTGCGTGGTGCCATCGAATCGTACGTTTTCGGCGTGAAGGCACAAACAACATCCATGCAACCATCACTCTGCGACCGCTCGACCATGCTGACCTGGGCACTGGCAGCAGCGGCCGTGATCATTCTGATCATGGGCATGAGTCTGCCGCAGGTTCTCCATGTGGCGGATTCATCATGGTCAACTCAGGTGGAACAAGCACATCAGCCGTCACAGAAGTTACAGGTTCAAGGTTTGACATCGGAAGAACAGCCCGGCCGTTTCGAACCGTCATCAGCCAATCGTACGGTTGCCATGGTTCGCACCCTGTTTTCGGCGACGAAGGAGTCTTTCGATGAACAAGTCTGAATTGATTCGGCGAGGCACCGTGGGCCTGGTGGCCATGACCGGTTTTCTGGCCGGCACATCGGCCATGGCGATGCCCGATCCGCCGGAATATCTTGACCTGGTCGGCGTTGTGCGCGACTTTCAGGAACGCACCGTCGCCAACGGTCACCCTGACTTCGAGCGCCGTCCCAACTCCGGTTTCGGACACTACGCCGGGAACGTCGCGTTGTTCCTTGATCACGGCCCCAAGCCGATCTACACGGCAACCGGGCGCAAAGTGAATCAACAGTGGCGCGATTCGGCGGGTCGCCCGATTGCACCGCATTTGTACAACGCGCAATTTGTCACTGGGTCCGGTGCCCCGACGCAGACGCAGGTCATCCTGAAGGATTCATCCGGCGTCAATGCCTTTGAAATCACCTGGCTCTCCACCGAGTTCAATCAGGATGGAACGAGCACCTGGCGATACCGCGTTCGTGAACTGCCCGGCGGGAAAGACCTCAGCCACTGGAATCTCGCACTCGACCCCAGCCACCAAGTTCGTGCCGGGACGACTGCGGGATACTCATTGGGTGTTGACGGCTCGACGGGCTTCTACGGCATCAAGTGGGATGTCACCGATTCGTTCTCGCAGGGCGAGTTTACAATCGTGCTCGATGGGCATTGGTTCGGTTCGGACAATCCCACCGGCGTGCTCGCAAAGGGCGGCCGCACTGCCGATGAAGGCGCGATGTTCTCACCCACCGTCGTTCCCTCGAACACCGGCTCGCCCTTCAATGACGGAACGCTCCTCGTGCAGAACCCTGGCCTGGGCGATACGCCGGGTTCGTGGGGCAACTACGACAATGCGGGTGTGCAAAGCCCGGATACGTTCAATCAGTGGTTCCGCGATGTGCCCGGCGTGAACATGTCCACGACCGTCAGCATTCGCTTTGATCGCCAGCCCGATGGATCGTACGTTTTCGACGATCGGCTCGACCCGACCTTCTCGGAGATCGGGGGCTTCTTCCCGATCGACGGGCAGTTGTTCGGAAACTCCGCTGGTTCGCCGAATCACAATTACCACTTCACGTTTGAAATGCACACGTCGTTCACCTACGACGAGCACGGCAATCAGTTCTTCCAGTTCATCGGTGATGATGATGTCTACGTCTACATCGATGGGAAGCTCGCGATTGACCTGGGCGGCGTGCACTCAAGCGTTGAGCAGTACGTGGATCTGCGTCGCATGGGCCTGGAGCATGGCGAAACCTACTCGCTCGACTTCTTCTTCGCGGAACGTCACCGCACCGAATCCCGCGTGCGCATGGTGACCAACCTCGAACTCGAGCCGGTCGTGACGCCCAGCATCTCCGCGGCATTCGATTGAGCCGACGCACTCTCGACCGTTCTCTCCGGTGCCGCAACACGGCGCCAAGTCACTCTCGTTCATGCGGCCGCATCATCACGATGCGGCCGCGTTTTTCTTGGCTCGCAGCCGATGGTCGAAGATTGACTGATCGGTTCACCCTGATTGTCTTGACATATCTTGGGCAGAATACCTGTGTTTACTTCTTTGTCCGGCCCAACAGAATCGTACGATTGGGTTGATCAGGGCGTTGGAATCTTGAAGCACAACGGAGGCGAAGGGGTCAGTTGAAATGACTCGTTTCGCGCGAATGACGACGGGGTCGGGGTTTCTTGTGATGACCGCTTTCCTGGCGACGAGCGCAACATCACACGGCGCGTGGATGAATCCGAGCGCCACGGCGGCTGTCGTCGATGGTGATGAAGACTCCCCGGCGTACATCGATCTGATCGGCATCGTGCGCGACTTCAAGGAACGCACCGTGACCGGCGGGCACCCGGACTTTGAACGCCGCCCGGCGAACGGCTTTGCCCTGTATTGCGGCAACATCGAAGAGACGCTCGATGATGATCGTAAGCCCGTGTTCAAAGGGAACGGATACAAAGTCAATACTCCGTGGCGAGATGCCATGGGCCGCAAGATCGCACCGAACCTGTATGACCCGACACTGGGGGATACGCCCGGCGCCAAAGGGGCGACCGACACCGGAGCGATCCAGTCGGCGGAGTCGTTTGCCCAATGGTTCCGCGATGTTCCGGGCGTGAACATGTCGAAGGCGCTCGAACTGCGATTTGTTCGGCAGTCGAATGGCAGTTACGTGTTCGATGACAAGATCGACCCGTACTACCGCGACCTGGGCGGCTTCTTCCCGATTGATGGCGACCTGTTCGGCGACTCGCCCGGTTCGCCGAATCACAACTACCACTTCACGTTCGAGCTGCACACAGAGTTCACCTACGACGCAAGTGGTCAGCAGGTCTTTCAGTTCATCGGTGATGACGATGTATGGGTCTTCATTGACGGGCGACTGGTCATTGACCTTGGCGGCGTCCACAGCGCGACCGACCAGTTTGTCGATCTGAACCGGCTGAATCTCGTTGACGGAGAGACATACAAGCTCGACTTCTTTTTCGCGGAACGACACCGCACGCAGTCGAACTTCCGCATCGTGACCAATCTGAAACTGAACAGCGTCACGCTGCCCACCGTCTCTGCTTCGTTCGATTGACGCAGCACTCCTTCGCGCGTTCTCTTCGGCGCCCTCAGGACGGTCGCCCACCCGTGCTCCCCGCCGGGGGGCGGCCGTCCGCCCCTGCGCAGGCAGAGCGAACATCGGCAAGTTGGACGCCTACAGTCAATCGTGACTGAATTGGCTAAACCTCCGATGGAATCCGCTGTGAATGCCCCCGTCCTTCCCGAGGTGCAGATGCACCTTGCTCGACCCGAAACGCCGGTCGTCGGACGGGTCGTGGAAACCCGTTACTGCACACGCGCCGGTCGAAAGGCCGCTGGCATCGTGCGCCATGTGTCCATCGATGTGTCCGGCTCGCCGATGGAAGGTCGATTCCGCGTTGGACAGGCGTTCGGCGTACTTCCTCCCGGCCAGGATGCACACGGCAAGCCGCACGCGCTGCGCTTGTACTCGATTGCATCACCTTCGTTCGGTGAAGATGGCCACGGCCGGGTCCTGTCGACCACAGTCAAACGACTCATCACCGAGCGAGAGCCGATCAAGGCAGGCGATGATCCGAATGATCACACGCTGTTTCTCGGTGTTGCATCGAACTACCTCTGCGACCTGAACGTCGGCGATGAAGTCAGAGTCACCGGTCCGCAGGGCAAGCGATTCCTGCTCCCGTCTGATCCATCGGCCCACGACTACCTGTTCATGGCGACCGGGACGGGCATCGCCCCGTTCCGAGGAATGCTGCTGGAACTTCTCCGCGGACCGAAGGGGCCGGTCTCATCGGAGATTCATCTGGTGATGGGAGTCCCGTATCGCACGGATCTTCTGTATGACGATCTGCTCACCGAACTCGAACGGGAGCATCCGAACTTCCACTATCACACCGCGGTCAGTCGAGAAGCGTTGAGCGGTTCGTTACGAGGCCGATACGCGCACAATCTCATCAGTCACGAGTTCGAGACCTTCGGCCCGTTGCTGCGCCAGGAACGAACGTTGATCTATGTCTGCGGGTTGGCAGGAATGCAGTTCGGGCTGTACCAGACCCTGGCGGGGCATTCCGTCCATGAAGGGTTCCTGCGAATTGATGAATCGCTCATCGGCATCGATCCGCTGACGTGGGACTTTGAAAGCACCAAGCGCAAGATCAAACCGACGAAGCGATTGATGCTCGAAGTCTATTGACCGACACTGATCGGGGGCCGCGGGTTGATCATTCGCATCCAGCGACTGGTTCGGGTGATGATCATGTCACCTTCATCGTTCGGGCCCGCAATGACGCCCGCATCGCTCGCGTCCGACTCCAGCAGTGCGCTTCCTTGTTCTCGGCCGAGCACGCTCACTGCGGAAGCCAGTGCATCGGCAGCCGTCCCCGTTGGTGAAATCACCGTGACTTGAAGTCGGTGGGTAAGTCCCAGCCCGGTTCGCGGATTGACGATGTGCGAGAATCGCTGGCCGTCAATCTCAACAAACTGGTGACTGTCACCCGACGTCGCGACCGCGACGTGCGCGAGGGGAATCGTCTCACCGGACGGATCGATCCGAACCGACCAGCCACGTTCGCCCGGAGGTGGTGCGCCGAGGATGAGATCACCCCCCAGATCGATCAGAAACGAGTGAATGCCTCGTTCATTCAACAACGTTGCGGCGGCGTCGCCAGCCAGTCCCTTGCCGATGCCGCCAAGATCAAGCTGCATGCCGGGACGGGTCAATTCAATGGTTTGTGCGGTTTCATCCAATCGCACATGCTGCCACCCGACGAGATCGAGCGCCGCGACGAGCGCATCGACATCGGGCAAGGTCTGGCGCTCTCTCGCTCGGCGCCAGAGATGGACGATGGGGCCGACCGTCGGGTCAAACGCGCCGCCGGTGCGGTCTGCATAGTGGATGCTCATCTGAATCGCGTGGAACAGATCCTGACTGGCGACCACCGGCCCGTCGCCCGCGCGGCCATTGAGTTGAGTCAGTTCACTGTCGCTCTTCCAGTCGCTCAGGGTCTGATCAAGCGTGCGCAACCGTTCAAACGCGACTTGCGCGACGGTGTTTGCGGTCTGTTCGTCCGGGGAGTACAGGACGATTCGTACCGCCATTCCCATGATCGGTCGAATGAATTCAAACCGACGGTGTCCCGATTGATCTGACGAGTCGGTATAGTGGCCGTCTGGACCCTGACAGCCCGAGGCCATGAGCGCGCAACCACTTACAACGATGAGAAGAACGAGAATGGCAATGGATTTGGCGAGTTGCACGAGCATGAGCGTACGACGCGTTCATCGAGCGTGCCAGATGCTGGTGGTGGTGGGTTGGTGCGGCGCACTGGCCGCCTGTCACACGCAGCAAGGAGCGACGGTGAACGCCGGCATGCTGGCCCCGCCAACGCCGGCCGGTGGCGCCACGGTGGAGGTAGACGATGTCAAAGCGCCCGCGGTGAAGCCGTTGGAACCGTTTTCGCTCCAAGTCCCCGGCTCCCAGGTGAAACTTGAGATGGTTCCCATTCCGGCCGGTGAGTACGAGTTTGCCGACCCGACTGCTGATGGACAGGTCCGGACGGTGCACGTGCCGGCAATGTGGGTCGCCACGACAGAGTTGCCGTGGGATGCATTCGATGTCTACGTCTATCGCCTTGATATCGACGATGCTGCGGAGGGGGAGCCGGTCGATGCGGTCACTCGACCCAGCAAGCCGTACGTTCCGCCGGATCGTGGGTACGGCCACGAAGGGTACCCGGCGATCGGGATGAGTTTCCACAACGCGAAACAGTTCTGCGAGTGGCTTTCGAAGAAGACGGGGCACACGGTGCGCTTGCCGACCGAAGCGGAGTGGGAGTACGCCGCTCGCGCTGGACGAACGGCAGAAGAGATGGCAGCGCTCGATCTCGAACCGATCGCGTGGCATTATGAGAACGCGAACTTCAAGACGAATCCCGTCGGCAGGAAGAAGGCGAACCCATGGGGCCTGTACGACATGCTTGGCAACGTCGCGGAGTGGTGTGAAGGCGCCAACAAGGAACCGGTTGTTCGCGGCGGCTCGTGGGATGATGATCCGAAGGATGTGTCGTGGACGCGAAGACAGCCGGATGACCCGATGTGGAACGCGAGTGATCCACAGATTCCCAAGAGCAAATGGTGGCTCGCGGACTGCGGGTACGTTGGGTTTCGGATTGTGATCGAGCCCGGCAGACAGGGCCATCCTGCCACACCAGCCCGAAGTGACGATCCAGAGAAGAAGGACTGATTGGATATGAATTCGCGCAAGTCGAGTACGAATCCGTTGAGCAATGTTTCTCGTCGCAACTTCATGCGCACCGCGAGCGCGGCAGCGGTACCGTTAACATTTCCCGCCGTGCTGAGTGCCGGCGTTCATTTGGGCCTTCCACGCCGCGACACGCTGCGCGTCGGGTTGGTGGGATGCGGCGGTCGTGGCACGGGTGCGGCGACTCAGGCGTTGAACGCCGATGAGAACACGCGCCTGACCGCGGTGGCCGATGTGTTTCCCGATCGAGTCGAGAGCTGCTTGAACTATCTGACGAATCAGGCGGGTGAGGCAATCACCAGCAAGGTTGATGTTGACCCTTCCACCCGTTTCACCGGTCTTGATTCATACAAGCAGTTGATCGACAGCGGTGTTGATGTTGTTCTGCTGTGTACGCCGCCGGCCTTTCGACCGGCGCATCTGCGGTATGCGATTGAACGGGGGAAGCACGTTTTCTGCGAGAAGCCGATGGCAGTGGATGCGCCGGGTGTGCGCAGCGTGATTGAATCAGCCAAGCTCGCGAAGGAGCGGAACCTCGCGCTCGTGAGTGGATTCTGCTGGCGATACAGTCTGCCGCAGCGTGCGACGTACGGCCAGATACACGACGGGGCGATCGGCGACATTCGCGCCATGTACACCACGTACAACGCAGGTGGTTGGGTGACGCCGCGCAAACGCGAGGAAGGGTGGAGCGATGTGGAAGCGCAACTTCGCTCGTGGCACTACTTCACGTGGATTTCGGGTGATCACATTGTTGAGCAGGCCTGCCACGCGATCGACTGGATGAACTGGGCGATGAAGGGCGTGATGCCGGTGGCTGCCCACGCGGTCGGTGGGCGGCAGGTGCGTGAGGACCTTCCTGAAACCGGACATGTGTACGATCACTTCAGCGTGACGTACGAATTCGCGAACGGCGCACGCGGGTATCACATGTGCAGGCACTTCCCGAACTGCCCGGGTGACAATACCGCCACGATCATGGGTTCAAAGGGCATCTGCCACTCAAATCCCTGGGCGCCGGAGCAGATCCGCATCGAAGGCGAGAACAATTGGCGATATCGCGGTCCGCGGAACGACATGTACCAGACCGAGCACGATGAACTCTTCAAGTCGATTCGCGATGGTGATGCGATGAACGATGGTGAGTGGATGGCCAACAGCACCATGCTCGCAATCATGGGTCGAATGGCTGCGTACACCGGTCAGAACATTACCTGGGAGATGGCGATGAACTCTCAGGAGTCACTGGTGCCGGATCCGATTGTGTACGGCCCGAAGCCGGTTCCGCCCGTGGCGAAGCCGGGTGTGACGAAGTTCATCTGATGTTGAGTACCTGAGCGAGCCAACCATGCTGAATCGGCGAACCTTTTTGCAGAAGGCAGGCAGCATGACGATGCTTGGCGCCATGGCGTCAACGCTGTCGGGCGAATCAGGCCACAGGATTTCGACGATGCAGGATGAGAAGGATGCCACCAGCGGGCAACGGAAGCGCCCCGGCATGAAGAAGGCCGTGAAGTACTACATGGTCCAGCCCGGCGACACCGTGCGCGAGAAGTTCGAGTTGCTGAAGGCGCTCGGGTTTGATGGAATCGAACTCGATGCCCCAAGTAATCTGAACCGGCAGGAAGTGATTGAAGCGCGCGAGGCGACCGGCCTTCCGATACACGGCGTGGTGGACAGTGTGCACTGGTCGAAGCCGTTCTCGCATCCTGATGCTGCGGTTCGTGCCGACGGGGTCGTGGCACTGGAACGGGCCATTGAAGATGCGCACGCCTACGGCGCGACGACGGTTCTGGTGGTTCCCGCGGTCGTGAACAAGTCGGTGAGCTATGCGCAGGCGTGGGAGCGCTCGCAGCGAGAGATTCGCCAGATCATTCCGCTCGCGGAGGAGCTGAACATTCGCATTGCCTTTGAGAATGTCTGGAATCACTTTCTGCTCTCACCGCTGGAAGCTGCCCGGTATGTCGATTCGTTTGAGAGCAAACACGTCGGCTGGTACTTCGATGTTGGCAACATCGTGAACTACGGGTGGCCTGAACACTGGATCGAAACGCTCGGACCGCGCGTGTTCAAACTCGACATCAAAGAGTTCAGCCGCAAGAAACGCGACGATGAGGGGCTGTGGAAGGGGTTCCAGGTGCCGCTCCTCGAAGGCGATTGCGACTGGCCGGCGGTGATGGCTGCGCTGGATGCGATCGGCTACGAAGGGTGGGCGACCGCGGAGATCGGCGGTGGTGATCAAGCATACCTGACTGATGTCGCAAAACGCATGGATCGCATCTTTGCATCCTGAGCGCGCGAGTGACGTTTGACAATTGAACGGAGACTTCATCATGAGTACTGACCGCACATCTTCCAACGACCGCCGCCGCGGTGTTTCCCGAAGAAACTTCGTCAAGACGACCGCCGCCCTCGCTGCGGTTCCATTGGCGGGGGAGACGCTGCTCAATCGCGCGTGGGCGGGCGGAACGAATCAGATCCGTGTGGGCTTGATCGGATGCGGCGGGCGCGGGACCGGCGCGGCGGTGAATGCGCTGGAAGCAGCGGAGTACACGCGCATTGTCGCGCTGGCCGATGTTTTCAGCGATCGCCTGAATGGGTGCCGCAATCATCTCAAATCGCGGGGCGAGCGCGGGACGGTGGCGGATGATCATTGCTTCACCGGATTCGATGCCTACCGCCAGTTGCTGGCGCTGCGCGAGGTTGATCTGGTCATTCTGGCCACGCCGCCGCACTTCCGCCCGATTCATTTCGAGGCCGCGGTCGATGCGGGCAAGCATGTCTTCATGGAGAAACCTGTCGCGGTGGATGGCAGCGGAATCCGCGCGGTGCTGGCGGCGGGACAGAAGGCCTACGAACAGGGGCTGGCCGTCGTGGCCGGGACGCAGCGACGACATGAGCCGTGCTATCTCGCGGCGATCGAACAACTCAAGCAGGGAGCGATCGGCGATGTCGTTGCCGCGCGGTGCTACTGGAATCAGGGCGGGCTCTGGATGAACGAACCGCGCTCAGAGTGGACCGACATGGAGTGGCAACTCCGCAACTGGTTGTACTTCACCTGGCTCTCGGGCGATCACATCGTTGAACAGCATGTCCACAATCTCGACGTGGTGAACTGGGCGTTCGGCGCCCACCCCCTGCGCGCGATGGGAATGGGCGGGCGCGAAGTGCGCACCCACGCAAACTATGGCAACATCTTCGATCACTTCGCCCTTGAGTACGAGTATCCCGGCGACCGATGGATGATGAGCATGTGCCGCCAGATCGACGGCTGTGCCGGACGAGTGGAAGAGCGATTCTCAGGCACGAAGGGTCTCTTGCGTACGCACCCCGGCCACGCCGCCATCCAAGGTGAGAACGCATGGCGATTCCGCGGTGAAAATCGCAACCCCTACGTCCAGGAACATGTGAACCTGCTCACCTCCATCGAGTCGGGGCAGCCGCTCAACGAAGCGAAGAATGTCGCCGAAGCAACCCTGACCGCGATCATGGGACGCATGAGTGCGTACACCGGCAAGGAAGTGACGTGGGAGCAGGCGCTCAACTCTGAACTGGAACTCGTACCGCCGGCGTATGAGTTCGGCCCTCTGGATGTCCGCCCCGTCAGCGTGCCCGGCAAGACGCCACTGGTATAAGTCCATGCACGCCTGATCGCACGACCGCATCTCTGAATTGCAGGAGCAACGAAGCGAATGACCGCTCTGAATCGACGTGACTTTCTTTCCAGCGGTGTCGCCGCCGGCATCGCGGGTACGGCCGGCCTGGGTGCGATCACATCTGCCGCGGCCTCGTCCGAGCGCGTGCCCGCCGCGCATCATCGCGCGCGGTTCACGCTGGCGTACGCGCCGCACTTCGGCATGTTCCGGCATCACGCGGGCGATGACCCGGTCGCCCAGCTGGAGTTCGCCGCCGATGAGGGCTTCTACGCATGGGAAGATAACGGCATGGCCGGGCGCAGCATCGACGAGCAGGAGCGAATCGCCCGCGCGATGGAGCGGCTCGGCATCCGCATGGGCGTCTTCGTTGCAAACTTCGGCACGGCGTTCGGCAAGCAGTCGTTCGTCAACGGCGACCGCGGCATGGTTGAGAATTTCCTCAATGATCTCAACAAGGCGGTCGAAGTCGCCAAGCGCGTCAACGCCACCTGGATGACGGTGGTCATGGGCGATTTCAACCCGCGCCTGGAATGGGACTTTCAGACCGCCAACGCCGTCGAGATGCTGCGCCGCGGCGCGGAAGTCTTTGAGCCGCACGGGCTGGTGATGGTGCTCGAACCGCTCAACCCCTGGCGCGATCACCCGGGCATGTTCCTCTCGAAGATTCCCCAGGCCTATCAGATCTGCCGCGCGGTGAACTCGCCCGCGGTCAAGATTCTCAACGATCTCTACCACCAGCAGATCGCCGAGGGCAACCTGATACCCAACATGGATCGCGCATGGAGTGAGATCGCCTACTTCCAGGTCGGCGACAACCCCGGCCGCAATGAACCCACCACCGGCGAAATCAATTACAAGAATGTCTTCGCGCACATCCACCGCAAACAGTTCACCGGCATCATCGGTATGGAGCACGGCAACCATCGTCCGGGCAAGGATGGTGAACGCGCCGTCATCGATGCCTACCGCGCGTGCGACCCGGCACCATGATCGATGCACCGTGACAAGGGAGATCGCTTGATGCGATTCGGTACGAAACTCGCCACCGGATGCGGCCTGGCGGTCATCTTTGCCGGCGCTGCGTTCGCACATCCGCCCGGCGCCGACGGCGTTCACGATGATGATGGCCATCACACCCATTCACCGCCGGCCGCGACTGCCGGCGAGCGGGCCGATGCCGCCGTCTTCCGGTTCGCAATACGCAACGCCGAAGGCGAATTGATTCCCGGTCGCCTCACGTTCGTTCCGGTCGATTCACGCGAGGCGCGGCCGAACCTGTTCCCGCACGTGAAGGCCCGGCCGAAGGATCTCGCCATTCGTCGCCACCTCATCTACACCCTCTCCGGCGCAGGCGCGGTAACGGTGCCGCCCGGTGAGTACCGCGTCTAGGCCTCGCGCGGGCTGGAGTACTCCATCGACTCCGCCCGCGTTCGGCTCGAACCCAATCTCGAAGTCGCCTGGAACGCCACCCTCACGCACGAGGTCGATACCGCCGGCTGGATCAGCGGCGACTTTCATCTCCACACCCTCACCTACTCAGGCCACGGCGATGCCGATATGGATGAGCGCATCATCTCCATCATCGGCGAAGGGGTCGAGTTCGCCGTTGCCACCGATCACAATCATCACACCGACTACCAGCCCACCATCAACGAGCTGGGCGGCAACGACTTCATCACCGCCATCACCGGCAACGAAGTGTCCACCCCCGTCGGCCACTTCAATGCGTTCCCGCTCGAACCGGCCGCTGCCCCCATCGAACACCGCATCGGCGACGCCCGCGCCATCTTCACGATGATTCGCCAGCAGACCAATCCCTTTGGCATCACGCCCGTCATCCAGCTCAACCATCCGCGCTGGGGGTCGATTGACTACTTCGGACGCACCCGGCTTGACCCCGTCACCGCCGCCAGTGCGAACGCCGAGTTCTCGTACGACTTTGACACCATCGAGGTCCTCAACGAAAACGCCGCCTGGGGCTACCGCAACGCCGAAACGGGCGGATCAGTTCCCACCGGCTCCAGTCGCCATTCCGTGCTTGAAGACTGGTTCAACCTCCTCAATCGAGGCCACCGCTACGCTGCGGTCGGCAACAGCGACAGTCACCACGTCGAACAGGAAATCGCCGGCGTCCCTCGCAACTACCTGCCCAGCACGACTGATGATGCCGGCGCCATCGACGCCCGCGAGGTCGCCCAGAACCTGCGGCAGCGCCGGGTCTTCACGACGACCGGCCCCTTCGTTGAATTCCGCGTCAATGATTTGCCGATGGGAAGCACCATCCGCGCGCGTGACCGCACCGTCACTGTCGCCATCCGCATTCAGGCCGCCTCCTGGATCGACGTCGATCGCGTCAAACTCATCTTCAACGGCGATGTGATCGACGAGCGGCCCGTCCCCGCCGGCCGTGAAGTCGAACGCTTCAACACCCAGATCGACCTCACTCTTCCCCATGACGGCTGGCTCGCCCTGCTCGTCGAGGGCGATGAGCCGATGGCCCCGATCTTCCCCGACACGGCAAGGCCGATCCTGCCGATCGCGATCGCCAATCCTGTGTGGATCGACGTCGATGGCGATGGCGCCTGGACCAGCCCCGTCGAGCGCATCGCCCGCTGGATGGAGAGCGCGGACTTTGAACGGGCGCGACTGGGCGGAACGCTCGGCGACCTCGGCGCGCGGGAACAGGCGCTCATGCTCGAGAATGCGCCGACCCTCGGCCGCGCAGTCGCGGTTCCCCTGGTCGATGCCGGCCTGGAGAGTCCTGACCGCGTCGTGCGCCTTGCAGCGGCGAAGGCGGCAGCGACGCTGCGCGCCCCGGCGCTTCTGCCGCGAATGCGTGATGCGCTCCGGCAGTCCTCAACCGATCGTTATCTCGGCGCGCTGCTGCTCATTGCCCTCCACGCCACCGAGCCGAACTCCATCACGCGCCATCTCATGGCGTACGCCGATCAGTTCGGCAGCGAAACGGCAGGCCGCTTCCGCGAGGAACTGGAACCGATTCTGCCCGGTCGCCCGATCAGCAACTGGCTCGTTGCCGGCTACTTCCCGGGCGGCGGCCGCGAGCCCCTCGAAAACATCCACGATCCCGAAGATCAGCCCGATGTCGCGCAGTCCTTCACCGGCCGGAACGACACCACCGTCCGCTGGGAACCGCGCTTTGCCAATGACCGCGGTTACCTTTCACTGCGCGGACTGAGTGAATCCGACCGTGACTCCGAAAACGCCATCGCTTATGCGCAGGTGTGGGTGCGATCCGATCGCGCGCGAGACGTGCCGTTCATCATGGGCACCGACGATCGCGGCCAGCTCATCGTGCGCGGCGACATCATTTACGAGAACAGTCGGACCGGCGCGGCGAATCCGCTCGGACACATCGGGCGCGTGCCGCTGGAACGCGGGTGGAATCGACTGCTGCTCAAGATCGAGAACGGTCGCGGTGAGTTCGGGTTCTACTTCCGCCTGCTCGAAACCGACCTGACCGTCTCGGTCGTGCCGGGCGATTCGTGATCGGGCGCGATCAGCCACGGCGTGAAGGGAGCCACCATGCCGCGAGAGGTGTTCGGCATTGTTCGATGGATGATCCTGGTGGTGCTGGCGTGGGTGCTCGCGGTGCCATCATTCGCCGGCCCGCCGGGTGAAACGCCCACAGAGCGCGAGGCGCGCCTCGCGTGGTGGCGCGAAGCGCGGTTCGGCCTCTTCATCCACTGGGGGCTGTACGCCATTCCCGCGGGTGAGTGGAACGGCCGCATCGTCCCCGGCGTGGGGGAGTGGATCATGCACCACGGCCAGATTCCCGTCGAAGAATACGAGCCGCTTCATAGGCAGTTCAACCCGGCGAAGTTCGATGCCGATGCGTGGGTTTCGCTCGCGAAAGATGCGGGCATGAAGTACCTCGTCATCACGACGAAGCATCATGATGGCTTTGCGCTCTTTGCAAGCGATCATTCGGAGTACGACATCGCCGCCTCGCCGTATGAAGGTGACATCATGCGCGAGATCGCCGATGCCTGCCGCCGGCACGGACTCAGGATCGGCTGGTATCACTCGATTCTCGACTGGCATCATCCGCATGCGAACGCCGAGCACTGGGCGATGTATCACGAAGTACTTGTGAAGCAGTGCGAAGAGCTGCTGCGAAACTACGGCCCGATCGACATCATGTGGTTCGATGGCGAGTGGGATCCGAACTGGACGGAAGAACAGGGCCGCACGCTCGAAGCAAGATTGCACGAGATTCAGCCGGGGCTGATCATCAACAACCGCATCGGCAAGAGTCGGCAGGGCATGGGCGGTTTCAGTGCCGATGAACGCGGTGCGGGCGACTTCGGCACGCCCGAACAGGAAGTGCCCGCGCGCGGCCTGCCGGGCGTTGACTGGGAGTCGTGCATGACGATGAACGACTCCTGGGGATACAAGAAGTCTGACCACAACTGGAAGTCCAGCGAAACGCTGATTCGCACATTGGTTGATATCGCTTCCAAGGGTGGAAACTTTCTGCTGAACGTCGGACCGACCGCGGAGGGAGAGATTCCGCCGGAAAGCATCGAGCGGCTGCGCGACGTCGGCGCGTGGATGCGGGAGAACGGCGAGGCGATCTACGGCACGACCGCCAGCCCGTTCGGACATCTGCCGTGGGGTCGCATCACGCGGAAAGGCCATCGACTTTTCCTGCACATCTTCGACCGGCCGGAGTCGGGCATCCTCGAACTGCCCGGCCTGAAGACGGAAATCCTCGGCGCGTGGATGCTCGCCGACCCGGGGGTGATGCTTATGCATCGCGCCGATGAACAGGGGGCGCGCGTGCGCCTGCCGGCTGATCTGGTGAAGCCGCCGGTGACGGTGATTGAAGTGGAACTCGAAGGCGAACCGATCATCATCGTTCCGCTGCCTCGACCCGATGCGCACGGCCGACTCGAACTTCGCGCGATCGATGCCGTGATCGACGGCACCACCGCGCGGTATGAATCCGGCCACGGCAAGGACAACATCGGCTTCTGGACAAACATTCACGATGCGGTCGAGTGGCGATTCCAGGTGGTGGAACCCCGCCGGTTCGAGGTTGCGATCACCCTCGCCTGTCCCGAGGCAACCGCGGGCAGCCGGTTTCGTATTCGCCTCGGTGCCCAGGCAATCGAGGGCGAGGTGCCGGCCACGGGGTCCTGGGTGGACTTCACCACCATCACCCTCGGCACGCTCGACATCGCCCCGGGTGAACACATCATCCGAGTCGAACCCCTCACCATGCCCGCCGGCGCGGTGATGAACCTGAAGCAGGTGATCCTGCGCCGCCCCGAAAGCGACTGAGCCCACCGAGTTCGCTGCGCCAACCGCGCCGCGTACCGCGCCAACGTGCCGGAACACACGAACGGGTTATCGGCCAACACGCCTCACCGGGCGGTGCGCTGCCTGAACCGGCTGGACTACGTTTTCGGTGGCAGGAACGCAATTTTCGGTGCCAAGAGTCACCGTAGAAGCGAGGTGAGGTACAGCGCTGTACACGTGTACGGCGCGGGCGTTCGCGCAACCGAAAGCGTCGTTCGCGCGACCGGCACGGGCGTTCAATGGGACGGATGCGCAGTTCCACGGAACCCGGTAACGATTCCCGCGGCCCGCGCTTCGGGTGCGGTGAACGTTATCAGCGTTCGCCGATCCGGCAGGATGGTTCGCCCGGCCCGGTGTGTATCACACCGGTCTTGTTGTGCATTCGGAGTGGAGCGGTGTGTACGCGGCGCGACTCTCGCTGGAGCGGGACTGGTTATTCGGTGATCGGGGTGATTTCGATGGTGTGCACCACGGGAACGAGCGCTTGTCGGACCGAGCGGTGGAGCGCTTCAGCCCGATCGAAGAGGGACTCCTTCACCGCAAGCGCTGCGGGATCGGTGCGGCTGCGGAAACGGGTGATGACCTCCTTGATCATGACGGTCTCGAATTGTTGCTTCTCTCCGACGCGGCGGTCGACCTCGAAGAACGCCGGTGCGAAGGGATTCTGGTCGATGAAGGCAGCGGCAAGGTTGATGCCTCGTTCAAGTTCGCCCTTGGTAAAGCGCCGGGTCACGCCGCTCCATGCGATGTCCGCCGCGGGCGCATTGAGGCCGGTGATGCGCAGCGTGAGGCGATTGAATCGCTCGTTGAAACTGGTCATCGGCACGATACTGCGTGTGCCGGCGGGATCGTGTTCATCGCCGAAGAAGCAGAAGGGGTAGCGCGTACTCTGGAGGGTGAGTCGGTTGTCGGCAAACGTGATGACGGTATGACCGGGCGTTGCGACGGCGTGCTGGCGGTCGAGGTCGATGGTGATGGTGCCGATTTCGCCGGTGACTTCGAGGGCGTTGAGAAACGCTTCGGCCATGAGCAGGTGCCCATTGGACCAGGGGTGAAAGCCATCGGCGCCGGCGACGTGATAAGTTTCGCCGTGCGCGCGTTTGGCGCGTTCCATGCCGTTGATCATCGTGTCGTGCACGTTGGCAAACGGTTGTGCGTACTCGATGGCGAGATTGCGCGCGATGTCGCGCAGGGCAGCGAGGGTGTGGTTGTAGACCGCCGGCGGCAAATCGTTGCGGCGGAAAGTGTGGGTGTCGACCGCGCCGGGGGACCCGATGATGATGGAGATGTCTTCCGCGCGGAAGCGCTCGATCATCCACGCCATCGCCGCACGGTATCGTTGGGCGAGTTCGGGGTCGAGCGCGCGGTAGCCGCCATCGTTCATGCCGTAACAGGTGGTGACGAGATCGGGGCGGAAAGGGAGGACATCGTTGACGAGTCGATCGTTGAATCCGGGTGCAACTTCACCGCCCCAGCCGAACTGCATGAGGCGAAGGTCCCACTCGGGCAGCGCGGTGTGGAGGTAGGTCTCGATGAACCGGCTGTAGAGCTTCTGCTCGGTGATCGAATCGCCGATGATGGCGATGCGGTCGCGCTTCGAGAGAATCGGCCGGTCCGGTGATGCATCATCGGGCAGTTCGCGCAGATGAATGTTGCGAAACCAGAGGGGTGATCCGTGCGCCTGGAGTTCGATCTCGCCACGTTCGGGGATGCCCGCAGCGCGATCCCAGAGGTTTTCGAGCGGGGTGTGATCGACGACCAGCCGGTCGTTGAGATAGACGGTGATGCGATCGCCGATCATGATGATGCGAAAGGCGTTCCACTCGCCGACGGGATTGTCAGCGATGACGAGCGGTTCGCGCGGGTGATGCGCATTGTTGTAGAGTCCGCCGGAGCCGGTTGGGTTGGCCCAGATCTGAACCTGCGGCATGCCGCGCAGATAGACGCCGCTGTCGCCGCCGGGTTCGACCTTCCATTCGAGGCGCAGCTCGAAGTTGCGGTACTGTTTCTTCGAGACGAGACTTTCGCCCCCGCCGTCGAAATGCAGGATGCCGTGTTCATCGAGCGACCAGTGCTGGCGCATGCGTTCATCAGCGGGTGGTTGCTGGTGGGCACGCTCGGATTCGCTCATGCGAGTGCGGATGGGGCCATCGGCGATGAAGCCCTGCCAGTCGTCGAGGCCGTTGGCGAGCAGGTCGTGAAACCCCTCGGGCGGGGCGGCAGCGGCGCGTGCGGTCGGCGTACTCGCGGTGATGAGGGCGACGATGAACAGGAGCGGGGTGAAGGCGGGGAGACGTTTCATGAGATGACGATACGCGGACCGAAGGGGTTCGCGCGGTTGACGGCTTCGCGATGGAGCTCAGGGGGCTACAGTGAGAACATGTCGAGCATGAGCGAGTTGGTGCTGCTGGATGTGCGCGATGAGATCGCGACGATCACCCTGAATCGACCGGAGAAGCGCAACGCGCTGTCGCTGGAGTTGATTCGCGCGCTGGGCGCGATGGTGATCGAGGTGAGGGCGCGCCGTGATGTGCGGGTGGTGATTCTCGCGGGGGCGGGGCGAAGCTTCTGCGCGGGCATGGATTTGCGCGGCGTGGTGGAGGATGCGCCGGCGATGGGGCGAATGCTGCACGAGCTTGCGCAGGTGTCGGTGAATCTGCGGCAGTTGCCCATGCCGACGATTGCGCGGGTGCAGGGGGCAGCGATCGGCGGTGGGTGCGGGCTGATGGTGGTAACGGATTTCGCGCTGACGCATGCGGAGGCGAAGCTCGGATATCCGGAGGTGGACCTTGGCGTCTGCCCGGCCGTGGTGGCACCGTGGCTGATTCGGAAGATCGGCGCCGGCCGGGCGCGGGCGATGCTGCTGCAGGGGGGCACGCTGAGCGGGGAGGAAGGGTTGCGGGTCGGCCTTGCGGATCGGTTGGTGCAGGCAGATGAACTTGACTCGGAGGCAGTGCGCTTTGCTGGGATGCTCGCTCGGGGCGGTCGGGAAGCGCTGCGGGTGACCAAGCACTGGCTGAACGAGCTGGATGGCTCGCTGGAGCGCGAGACGGCCGAACGGGCGGCGGCACTCTCCGCGGAAGTGATTGCGGGTCCGGAAGCCCAGGCACGATTGCGTGAGAAATTCGGCAACACGGCTGGATCGCCGGCGTAGATTCGGTAGATTAGTCGTGCGGCCAAATATTGCTTGGCAACAGAGCGGTTGATCCGTAGGATATTCGGCTGGTTGGAAGCGGGAAGTTGGGGTGGGTCCGTGTGCCGCCCAGCGCGAAGGGCCGGTGAATGGGAAGTTGGCCGAGGCGCGGATTCGGTGAGAGTTGCGACCGGTGCCACGATGCGGTTGGATGGTGGGTGCTGATCATTCGGGATGTGATGGCGGAAAGAGTGGTTCGCCTAGGATCAGAATGTGGTCTGAACGGGAGCGCGGCTGATGAATCGAGAACTTCGCAGCGAAACTCGACCCGACGGCATCATGACGCTGTGGCTGCACAGTCCGACGCGCCCCGTGGTGGTGTTGGATGAGTGGCTGCTGGACCAGATCCACATCTTCTTTGACTGGCTCGATACGCAGGCCCGGCCGAAGGGGTTGATCCTGGCGAGCGCGAGCGACCGGGTGTTCGTTGCGGGGGCGGACCTGGCGGAGATTGAATCAAAGAACGATGAAGAGTTGCATGCGTACCTGACCGAAGGCGCGCACGCCTTTGCCCGAATCGCGACGTTGCCCTGCCCGACGGTGGCGGCGATCAACGGTGCTGCGCTCGGCGGCGGGCTGGAGATCGCGATGCACTGCGATGCACTCGTTGCCGCGTTGCCCGGGCCGGAAGAGAAGCCCTATCGGGTGGGATTGCCCGAAGCAGGGCTTGGCCTGTGTCCGGGGTGGGGCGGTACACAGATGCTGCCGGCGAGGATCGACCCGGCGACAGCGATTCGATTGACCGCGAGCGGTGAAACGGTGAAGGTGACCGAAGCGCCGGCGGGATTGTTTGATGCCGTTGTCAATGATCGCGGGTCGCTGCTCGATGAAGCGGCGGCGTGGATCAACGCGCATCCCAAGGCGACCGCGCGGACGCATCCGAGATCGCTGGATGAGCGGCGGGATGAGGTGCGGGCAGCCCTGCGGGCAGTTCAGAGCGATCTGCCGACAACGCTGGCGGCAAACGCGGTGGCGGAGGCGGTGCAGATCGGCCTTGATGCCGGGTGGCGAGATGGGGTTGCCGCGGAGCGCCGCCTGTTGGTCGGGCTTCGCCACACTGCACCGGCGCGGGAGAAGCTCGAGGCGTTTTTCGCCCGGAGCGGCAAGGGATAATCGATCGTCGAGACTCTTCTCGACCCGGCGGACGTTGCCGGGTTCGAGTTCATCGTCAGGAGGTTTCGTCCATGGCGCAGACAGATACCAAGACCGATCTTTCCAAGAGCTTGAAGAACGTCTCTGCACGTGATCGCAAGCAGATCGAGCAGGCGCAGGAGATGCTGGGGCCGGATCCCAAGGACATGGGCTTCGTGAAGAACCTGTTCTGGGGCAACATCCGCGAAGAGCTGGTGTTTCCGTATCCGGAAATCGATGCGGAAGAGTCGGCGCGATGTGATCAGTTGCTGGCCGAACTGGATGAGTATCTCTCGAGCGAGCACCCGTCGATTGAGATCGACCAGAAGCAGGAGATCCCGGATTGGGTGATTGAGCGCCTTTTCAAGATGGGCGTCCTGGGGATGACCATTCCCAAGGAGTTCGGCGGCGGAGGATTCGGGATCACCAGCTATAACCGCGTGTTGGAGCGGATCGGGCGTTCCTGCGGTTCGACGGCGGTGCTGGTTTCCGCGCACCAGTCGATTGGCTGCAAGGCGATCATGCTCTTCGGGAACGACGAGCAGAAGAAGCGCTTCCTGCCGCTGATGGCGACGAAAACGCTCAGCGCGTTCTGCCTGAGCGAGCCGAACGTCGGTTGCGATGCGGGCGGCCAGGAGACGCGGTGCGTGGTGTCGGATGATGGTGAGTATTACATCATCAACGGAGAGAAGAAGTGGGCCACCTCCGGCGCGCTCTCCGGCCTGTTCACAGTGATGGCCAAGCAGAAGATGCCTGATGGCAAGGATCGTGTGACGGCGCTCATCTGTACGCCCGACATGGAAGGCGTGGACATCTTCAGCCGCAACCGCTCTAAAGCGGGCATCCGCGGTACGTGGCAGGCGCGCATTCGTCTGACGAACGTGAAGGTGCCGAAGGCAAATCTGCTTCACAAGGAAGGCAAGGGGCTGAACGTCGCGCTCAGTTGTCTGAACTACGGTCGGTGCACGCTCTCTGCGGGCATGCTGGGTGGAGCCGGCTATGCGTTCGAGCAGGCGGGAAAGTGGGCGAAGTACCGCTTCCAGTTTGATCGCGCGATCGGTGAGTTCGATCTAGTGCAGGCCAAGCTCGCGCGGATGGCGGCGTATGTCTACGCGATGGATGCGATGCTGTACATGACGACCGGCTTCCTCGATCGGGAAGATGAGGACATCATGCTGGAGACGGCGCTGTGCAAAGTCTTCTGCAGCGAGATGGGCTATCGCGTCGTGGACGATTGCGTGCAGATCATGGGTGGCGAAAGCTACATGACGGAGAACGAGATCGAGCGCATCTGGCGCGACTCCCGCATCAACACCATTGTGGAAGGCGCGAACGAAGTGATGCACTCGTTCGTGTTTGCCTACGGGTCCAAGCAACTCGGTGA
>CBFGRU010000011.1:0-25929 GCA_965651255.1 uncultured Phycisphaerales bacterium
CGGTCGATGGTTTTGATGTTCGAACGGCCGTTCGCGATGTGCGACGGCGGATCGGGTATCTGCCGGAATCCACACCGCTGTACGGCGAGATGCGCGTCAGGGAGTATCTGGCGCTGCGCGCCCGACTGTTCGAGATTCCCCGTTCACAGCGCCGAGCCGCCATCGATCTGGCGATGCAACGCTGCTGGTTGACCGATGTTCAGCGCAAACCGATTCGTCATCTGTCGAAGGGATTCCGCCAGCGCGTCGGGCTCGCAGCCGCACTCGTCCATGAGCCGCCGGTGCTGTTGTTGGATGAACCGACCTCCGGGCTGGACCCGACACAGATTCTCGAAGTACGAGGATTGATTCGAGAGCTGGCGGGCACCCATACGATTCTCCTTTCCACCCATATTCTGCCTGAGGTAGAGGTCACCTGTGATCGCGTGATTCTCATCGCCGGCGGTCGAATCCGCGCTGAAGGAACACTTGATGACGTTCGCGCCGGTCATGCCTCCGACCCGGTTTTCATCGTCGAAGGTCGAGGCCGTTCGATCGAGGCGCAGTTGCGAGCCATCAATGGAGTGAAGCACATCGGCCGGGAACTCCTGGACGACGATTGGCAGCGCTTCCGCATTTCGGCGACGAGCGGTCGCGACCTGCGGGAGCCCATCGCCCGGGCGCTGACCAGGGAAGACATCATGGTGCGAGAACTTCATCGCGTCACACCGTCGCTTGAGGAGATATTCATTCGATTGACCAGCGATACTCCGATGACATCAAACGGAAACAGCCACGACACCGGGGAGGAAGCATGAAACGTCTACTGGCCCTTTCCGGCCGAGAGTTCAATGCGTATCTCCTCACTCCGACCGGGTACATCGTGGCGGCGCTGTTTCTCTTTCTCTCGGGTATTGCATTTATCAGCGGTTTCAACGCCGGACAGGTCGCGTCAATGCGATCGGTCTTTGGCGTAGGAATCTTCCTTCTGGTCGTGATTGGTCCGGCCATCAGCATGCGCACGATGTCGGAAGAGTACCGGCTCGGTACGATCGAATCGCTCCTGACCGCGCCGGTGACGACGACAGATGTGATTATCGGCAAGTTTCTCGGTTCGATGGCGTTTCTCATCGCGATGCTTGTGCCGACGTTGACCTACGTCGTTCTGCTGGAATGGTTCGGACGTCCGGATTACGGCGAACTCGCCTGCGGATACCTGGGGCTGCTGCTGGCTGGTGGCGCGTTCATTGCGAGCGGCATCTTTGCTTCGACGCTCACCGGTAGTCAGGTCGTGGCGTTCCTGGTGTCACTGTTCTTCTGGTTGATACTCGTGACCTCCGCGAAGTTGCTGCCGGTGGCCCTCGAAAGCTGGTTGCCGGGTGTCTTCAGCGATCGCACGTATGCATTCTTCCTGTCCTGGGATCCCGACTCTCGATTGAAGGATTTTGCAATCGGTCTGGTTGACACCGGGAATGTCGTGTACTTCCTGGCGTTTGTTGCGGCGTTTCTGGCCATCTCGATTCTGACGCTGGAGGCGAGACGATGGCTGTAAGAGAAGGGCAGCCAACCGGTCGTCGCGCATTGGCGGTCTACGGCAACGTGGCAGTTTTCGCGGTGTGTGTGATGGTGACGGCGTTCTCGGTGACAACGCTGTTTCATCGCGATGCATGGCGAGCTCGAATCGATGCAACCAAGACACGCGCGTATTCGCTGAGTGAACAGACCCGACAGATGCTGTCATCGCTCGAAGGTTCGTGGCAGCTCGTCGTGATGATGGTTGAAGCCGAAGCCGACCGGACTGTTCGGCGACAAGTGGATGAAGTGCTCGATCGATTTGCGGCTGCAGCGCCGAACCTCTCCGTCGCCAGGATCGATCCAACAGACCCGACGGCCCTGGATGAGTTTGAAGGGGTGTTGGAACGCCTGCGGCAGGCCTACGCACAAGAAATCGCAAACTACGACCGCGACCTTGCTCGCGCGCGGCAGGGATTCCTCGCGTGGCTGACTTTCGTGGAGAGTGAATCCGCAGTCATTCGCGACTTCCACAGCCGGCTGCCCGCATCGCTTCCGATTCGCGAACAGATCGGGCGGATTCAACCATACTTCTCACTCATGGCGAGTGATGGAACGAAGATTCTGACCAGCGTTGATTCGGCGATGAGTGTTAGTGAGACTCAGCCGCTCCCGGACTACGAGACGGCGCGAAGTATCCTGGCTGCGGCGCTACTCGAATCGGCGCAGCGAATCGGCGAGTTGGCGCGAATCATGGCTGCGCTGCGCACGGTTCCCAGCGTCGATCGTGATCTGGCTATTCAAGCTGACAATGCGCGCACACGCTATGAATCCATGGCCAGGCAACTCGCTCAGGCCGGCGATCCGTTGCGGCACTTGCCGCCGCTGGAAATCTCCCGCATCGGGCGACAGATGCAACAGGGCGAGACGGCCATCGTCATCGGGCCGCCCGGAGCATCCGTGATTCCATCAGCCCAGTTGTTCCCGAAGATGAACATGCGATCATCGGGTTCGGGCAGTGTGAGCTTTGATCAGCGTTTCCGGGGCGAACAGGTGATCGCTTCAAGTGTGCGATCGCTCCTTGTTCCTCACCTGCCGAAGGTCGTGTTTGTTCACGCGATGGGCGCATCTCTCCTGCAGCGGAGCGATGATGGGATTGATCTGTTCGGCGTGAAATCTCTGCTTGAAGGCGCCCGTCTGGAAGTGGTGGAGTGGATTGTCGGCCGGGACGATCGGCCCATCGCGGAACCGGGGCAGCCGATCGTATGGGTGCTGGTTCCCAGTGTCCGGGCCAGTCCTGAGGTTTCGCCAGTTGAGACCATTCTGCTGAACACCATGGATCAGCTTCTCAGTGAAGGCGAACCGGTTTTGCTTTCGTTTTTTCCGAGCATCATGCACAGTGTTCGGCAACCCGACCCATGGCAGCGACTTGTCCGGCCGTGGGGACTGGAGGTTGATACGAGTCGATCGATTTACGAATCCATTCTTGAGGCAGGTGGACAGCGCGTTCAGCGACGTCAACAGGGGCTGGACAGCTTTCGCGCGGATCATTCGATTGGGCGTGCTGTAAACGGGTTGCAGACGACGTTCGGGTTTGCAGTACCGGTTCGAGTTGCTGCGGATCAGGAGGTTAGTTCGATCAAGCACTTCGTGCTGGCGGAGGTCGGCCCATCGCCGTATCGATGGCTGGAGCCGAACTGGGCGAGCAGAACCGACGTTCCCCAGCCGGAGGCAGGCGATGAACGTCTTTTCAGTGAGCCCATCCCCATCGTGGTTGCGGCAGAGCGGCCTCATCCGCAACGCAGCAGCGGCGAGCAGCGGCTGATGGTCGTTGGGTCCGGTGACTGGATGCAGAGCCGATTGGCCGATGTGGCAACGACCATCGGCGGGAATCGAATGGCGCTGGTCTCGCCCGGCAATATTGAATTGTTGCAATCATCAATCTACTGGTTGGCGCAACTGGATGAACTCATTGCGCAGAGTCCGACCGGGCAGCAGGTCGCCCGGCTGGAAGGGGTTACACAGTCGCATCGCCTGAGGTGGGGAGTCATTCTCATACTGGTTCTTCCATTGGCGTCGCTTGTTGCAGGCGGAGCAGTGTTCCTGATTCGACGGATCTGAGAAGCATGATGAGCGTTCGACCCACAGTGATTGCCATGGTTCTTGCGGTGCTGAGCAGCGTGGTGGCGATCGTGTTTTGGCAGATTGATTCCGTTGATGGCAGGGACCGGACAGAATCGACATCGCTCCTGACGGCCGATGCGCTCCCCGCGGCGAATGTCGATCGCATTGTGCTTCTCCGTGGTGGTCAACCTGCGTTTGCCTTCGCCCTGAGAGAGAGTGGGTGGATGCAGGTTGAGCCATTTGAGCATCCCGTCGATGATTTCTCGATGAGCCAACTCATCCAGGCCGCCGTCAACCTGCGCGTGGCGAGGACGGTTGATCACGATGAACAAAGCGAAGCGGCTCTCGGATTCGATCCGCCCGGCGGTGTTGTACGGTTTCAATGGAACGGGGGAGAGATTGACCTGCGGCTCGGACGCAGCAGCATTGGTGGTCGCGCGTATCTCCAGGTCGGGGAGGGCGGTCCGATTCACATCGTGAACAACGATCTGCACGATCGAGCCCTGAACATGGATCCGCGTGAATGGCGCCTGCGCCGCCTTTTCGCGCATGGCGGAGCCGAATCGACTCGAGTCGTATCAACACAGTTCGGCTTTACGATTGTCCTTTCACGAGATCGGCGCACCTGGCGGATGGCCGACCCCTTCAGAACGCGGGTGGATGATGTGCGTCTCATCGAGTTCCTTGCGGAGATTGATCGCGCACAGCACAGCGGGTTTATCCTGGATCAGCCCACCGATATCGCAGCGTTCGGGTTGACGGATCCCGCAGCGGAACTGATCGTCGAAACACCGGTTGGAGAATCGATTCAACGCGAGCGGCTGATCGTCGGTGCGCCCATCGGAGCAAATCAGACAGCGCGCTACGCCATGGTTGAAGGGCGACCCACTGTGATCACCATCAGTGGCGAAGTGTTGAGTCGATTGTTTCCGGACCCCGAGACGTTCATCGCTCTTTCGATCTCGGGGGTTCAGCCCGAGAACGTCAAGCGCATACGCATCAGCGGACCAGAGGGCGAGTTTCGTTTGGAGCGGAGCGTCGTCGACGCAACGGAGCAATGGATCTCGGTTGATCACGGTGATCAAGTTGTGCCGGAACGTCCGGTTCGCACGTTGATTGAGATGCTCACGCAGTTTCAAGCGACTGGCATTCTGGCCGAGGAGTATCAGCCCGAATTTGAAGTAGCGGTGATTACTCTCTTCGGGTACGACGGAGCGCCGCTTGATGCCGTACGGATTTCGCGCCCGGTGCAGGGTGGCGACTGGTTCTTTGACAATGGTGATGGACTGCAGAGACTTCTGCCGCCGAGTGTTGATCTGCCGATACGTGCATCACATTACGGCCTGACGTCTCCAGTGCGATAGCGCAGCAGGATGTCATCGCCGCGTCGGTACGAACCGATCAATTCAAATCGGATTCCATCTGCCACGGCCTCGACCCTGTGGCCGCGGATGCATGGCTGTGCATTCTCATCGCCAAAGACCATCGGCGCGATGAATACCATCGCCTCGTTGATCAATCCGCGTGTGAACAATTCACCAAGTAATCCACCGCCGCTTTCGACCAGCACATTGGTAACGTCGTACCTGGCGGAGAGTTGGCGCAACCCCTCAGTCAGGTCCAGGCGGTCTTGTTGCTCCGCAACCGCGATCACATCAACGTTGTGTCGATGAAACTCCTGTTGCTTCAAGGATGAGTCATTCAGGACGGATTGTGAAGTGATTATCGTCGTCGGCACTTCATGGGCGGTTTGTATGATCCGCGCGTTGAGCGGGGTAGCCAGATGGTGATCGACGACGACGCGACGGGCGATGCGCCGGCATCGGACATTGCGCGCGGTCAACAGTGGGTCATCCGCCAGGATCGTGCCAATACCGGTCAGTATCGCATCCACGCGACCGCGAATGCGATGAACAAAACGCCGACTTCGCTCATTCGAGATCCATTGACTCGCGCCGCTTCGCGTTGCGATTCGTCCATCAATCGTCTGTGCCCACTTGGCGAGCAGCCACGGTAAACCGGTCGTCTCACGGTAGATGAACGGGTCACTTGCCCGCACGGCCGGTCGGCACGATTCATCAAGCTCCGCGTCGATTCCCGCGGCACGAAGACGTTCTGCACCACCCTGCGCATCATGATGCGGGTCACGTCTGGCGTAGACCACACGTTTGATTCCCGCTTGGATGAGCGCGTCGGTACATGGGGGAGTGCGACCATGATGGTTACACGGTTCAAGGGTTACAAACGCGGTCCCACCACGGGCGGAGGAGCCGGCGTGCTGTAACGCCATGACCTCCGCGTGGGGACCGCCGTATCGTCGGTGATACCCTTCGCCGACGATGCGGCCATCGGCTGAGACAATGACGCAGCCGACACATGGATTGGGCGCAACACCACCGAAGCCCCGAGCCGAAAGGCGTGCTGCGATCGCGAGAAAGCAAGAATGATCGGGTGAGCTGTGGATCATGGTGCAAAGTCAGTGCATCGACAGACTCAAGCATTACTCGGAGTGGACGGTGCCAGAAGGACGTTGTCCCGCAGATGTTGAAGGTTTGAGCCACCGATGACGAGACTCGACACACCTTGATTGGCAAGCACGAAGGGAATGGCCTCCTGTGGCGGCAACTGTCCGCTTGCGAGCCCCTTCTTGACGAGAATGCCAACTCCGCGGGCGGCTGCTTGTTCAATCACATCGGAATGGTCAGTGCGCATCGCGCTGTACTCCACCATCAATACATCAGCCCAGTCAAGCGCCATGATGGCACCGGCAACGCACTTGCCGGAAAAACCAATGAACCGTGCAAGCCCCTCGTCGCGAACGGCGTGCAGCGTGTCGACCACGGATGTGTCCTGCAACACGCTCACGTCATTGCCATCGGAATGAACAAGCAGGATGTCAATCGTTTCGGTGCGCAATCGACGAAGACTGTGCTCCAGCGACCGTCGGACGGCGGCCGCTGTAAAGTCGTAAGTTGATCGCCCATGCTCGAAGGTCTCACCAACCTTGGTCGAAAGAATGAAATCCTTGCGTCTTGAGGCAAGGAATCGCCCGATGCGTTCCTCGCTGCACCCGTATGCCGGGGCGGTGTCGATGAGGTTGATTCCCATATCAAGCACGGCATGAAGAAGATTGGCGGCATCTTCATCGCTCGGAAGGTCGTATGCAGTCGGATACTTGACCCCCTCATTGCGCCCGATCTTGAACGCACCGAAACTGATCGGTGACACTGCCAGTCCGGTTCGACCTAGTGGGCGGTAGTCCATGATCGATCTTCTTCTTCCCACGGAAGGCAAGCAACCTCCGGTGTGCGAAATCCTTCGAGCTCAACCGAAGCGGAACCAACTTCACCCTTGGGAATCAAGTCGAGGATTCGTTCCGCAAGCCGTGGGGCAAGCGCGAGTTTCGTTGGCCAGGCGGTGATCGTCCCCTTTTCCTCAATGATCTGAACATCATCCGGTCGGCGAAAGCCGGGCATGATCGACTCGGCTCGATCGACGCGATATGTCGACCAGCGGACATCGTCGAACGAACAGCCGGGCAGAACCTGTCGCAATTCCCGGGCGACGTGGGCAATGAGGTCATCCGTTTCCAATCCGACACCATCCTCCGAGACTTGTCCCCCAACTTGCCACACGACTTCTCCGCCCGGTAGCGAGTCGCTGGTAATCGTCACTCGCGTCTTCGCGCCGTCGACGCAATGTCCATTCAAGACAGGGAGCGAACCCCGCAGCAACGTCATATGAAGCGGGCGCCGTTGCATCCGCGGCCCCGCCAGGCGAAATGCCTCGCGCAAACCAGAGTTCCCCTGACCGGCGGCGAAGACCACGCGGCCGGCACGTAACTGGAGCGTCGTTTGGTCATGGCTTGTCAGTGTTACCTGCCAGCGGTCATTGACTCGCTGAGCGCTTGCCACGCTTGAATAAAGTGCGATTCGATCTGGCTGACGTTCGTGCAGTGTCTCGATGAATGATCTTGGGTCAATCACCGGTTCTCGGATCGAGGCCACGATGCCTGGTGCATCCCGCAGAACCGCAGGTCGGTGTTCCCTGGACACTTCTTCGGGTGCGGTTGAAAGTCCCGCCCGCGCGCCGATCATGGCCACCCGAGAGGTCAATGAGTCGGTTCGCCAGAGGTAACATGAAGCCGCGCGCATCCGCACCTGCAGGAGGTTCGGCTCACGGTCTCCATTCAGGCATGCCTGCCAGTACGAAGGCATGGTTCTGATCGCCTTGGCGGAAGGATTCAGCAACCCGTTCAAAGTGTACTTCAGACCCCCATGAATGATTCCCTGGCTGGCGATCGTCTGCCCGGTACCCAGCGGATTGCAATCAAAGAGCAGTACTCCGATGCCGGCGCGCCGCGCTTCATCCAGCAGCCAAAGGCCCGCAGCGCCGCCGCCGAAGATGAGCAGATCAACATCTTGAACCGATGAAGAGGCAGACATCGGCAGATCGTGGCTCAGCAACGAGAGAGGGTCAAGTTGAAAGTGAGAAGCATCCTGAAGTTGCGACTATCCTTTGCCTCACCCGACGACCCCTCAGAGAGAGAAAGCGGATCGCGATGATGCATACCTGTGTGATGATCCCCGGTGATGGAATTGGCCCCGAGGTCTGCGATGCAGCCCGACGAGTCCTTGAGGCCGCCCAGGCCCCGGTGACATGGATCGAACGATACGCGGGCGTTGCGGCACTCGAGCGGGGAAGTGATACCGTTCTGCCCAAGGACACGGTCGATGCCATCCTTGAGCATCGAGTAGCATTGAAAGGTCCATGTACAACCCCGATTGGCGGGGGGTTCTCGTCGATCAATGTCGCACTGCGAAAGAAACTGAATCTCTATGCAGCGGTCCGACCGGTGCGCTCACTCGATGGCGTACCCACTCGGTTTGAAGGTGTTGACCTTGTGGTGGTACGCGAAAACACCGAGGGCCTCTACTCCGGCATTGAGAACATCATTACTGATGGTGTTATCACGTCGCTCAAGGTCGCGACCGAAGAGGCGTGTCGCCGCATCGCGAGATTTGCCTTCGAGTATGCGCGCACCCGCGGCCGAAAGAGAGTGACAGTGTTCCACAAGGCGAACATTATGAAACTCTCGGACGGCCTCTTCATTCGATGTGCCAAAGAAGAGTATGAGAAGAACCCAACCGACGTTCAATACAACGAGGTCATCATCGATGCGGGATGTATGCGAATCGTCCAGGATCCTTCGCAGTTCGATGTGATCCTCTGTGAGAATCTTTACGGTGACGTTTTGAGTGACCTCTGCGCGGGTCTGGTGGGCGGCCTCGGGGTGACGCCCGGCGCGAACTACGGGCAGGATCACGCGGTGTTCGAAGCCGTTCACGGGTCTGCGCCGGACATTGCAGGGAAGGGCATCGCCAACCCGCTCGCTTTGATCATGAGCAGTGTCATGATGTTGAACCACCTGGCTGCAACTCGAGATGACGCTCGATGCAAGGATTCATCTCGTCGCATTAAGAGTGCGTACAACGAGTGTCTCATCGCCGGGGAGAAAACCCGTGATCTCGGCGGCACGCTGGGGACGCGCGACTTTGCGGATGCGGTCATTGCGAGGTTGAAATAATCGAGAGTCGCGTACGCTGAGCGAATCGGTTCACGATGAACAGGAATTCGACCATCCCGTCGGAATCATGGTCAATTCCGGGCGCTGGCGGTGAAATGATTCTTGGCAATACGCATCGGCCACTCGGACCGGCCCGTGGCACAGTGATTCTTGCACACGGATTCAAAGGGTACAAGGATTACGGATTCATTCCGCTCCTGGCGAGTCATCTGGCTCGGCGAGGATGGATCGCCCATCGCTTCAACTTCAGTCACAGCGGCATGACGAACGAGACGGACACGTTCGCGCGATGCGATCTCTTTGCGCTCGACACATGGAACAGGCAGGTTGATGATCTGATTGCGGTCATGCGCGCGATCCACGATGGGCGGCTTGCAGGTCAGGATCTGCCGATCGTTCTGCTGGGACATTCGCGTGGCGGCGTAACCGTCCTGTTGACCGCGGGGCGGATCGACTGTCGCGGCGACGTTCCTCAGCCGCGCGGAATCATCACAATTGCCGCACCAAGTTCCACCTGTCGGCTTGCAGAACGCGAACGCGCGTTGATGCGGGAACAGGGGTATCTTGATTCTCCATCGTCTCGGACAGGACAGATGCTTCGCATCGGCCGCCAATGGTTGGACGAGATTGAAGCTGATCCTGAATCACACGATGTACTCGCGCTTGCACAGCGCATCAGCGCGCCGCAACTCATCCTTCACGGAGTGAAAGACGCGACAGTGGGCATCCATGATGCCCGCGAACTGGCATCCGCAGTCGGTCGCCGCGCGACGTTCGTAGAACTCCTGGAGGGCAATCATGTGTTGAATACTCCCAATCCGGCCGATAGCGCAGCAGCTCCGAGCGAATCGCTTCTACAGGCGATGGATGCAATCGATCAGTTTCTCGATTCCATTTCTCCAACGGGCCAAGGGTGAGTTCCTTCAGCGAAGGTCCGCCATCACCGGCAGGTGATCACTTTCCGGCCGCGAAGGATCATCCCAATTGGGAACTTCGTATCGTTCCGTGCTGAAGCCGCGGGAGAGAATCCAATCGATACGGCGACCGGGATCTGGCACTCCATCCCAGCCGCACCAGGTTGCGCGGGTGTCATCACCGGCGGTATCCGTCAACTGCGTCGTCAGGAGGCGATGAGCGAGACTTCCCGGCGGGGCGTTGAAATCTCCCATCAGGATCACGCGTGATTCATCGTTCAATTGATTGGCAAGGAAACGTGCGGACTCGACACGCGCTTCCTCGCCGCGATGATCAAAGTGTGTACCGACGACAAGAAGTGTCTCGCCAGTGGCAGCGTCGCGTAAGCGGATCCACGTCGCGATGCGAGGAAGTGCTGCATCCCAACCACGGCTCGGAACCTGAGGTGTTGGGCTGAGCCACCACGTTCCCCACGCAATCTGAGTGAATCGATCGCGTCGATATCCAATCGGAGTAAACTCGCCGGCTTCCTTCCCGTCGGATCGACCGACACCAACAAACTCCCATTCATCACCAAGCTCGTTCGTAAGAAAGCTCAATTGATGACTGAGCACCTCCTGCAGGGCAATGCAGTCGGGATCTGCCGTTCTAATCAATTCGGCAACCCGTTCGCGCCGGTGCGGCCACGCATGTTCACCGTCGGCGGCGTTGTCATAGCGAATGTTGAACGTCATGGCGCGAATCGATTCCTGCCGCGACGTCGGTCGATCTGTTTCGGCGGTTGATGCACAGCCACCCAGGGTCATGACGGCGCAGAGAAAGGGCAGCAGCAGTCGCATGGCTCGCTCAGGTATTGTTCCAAGCGCGTTCAAGTGAATCACGCAGCCCGTTTCGCCGACCAGTGGCGGTTGTCTCGACGAGCGGAGGGTCCAATTCAGCATGATCAGGAGAGTCGTCAACAGGTGATTCCTGCTGTTCCGCCGCCCGAATTGCATCCTTGGAGATGTGGCCGGTCTCCGAGACCTGTTCGAACCGGACGGCGACCCGTTTCGAGACCCCGCGCTCCTGCATCGTGACGCCATAGAGTTGGTCGCAGGACTGCATCGTGCGCTTGTGATGCGTGATGACAATAAAGTGTGAATGCTCCAGGAATGGGCGCAGGGATGCACAGAATCGTTCGACGTTGGCTTCATCAAGCGGTGCATCAACCTCGTCGAGAATACAGAACGGTGACGGCTTGCTCTTGAAAATCGCCAGGAGCAGGGCAACGGCGGTCATTGCCTTCTCGCCACCGGAAAGTTGGCTGAGCACGCGCGGTTCCTTGCCGGGGGGTTTCGCGCGAACTTCAATTCCAGATTCGAGCCAATCCACTTCCCCGGCCTCATTCGGGAGCAACACCAGGTCGGCCTGGCCACCACCAAACAACTTGCGGAACATGCCTTCCGGTCCGGCAAAATGCGAACGAATCGTCTCAAAGACCTCCTGGAATCGATCACGACTGACCGTTTCGAGTTCTGCAACCAGTTTGGTCAGTTGCTCACGCGCCTGGTCGATGTCTTCCACCTGCTTGATCAGGTCGAGATTCCGCTCTTCCAGTTGTGCTTCCTCATCAATCGCATCGAGATTCACATTCCCGAGTGCTTTGATCTCCTTTCGGAGGGCCAGCAACTCAGAGTCTGATGCATCTCGATCGATCGCTGGGAACGCCTCACCCGCTGTTGATCGCTTATCCCGATATTCCGGGTACGCTTGCGTGAGATCCAGTTCCAATTCGCTGAGAACGTGTTCCTCAAGCGTCTCGCGCTTGATCTCAACCTCACGACGGGACATTTCAAGCGCATTGTAATCACGGTCAAACTGGTGAGCACGTGATCTCGCCGCGTGCAGTCGCTCGGTCACCTTCTCAACATGCGCGGTGGCATCTCGAACCTGCTCACTAATCTGTGAAAGCGCATCGGCCACGGTTTCAATCTGCTGCTCGGCCACGCCGGACTCGCGTTGAGTCTCAATGAGTGATTCCTCGTAGCGGGCTATCTGCTCCTGTCGGCGTTCAATCTGCTCGCGAGCCACCTCGTATTGACGTCGTGACTCTTCAATCGCACGCTGATGGTGGCGATGCTCTCGCCGCGCCGATTCGAGTTTCTCGGTCGATTGCCCCAGTTGCACTCTGGCGCTCGCGACTTTTTCCTGAAGCTGCTGCCCTTCAGCTTGCAGCGCAGCGACATCCTGTGCCAGTTCAGTGGCGGCAGATTCCTCTTCGACCTGTAATCGTTCGAGTGACTCGATGCGCCGCTTGAACTCCGCACCCTCCTGTTGCAGCTCTTCCAGTCGGCGTTTGAGTTCTGATCGCTCGCTGAGTACGGCGGTGTGCTCGCGTTCGATTCTGGACAAATCGTTGTTCAATCGCTGCCGCTGATATTCCGCTTCGACGACGGCATGTCGAGCGGTTTCCAGCGATGTTGCGGCTTGTGATCTTTCGGCCTGCAACTCCTTGGTCTCGAATGAGAGTGCATCCAAGTCAGTTGAAACGCCATGAATCTGTGTGTTGAGTTGGCCGATTTCGCGCTCAAGGACTTCAAGTTCAATGCGGCGGCTCAGGAGGCCACTGGCGCCGTTTGATGCGGCCTGGGTCTGAATGTTGATCCGGCCATCAGCTTCGAGTACCGCGCCATCCCGGGTGACGAATCGGTATCCGCGGAGCGGGCCGGCTGCGAGCAATACCGCAGAGTCCAGGGTTGGTACGACAATTGTCTTTCCGAGCAGGCGAATAACGGCTCCCGCGGCGTCATCACGAACGTTGACGAGCGAAAGTAGGGGAGTAATGCTGTTCGGTGCGGAATTGAACGTCTCTGGCAACGGTGCGGGCAGATCGTTACCTGTTTGCACAGGCATGAAACTGACGCCACCTCGGAGTTCTTTCAATCGCTCATGCAGGGATTCAACCACGGTGGGAGAATCCACAAGCAGAATCTGAATGTTCGATCCGAACGCCGCTTCCACGAGCGGAGCGACTTCCTGGTTTGTATCAATCGCATCCAGCAGCAGCCCACGAACACCGGGGTACGATTCGGGATCGTCAAGAATGCTCTTGACCGCTTCACCGAGTCCTTCGCGCGCGGATTGCATTTCATCGAGGAGATGTCGCCTTGACTCCAATGCTGCCCGCTCGTGGCGAAGCTCGCTGAGCTCCGATGAGAGCTCTGCCTGTCGTCCGCCGAGTGATGCGATTTTCTCATCGATCGCCTCAACTTCGCCGGCAAGTCGATCAACCTCCAGACGTGCTTTTTCCATCTGCCCGGTTTGCGCATCTCCCTGCTGATGAACATCAGCGGCATCGGTGGTGAGTTGTGCAATGCGTGTCCCAAGGCGTTCATCGTTCTCACGAAGCGTTCGATCACGCGCCTCAATGGAGTGGGACCGCGCGACCAACTGTGCGCACTCTCGTTCAATGCGATTTACGGTTGCACGACGATCATCCAGCGCCTGCTGCTGCGTCAGGAGCCGTTGCCGATGTCCGGCTTGCGCCTGTGCACTTGCGGATACGATCGCCTCGGCCTCGTTGACGGATCGTTCATGTTCTTCGATCAGACCCGTGGTCGAGGAAAGCTCGCTCTCAAGCGATGCAATCCGTGTTTCAATCTCTGAAAGCGACAGCCGATCCCGTTGAATGTGCTCCTCTGCCTCTTCGAGATTGCGCTGAATCAGCTCACTGCGCTGTTCAGCGTTCTTCCTGGCCGAAATGAATTCCAATCGGTTCTGCTCAAGCTGTCGCTGCTCCAGCTCAATGGCGTGTCTGGATGCATCGGCTTCGGACTTGGCCTCCTCAATCTCTGCAAGTTGGGTTGCCAGGCGTCGTCGCTCATCTTCAAGGCCGGCCATACGGCTGGTCAGACCTTCCAGACGAGTTCGATGCTCGTGATAGAGATCGAGCGCAAGTTCGGTCCTCAGGGACCGATATCGCTCATCGAGTTCCTGGAAGCGTCGCGCCTTCACGGCCTGTGAACGAACGATGCGCAATCGACGTTCTGCATTCTGGAGTTGCTCGCGCACCGCCACAAGGTTCGATTGGGCCGCTTCAAGTTTTCGGGCTGCTTCAATCTTCCGCTGCTTGAATCGGGCAATCCCTGCCGCTTCTTCGAAGATCGCTCGTCGCTCGACAGGATTCGCGAGGAGCATGGCATCAACTTTGCCCTGTTCAATGATTGAATAGGCGTGAGCACCGATGCCAGTATCAAGGAACAGCTCCTTGATATCTCGCAAACGGCACTTGGTGCCGTTGATCAGATACTCACTGCGCCCATCACGATAGAGACGGCGAGTCACATCGACGGCATCGGTATCAATGTTCAAATCGCGCCGATGATTGGGATCTGGCGCATCCGGCCGGACGATCGGGTTCTCGAACGTCAGCGTAACCGCGGCGCAGCCCAGTGGCTTTCGGCTGGAGCTTCCCGCAAAAATGACGTCGAGCATCGCATCGCCACGAAGACTCTTGGCACTTCGTTCGCCCAGTACCCACTTGATGCCATCAACGACATTGCTCTTGCCGCAACCGTTCGGGCCGACGACACCCGTGATGGGCAGGTCGAATCGAAACTCGGTCGTATCTGCGAAGGATTTGAATCCGGAGAGCGTGAGCTTGGAAAGCCGCATGCGGGTGTGACCTCCTGTCATTCCTCGGCCACCCATCCTGGGTGGCAGGGCGCTGTGATCTCCAATCACCATCGGCGCCGCGGCATGATACTCAACAGATTGTGGTTTGTGTGGCCTCACCACACAGGATTGCTTGAACCGGCGGGGGGATTAGACTGGCCAAGGCCCGCACCAGTCGCCCCCGTTGCGGGATCAAAGAAGACATCTTCCGGGGTAAAAATCTCACGGAAATCAGGATCCTCAGAAAACTCTGGACGATCTTCAATCCGCTGGCTCTGGGCCCGATCGAGAATCTGCGCGAGAATTCGATCCTGCTCAGCCATGAACGGCGCCTGAATGTAGCCGCCCTGGCAGATCGAGTGGATGAGACCAACGGTCTGGCTGTAGCTGAGCCCAAGGCCGGGGGCTGGTGATTCAATGGTCGTCTGATGGCCGAGGAATGGGATGAAATCCTCAAGTTCTGCATCAATCAGATATCGATTGGTTTCGCCGGTGCGATCATTGAAGTAGCGCACATCGACACGATCCTGTCCCTGATCGCCTTTCAGCAGAAAGTCATCGTTCCAGGCGGAGATCGTCGCGGGGCGATCGATCGAAAGATTCTCACCGAACACAACGATCCGCGGTTCTCGCTGCTGCGTGATGTAGACCAGTGGCTTGGTGCTCTCAACCAGATCAACGATGAACTTGCCATCGACGTACTGACGATCGATGAACATGAAGCTTCCACGTTTCGCCAGGGCGTCGTACGCGGCCAGTCGGGCCTGAAGATCATCATCATCAAGCAGTTCCCGCAGGGCGAGATCGATGCTCGGGTTCGACCGCATATCGGCGAGCAGGTCGATGGCATCGATTCGACCGGATCGGGTCCCGCTGGTCGCCAGGTCGATGAGCGGTTGAATCACCAGTGGATCATCAAGCCGTGCCCCTGCGCGCAATGCCGCCAGTCTTGGTCGCTCGTCCGGATGATTGTAAAACGACTTGATTCCCGGCAGAACGGCGCGACCAAATGCCTGCCAGCGCCATGATGCAATCTCGGCCGACGCCGGATTCTCGACCACCAGACGATTGATCTGCTGGATCGATCGATCGATGCCGGCCGTGTTGATCGTGGTGTGCTGAAGCAGCATCGCAAACTCGCGCGTGCGGTTGCGATAAGAAGGTGGGACATGGATTCGGATCGAATCACCGGACTCACCTCGTGCCGTCGGCTCACGCTGGCCGGGCTCCTGTGGGAAGTAGGTGTTGATCGACTGTTCGATCAACTTCGCTCTTGTGTGACTCGGGTTCGGAAGTTTCAGTTTGAGCGGCATGTCTTTTGAAGTCATACCGCCGCCGAGGATCCGGCCAACGCGCGCATTCACCACCGTTGATTCGCTGTCGGGATTCGCGAAGGGGTTCGTGAAGATTGGCCCCTTGGCCATGGCAATGGCCCGCGCCTGCTTTGACCCAACGGGGGGCAAGCGCCCGGCCGTGACGACCGGACGCAATTCGGTGGTGTACAGAATGCCGCCTTCAAGACTGGTGGCATCACTGTTCGGGAGCGCGTAGACCCGAACGTCAAATGGCGTGCCCTTCGGAGCGCCCTGCGGAACGATCGCCTCAACGATGACCACCGCCGTATCGGGCGATCGGAGCATCTCTTCCGGTCCCATGGGAAACTCGTAACGCTCACTTCCAATGCCGCGTCGAGTCATTTCAACGAGCATGTGGCTGCGGACATTCGGTGGCTGGGTTCGATCACCCGTACCGTTCAGGCCGACGACCAGACCGTAGCCATGCACCACCACATCCTCGAACCCCAGAAGTACGCCCTCGCTCGCGACTGTTCCACGGAGGATCGTTGGCAGTTCGCGCTCGACGGGGGCCAGATCGGCCTGGCGCGGCTGTGGCGGCGCTTCTTCAGTCATGCTGCAGGCAGCCAGCATGAGAGCGCTGGCAGCCAATGCGAGAGAAAGAGAACGCTGCACGTGTCTGTTGGACGTGGCCATGCTGCAGATACCTCGGCGCTCGAGAGAACTGTGTCAACCCCACAATTCCAAAGACACAGCGTACTGACACTCCTGTCGGAACTCAATACAACGGATGAGAATGCGGCTGCATGTCGTCCGGCGGACGCATCTCACGTGTCCAGAATGGGCGCTACTGGACTCGAACCAGTGACCTACGCCGTGTAAAGGCGGTGCTCTAGCCAACTGAGCTAAGCGCCCGAGGGGGCTCATCCTAGGTCGAATCGCTTCATGCTCCAAGGGCGAGTACCCAATCGGTGGGTACACTGCCCGCCATATGCGGTTCCTGATTGATGCCCTCTTTCTGCTGCTGGGGATTGTGACGGCGCCCATCTGGCTGATCCGGATGGCGGCGAAGGGGAAGCTGCGCACCGACTGGGCGGCACGGTTCGGGCGTGTACAGGGCATCGGGCCAAAATCGAAACGCCGCATTCTGATTCACGCGGTCTCGGTGGGGGAGATCAACGCTGCGCGATTGCTCGTGGAGACGCTCGCCTCGCGGGAAGATGTGGAAGTTATCGTCAGTTGCACGACAGATACGGGTATCGCCCGCGCGCGATCACTCTTTGGCAATCGTCTATCGATCGTTCGTTACCCGTTCGACCTGTCCTTCGTCGTGAGTCGCTTCCTGCGCGTGGTGCAACCCGATGTCGCGGTGTTGATGGAGCTTGAAGTCTGGCCGAACTTCACCGGGCGTTGCCGAGCATTCGGCATTCCGGTCTGCGTTGTGAACGGCCGCCTCACCGAGCGGAGCGCGCGCCGCTATGCACGCATTCGCGCGCTCATCCGGCCGATGTTCAGTCGCGTCGCGTTCGCCGCCGTCCAGACGGAGGACTACGCTGCGCGATTCCGCGCGCTCGGCATGCCCGCCGATCGAGTGCAGGTTACGGGAACGATGAAATGGGATACCGCGCAGATCGCCGATGAAGTGGCCGGCGCGGATCGACTCCGCGAAGAACTCGGGATCGACCCGGCGAAGCCGCTCATCGTGGCCGGCTCGACCGCGCCGGAAGAACATGCACTTTTCCGCGACGCGACACCCGACGGGGTGCAGTTGCTGTGCGCACCGCGCAAGCCGGAGTGGTTTGATGACGCGGCACATGACCTGCCTGGATGTGCGCGCCGCTCGAAGAATGATCGTGGCAGCGCGACCGGCCGGTTCCTCCTCGACACGATCGGCGAGCTGCGCATGGCCTATGCACTCGCCGATCTGGTCATCATCGGGCGGAGCTTTGCCCCGTTGTATGGCAGTGACATGATGGAGCCGATTGCACTCGGCAAAGCAGCTATTGTCGGGCCGAATGTGACAGATTTTCAGGACACAGTCGATCATCTCCTGCGCGGTGGTGGTCTGCTCCAGGTCGAAGCAAGTGACCTCGCGGAGACGGTTCGGGATTTGCTCAATAACCCGGTGCGCCGAGCGGCCATTGCGGAGAATGGGCGCGAGGTGATTCGTGCCAATCAGGGGGCGACGGCGCGGCATGTGCAGATTGTTCTCGAATTGCTGAAACAAGCGACCCATCATGACCGTAAGTGAACCGCTCAGGTCTTCGGGCCATCCTGTGTTGGGGCGGGCGGAAGTGTCAATTGATCCGCGGATTCGTGAAGAAGTTCTGTTGGATTGTTCGCGGGATCAAGGAAAGAGACCTGGAAGCGATCAAAGAGAACTTGACGGCGGGCATGGGCAACACCACCATCAAAATGTCCGTATCGAGTGATGAAGCGGTACTTGTGACCCTCTGGAATCGCATGAAAGATCGCGCTCTGGGTTGGCGCGGGGACAACATCATCATTCACCGCGGTCTTCACCAGAATCGGCATCGTGAGGTGGCGAGCGTGGAAAACCGCATCGAACAGCCGAAGGGTTCGCATGACACGCTCATCTTCAGCGCGCATTGATTCAATGGCCATGTTGACCTGCGCCCCGGCACCAGAGCAGTAATGGCTTCGACGCCACTCCCACGCGCCGAAGCTGGGTAACGCGATGGCCATGCGAGATGGAGCATCGCCGAGGTGAATCAATTGGGACGCTGCAATAATGGAAAGGCCGGCACCAAACGACTCTCCGTGGATCATGATCGGCATGTCCGGACCGAAGTGTCGGCGAAGGGCACGAAATGATTGAATCAAATCGGCGACGGCCCCCCGCGCGATCCATGCGTCGTGCGACTCAATGTTGCGCATGATCCATGCGCCACGGAGATCTGGAACATCCTGCACCGACGGTGGGAAACCACGTACGCGAATGCGGAGTGTGCCGAGGCCGGATTTACTCCACGGCTCTTCTTCATCAGTAAAGATGTCGGGAACATCCTGGTAGCCATGGCTGGTGAGGACGATCGCATTCGGGTGTGGCGTTGTAAGGGTAAGGCGACCGACAATGCGTACCGACCGTAACGAGGTCAGGCCAACCCGATTGACCGAATCATTGGGTGTCGATGCAAACGCCGCATTCTGAGCAAGAATCTCTTCCCGAAACTCCGACCAGTAAGACTCGAACTCGTGTGGTGGTGGAGTGTCGACACGAAAGGCCAGCGTCTGCATTTCGTCGAGGCCGTAGCTGTCCGGTGCTGAGATCATCGCAGTCATCGTACCACGACGTGGTGGTGCCAGCCGATCGTCAATGGGCGCTACGATTCGCCTTCTGGCCAGAGCATGATCATGCGTGAATTCGACCTTCTCGAGCAGATCTACCGTGCCAACGACCAATTGGGTCATGCGGTATCGATCCCACCCGGTGATGACATGGGGGCGATTCTGGTTGGCGAGACCGAAGTCCTTGCCGCCGTTGATCAGCTTATTGCCGGTCGACATGTTCGGTGGCCCGGGACGCCGGTTTCACTGGTCGGTCGAAAAGCAGTGACTCGATGTCTGAGCGATGTCGCGGCCATGGCCGCGGTGCCAGTCGCGGCACTTGCGGCAGGTGTTCTGCCGCCGGACTTCGGTGAAGAGCGTGCCATGGAACTGTTCGAGATCATGCGGGCAGTTTCGGCGGAATTCAACTGCCCGCTTATCGGTGGAGATATCGCCTTTCATCAGTCACCGGAGCATCCGCTCACCCTGAGTGTGACTGTCATCGCACGCCCGATCGATGCCGAGCACGCGCCCGTTCGTCGTTCCGGCGCCCGAGTTGGAGACGGAGTCTTCGTGACCGGCGTTCTCGGCGGTTCGTTCATGCCGGATGGATCGGGTCATCATCTCACCTTCGAACCGCGCATTCTGCATGCGATGTCGCTTTCCCGATCGCTTGGTACATCATTGCATTCAATGATTGATGTCTCCGACGGTCTTGGCCGTGATGTTGCGCATCTGGCAGAAATGTCAGAGGTTCAGATAACACTTGATGCGGTCCGCTTTCCATGCCGTACCGGGTGTACCTGGAAACAGGCGCTGGGTGATGGCGAGGACTATGAACTCTGCTTCACCGCTTCGAGTGGTGTCCCGAGGGAAGTACTTGGAGTTCCAATCACGCGCATTGGCGAAGTAACCGAACTGAGTGCATCATCGCGAGTGGTTCCTCAAAAGGCGGTGGTTCGAGTACGAACACCGGATGGCCACTTCATCGATGCTGCCACTTTCGGTTGGGAGCATGGTTCGTGAGAATCTCCACTTCAACTACGAGTCCTGAGCAGACCTGCCGTCTGGCATCGTCTTTCGCACCACTGCTGGTCGCCGGGGATGTTGTTGCGTTGATCGGTGATCTCGGTGCGGGGAAAACGACGTTCGTTCGAGGGCTGGCTGAAGCGATGGGGATTGACCCGCAGTCGGTATCGAGCCCGACCTTTGTGATCATGCACGAATATGAATCGCCGGATGGTCGCTTGTTGGTTCACATGGATGCGTATCGCGTGGGCGATGACTCTGAGATTGATGCCCTCGGCTGGGATGATCTTGTTGCAGCGCGTGATGCGGTGATCGTGGTGGAGTGGCCCGAGCGCATCGCAAATCGCCTGCCGAGCGATCTGATCTCGATTCGAATTCTGCATGCCGGCAACGAGAATCGAGATGTCGAGATTCATGTGCCTGAGTCACTGAATGAACGATTCGCCGCCATTGCCGAACACTGGCCGGGTTTCATCCTGCAACGTCAGTCACCGCAGCGCAGTACCGGGATTGCGAGTGATACTGATCAATGTCCGGTCTGCACATCGCGCCTGACGGATCGCAGCCACGACCCGTTCTGCTCGGAGCGGTGCCGGTTGGTTGATCTGGGTCAGTGGTTTCGCGGAAAGTACCAGATCAGCCGGCCGCTTCAGGATGATGAGTTGAATGGCTGATGAGAATCGTCGCTATGAAGCTGAATCAGCGTCATTCGCGCGCTCTGCTGCCATGCCTTCCGGGCTGATCGCGTAGATCTGAAATCGATGTCCGATTGGTGTCCAGCCGAATTGACGCCCGATCATTTCACGAAGCGACACCAGTTGTTCATTTGTGAACTCGATGTGGCGCCCGGTCTTCACGCAAACCATGTAGTCGCGCGGCTGCTTTCCATAAACGAGTTGATAGTGTGCCTGCTTGGAGTCGAACAGCGCCTGCGTGATGATGCCTGCTTCCTGCAGGAGTTTGATCGTTCGATAGATCGTTGCCTTGGAAACCCGGTAACTCCGCTTCCGCATGTCAAGCAGAAGCTCTTCGGCTTCGAACACTCCGTCCTTTTCAATCACCGCGTTCAGAATGTCCGCCCGCTCCGGTGTGTACTTGAGATTCTTGGTCTTGAGATACCGCCGGAAGATGGCGCAAAGCGGCGCCATCGACGCAATCTCAGGGTCGAGCGGGGGCTGTGATGGTGGTGAGAGCGGGGGCAGATCCATGATGAAGAGAGTGTAGCGCGATTGTTCCTTGCTTGTCCGGTCACATCAGCCACGCCATCCACACGGGGACGACTTCAGTCAGGCCCGGCGCTTCTTCTTGTTGCGTCGGGAGATACCTGCCCGCGAGCGTGCTTCTCCGGGCTTGGGTTTCGGCGCGGCGGCTTCCTCAAGCGTGATCTTCTCAGAGCTTCGGTGGTGGGGTAACTCACGCAGTCGCTTGACCTGATCGCGGATCTTGGCGGCCTTCTCAAACTCGAGGGATTGCGCGGCCTCGTACATCTCTTTTTCTAGAACCGCGATCAACTCATCCCGATCGTACTGCTGCGCGCGATTCGCGGGATTCACCGCGGCCTTCGCCGTCTTGCGTGCCTGGAGTTCCTGTTCAATGCCGCGACGAATGGCTTTCTTGATCGTCGTCGAGGTGATGCCGTGTTCTTCGTTGTAGGCGGTCTGTCGAGTTCGCCGGCGTTCGGCTTCGTCGATGGCTGCCTGCATCTCGTCGGTGATGCGATCTGCGTACATGATCACCTGCCCATTCGCATTGCGCGCTGCGCGACCCATTGTCTGAATCAGACTGGTCTCACTGCGCAGAAAGCCGACCTTGTCCGCATCAAGAATGCAGACGAGTGAGACCTCCGGCAGGTCCAGCCCTTCGCGCAACAGGTTGACGCCGACGAGCACATCGAACGCGCCTTCGCGCAGGTCGCGCAGAATCTCCAGCCGTTCGAGTGTGTCTATCTCGCTGTGCAGGTAGCGCACACGAACTTGTTGATCGTGCAGATAGTTCGTCAGATCTTCGCAAAGCCGCTTCGTCAGAGCGGTGATGAGAACACGTTCCCCGCGTTCCGCTCGCTCCCGGCATCGTTCGAGAAGATCGGGCACCTGACCGCGAGCGGGTAGGACTTCAACCGGAGGATCAATCAATCCTGTCGGCCGAATGATCTGTTCGACGACCACTCCGCCGGATTGTTCAAGTTCATACCTGGCGGGCGTTGCGGACACATAGATGATCTGAGGCACAATCTCGCGGAACTCATCAAAGATCAGCGGTCGATTGTCCAGCGCGCTCGGCAGGCGGAAGCCGTGATCGACGAGAACCTGCTTTCGCGCGCGGTCGCCAGTGTACATCGCACGGATCTGCGGGAGCGTCACGTGCGATTCATCCACAAAGACCAGCCAGTCATCCGGCTTGCGGCCAGGCACGTAGCGAAAATAATCGAGCAGTGTGTAAGGCCGAGTTCCGGGCGGGCGGCCATCAAAGTGCCGAGCGTAATTCTCAATGCCAGAACAGTAACCAGCTTCCTGAATCATTTCCAAGTCGTACCGAGTGCGTGATTCGAGACGCTGCGCTTCGAGGAGCTTGCCTTCCGACCGAAGTTGAATGAGACGCGACTCGAGCTCAGCGCGAATACCCTCGATGGCCGGCAGCATCTCCTCATGGGGCATGACGTAATGCACGGCGGGGAAGAGAAAAACCCGAGTTTCGGGCGCGAGAATCTCGCCTGTGGTTGGGTGAATGAACTCGATGCGTTCGACATCATCGCCGAAGAGCTCGATGCGGATGGCAAACTGTTCGTACGCAGGTTGCACTTCGATGACTTCCCCGCGAACTCGAAAGCACCCGCGCTCAAGCGCGATATCGTTCCGCTTGTACTGCATTTCGGCCAGGCCCAGCAGGAAGTCGCGCCGATTGAGCGTGTCACCCACGCCGATGCTGAGCACGCGCTCGCGATAGTTGACGGGTGATCCCAGTCCATAAATGCAGGAGACGCTCGAAACGATGATTGTGTCGCTGCGCGAGAGCAGGTGACTCGTCGCGGCAAGTCGGAGTCGTTCCAAGTCATCATTCCGCGATGCGTCTTTCTCGATGTAGATATCGCGCTGCGGGATGTACGCTTCCGGCTGGTAGTAGTCGTAGTAGGACACAAAGTAGCTCACCGCGTTGTTGGGGAAGAGTTCCTTCATCTCTTCGTAGAGTTGGGCGGCGAGGGTCTTGTTGTGGCTGATGATGAGTGTTGGCTTCTGCACATGCTCGATGACATTCGCCATGGTGAACGTCTTGCCGGTTCCAGTTGCGCCGAGCAGCGTCTGGTGGCGCTTGCCTTCATCCAGGCCGGCGACGAGCGCAGTGATCGCGGTGGGCTGGTCGCCCATCGGCTGGTACTCGCTGACAATCTCAAAGCGTCGCTGCTCGGTCATCTGCTGTCATCGTAGGATGGTTGGGTGTCATTCGCGGTAGCCGTTTCGGACCGCCATGAGCCCAGGAGAATGGTGATGAGCAGCATGAAGTGGGCGAGATTCTCAACGACTTCCTCCGTATCGGTGTAAATCGCTTCGAAGAGTTCCGCTGCGGCGGACCCTTCGGGGCTGAGGTGTTGGAATCCGCGGCGTGCAATGAATTGTGAAAAGACATAGGTTACAGCGGTCGCGATCAGCCAGACCTTGATATGCGGGTGGGCGTTCACATATGGGGTGAGCCGTTCTCGCCAGGCGAACGCCCAGAGGGAGAGGGCCGCGATCGTGATGTAGATGAACTTGGTCGTCCATTCCCAGTGGCATTCTCGGAGCAGCACACTGAGTCCGAGGAGCGCGAAGAGCAGGTACAGCCGGTGGCGAACCACGGCAAACTTCATCACGCCAGCGATCAACGCCAAAGAGGTCAGAATGATTGCTGCGACTTCCTGAACTGGCTTGTCAGCCCATTGCATCTGACCAAGTGCGTGGCTGATGATGCACGCGAGCACACCGATTGGGGCGATCAGCAACGGCCACCACGCCCACCACGGTGCACGCGGTCCGGAATTCATATGACGGGTCGAGGGATCAGAGTCTGTGCCAGCGCTCATGGTGCGCGAAGATAGCATGAAGTTGAGGTTTCCGAGGAGCTTTTCGACAATAGGAACTCTTAGCTTCCGGCACGACCGGAAGCGAGCAGTTGGCGCGGAGTTGCTCTGACAAGGCGCCATCCGGCGGGAAGCGCTGCCATCATGGCGAGCAACAGGACAACACCCCAGGCAATCAACATTGGTGCAATGGGGACGTGAAGCTCCAGAATCAGGCCCGCAAGATCACGATACATGACGACGCCAATCGCGGCTTCATGAAGGCCGAGTGCGGTCCCAAGAACCATCGCGGTGATAGCCAGCAGTACGGATTCGGCAAGGATGAGTCGAAGCAGCATTCCGGCACGACCGCCAACGGCCCGAATGATGCCATACTCAAATCGGCGTGCTGCAACATTGGCGATGAGAACGTTGCCGACTGCAACACACGCCAGAAGCATCGCCGCGAGGCCGATCGTGCTGTACACCCGGAGAACGCTGTAGCCGATTTCATCGATCGACTCACGCACGCTTTGGCCTGATCGAAAGAAGACCCCCGGTGCCGCTTCGGCGATGACTTTCTGGACACGCTCTTCCTCGACACCATCAACCAGGTTTATCTGCAGTAGGTAGATATCATCATTGTCAAAAACTTCGCGCACCATGTCGAAGTCTGCAAAAACCGTACTGACGGCACGTTCATAGTACACGCTACGGATGCCAAAATACTGCGTGGCGAGTTCCAGGCCTGAGGAACTGACGACGCCGACCACTTCAAACTCGCGTTCGAGTCGGCCGGCACCGAGTGTCAGCATCGAGCCGACACCGATGTTCCGCGCAGTCAGGAACTGATCAGCCACGAGAATGCCCTCGCCTGACTGTAGCTTCGGAAGGGCATCGTCAAGCGTCCCTTGGATCCATTCGATCTGGTTCATTCGAAAGAACGACGCCGGGTCGAATCCGACACAGACGACTTGCGTGGGAGCCAGCCCTTCGACGCCGAACACATGCTGTCCCTTCACCTCGAGTGGGAGGTATCCGATTGGGCAGGTCTCTGTGACGAACGGGAGTTTTTCAATCGCGGATGCCTGTTGTGCTGTGATGCCGGATCGACTGAACGCAAAGCCATCGGCAAAGCGCATTCGCGCTACCCAATCCGTGAGGATGGAGCTTCCGTTCGACCACGTCGAAATGAGGATTGACACGCCGACCATGAGCGTTCCGGCGGTGAGTCCGAGTCGAATAGGCGTGGCGTACATCGTCTGACGGAGCAGCGAAGAAGGCAGTCGGAAGAGCCGTGACAGGGCACCGGCGAGGAGCGCTGTCACAAGCAGGAAGACAGGCACACCGAACAGGAAGTACGCAATGTGGATCAGCGGAAGTCCAGCGACCGCATACGCCCAGAAGCGAGCGTTTACATTGGGCAATTCAAGAAGCCCAATCTGAATGAAAATGGCGACTGCTCCCGCGATGGAGAGAAACGCGATGTGTCTCGGTGGTAGATCGGAAGAGCACAC
>CBFGRU010000012.1:0-24903 GCA_965651255.1 uncultured Phycisphaerales bacterium
GTATCTGGAGCGATTGCACGTGGCGACTGCCCTCACCGCAGAGTGGGAATCGATCGAGCCCGTTTCTGGTGCACGCGGTCCTGGGAAACTCTCGCATCCGCCATCGCCGTGACCTAGGATCAACGCTCTTCTCGGCGGCGGTTGCCTCCGTGATTCATATTCATCAGGCCAGAGGTTCAGACGCGATGGAAGTCGGCATTGTCGGATTGCCCGGAGTCGGTAAGACCACCCTGTTCAACACACTGACTGGCGGCCAGAGCACGCCGATGGGCAGCGGCGCCGCTGCAGCCAACATCGGGATGGCAAAGGTACCGGATCCTCGGCTGGATACGATCGCTTCTTTCATCTTGACCAAGAAAGTCGTGCCGGTCTCTCTGCGAGTTGTCGACATTCCGGGTTTTGCCGGTGGTGGAGAAGCCAGTAGTTTTGGACGTCAAGTCCTCGCGCACGTTCGTCAGGTTGATGCCCTATGCCATGTGGTCCGATGCTTTGGGCCGGATGTGAGTCCGATTCGGGACATTGACTCGATGGAGACGGAACTCATTCTCGCTGATCTGGCCGTGGCTGAACCGGCGCTGGAGAAAGCCCAGCGCACAGCCAAGTCTGGTGATCGGGAAGCAAAGGCGAGGGCAGCAGCGTTAGAGAAGGTGATTCCGGTACTGAGTGACGGTCGAGCGATTCGAACGATGGATACATTGGTCGAAGAAGAACGCGATGCAATCACGGGGTACGGGATGGTGTCTGCCAAACCGGTCCTCTTTGTCGCGAATGTGGAGGAAGATGACCTTGCAGGGGCTCGGGAAGCGGTTCAGGAAGTACGCTCCATTGCGACATTGCAGGGCAGTGGCTTCGTCTGCGTGTGCGCGAAGCTGGAAGAAGAGATTGCGCAGCTTGATCTTGCTGATCGTGCGGAAATGCTCGAATCAATGGGATTGGTTGAACCGGCACTCAACACGGTCGCGCGGGCGTTGTACAACCTGCTGGGGTTGACGTCGTTCTACACCGCTGGTGAGAAGGAAGTCCGTGCGTGGACGATCCCTTTCGGCGCGTCGGCCCCGGAAGCGGCTGGAGCCATACATTCAGACATTCAGCGAGGTTTCATTCGCGCCGAATGCTACAGCGTGGAAGATCTCCTGAAGTTGAAGAGCGAGAAGGCAATCAAGGATGCCGGAAAGCTTCGCAGCGAGGGAAAGACTTATCGCATGCAGGATGGCGATGTCGTGCACTTTCTCTTTAATGTCTGAATCCGGTTTTCGAGAATTGGAAGGGTGGCTGTCACCAACCGTGCGGAAGCGTCTTTCGGGGGCGGTCTGAAGAAAGTAGCCGGAGAGTCATGCTCTGACCAAGTCGTGGGGCTCAAACGGCCGATAAGATTCACGGAACACACAACGCCTTACAGAGACGGATCGCCCCCCCCTGTGAATCACACCCGGTTGTTTCCGAGGATGTTTCATCGCCGGCTGACCCTGCTCTTTGCTGGGTTGGTTCTGATTGTCTTGGTGCTTTCAGGGCAGTTGGCGCGGCTGACGATTGTTCATGGCGCCTCGTTTCGAGAGCGTGCCGAAGCGCGGCTTGAGCAGTGGTGGAGTCTGCCGACATACCGTGGCCGAATACTGGATCGGAACGGTCGAGAGATCGCGATCGATCGCGCGGATTATGAAGTCGCTGTCGATTACGAGGTCATCTCCGGAGAGTGGGTCGAGGCCCAGGCGCGACGGCTGGCGGAACGTGAAGTTGGAAGTATCTGGTATGACATGACCGCCGCGCAGCGGAGGTTTGAGATCGATACCCGCAAGCGGGGTTTCGAGCGACAAGTCGAAGAACTCTGGCGGGCTATCTCGCGTATTGGCGACGTTTCTCGTGATGAGCTTGATGACCGCGTTGAACAGATTCACGGTCGAGTCTCGCGGCTGGCGGAATCAGTCTGGGAGAGGCAGCGTGCCGCTCACTACGCAAAGTTTGGCAGGCCGGCAGATGGCCGCCCGGATTCTTTCGAACCAAAGCCAATCGCTGAACAGCGTTCGCCACATGTTGTTCTCAGCAAGCTCTCTGATTCCATGGCGTTCGAGTTCATGCGGCTTGGTGAACAGCTGCCGGGTCTGAGAGTTCTGGACTCAAGACGTCGTGAGTACCCATGGGCAACCACGCGCGTGGTGATCGACCGCACATCACTTCCCCGACCGCTGCGCAACGACGAGCCGCTCGCGGTCGAAACAGTTGGTGTTGCCGATCACATTCTTGGGCAGATGCGCGATGAAGTTTGGGCAGAAGACATTGCTCGGCGTCCATTTCGGAGTGACTCGGATGGCGTGATTGATCGTGGCGGGTACTTGCCAGGAGATTCGGTCGGGCATCGTGGACTGGAATCGAATCTTGAAGACCATCTCCGCGGATTGCGTGGAATTGTTCATCGTCGCCTTGATACCGGCGTTGAACGGCGCGAAGATCCGGAGCCAGGACAAGATTTAACAGTCACGATTGATGTTCGTCTGCAGGCAAGGATTCAGGCACTCTTTGACCCGCAACTCGGTCTGGCGACTGTGCAGCAGTGGCATGCCGGCTGGAACATCGACGGCACACCACGCGGCTCTCAACTACCGCTGGGGACTCCTCTCAACGGAAGTGCAGTGGTGATCGATGTTGATTCCGGTGAGATTGTTGCGATGGTGAGTGTGCCGACCATTGCGCAGGGTGTCGGCATGAACGAAAGTCGGCGCATGATCAGTGCGCCATATGTCAATCGGGCGGTTGAGACACCATACCCACCGGGTTCAATCATCAAGCCACTGGTGTTGAGCGCTGCAGTTGGCGAGGGGGTCCATGAGCTTTCGCGCGGCATCCCCTGTTCTGGACATTACTTTGAGAATGATCAGATCGCCCGCTGCTGGATCTACCGTGAGGTGTATGGATTCACCAATCACAGCGAGCAATACGGTGCCCTGGATGGTGAGACAGCACTGGCTGTTTCGTGCAACATTTATTTCTACACACTTGCGGACCGCCTGGGGATGGAGCGGTTGGCGAATTGGTACAATCGATTTGGCTTGGGGCGCCACCCGGATACCGGTCTGTTGTACGCGGCTACTGATAAGGAGGGTCGCACTCGACTTCTGGGTGAGAATGCCGGCAATGTTCCTGGTCAATCGACATTGAATGATCTCCGTGCGAGCGGCGGTCTGCGCTTCGCCTCGGTCATCATGGGAATTGGACAGGGCCCAGTGACATGGACGCCGCTCCAGGCAGCGAACGCCTATGCCACGCTCGCTCGGGGGGGACTGTATCTCAGCCCATTGCTGCTGCGAGGAAGTGCCGCCGCTGCAATGGATCGTCATGAAGACGATCTTCGAATTCGGCCAGATGTAGTTGCCACGATACTTGAGGGCTTGCGGCAATCAGTTGAGGAAACCCACGGCACGGGTCACGCGATTCGATACGCCGATCGCAGCACGGAGCCGATCATCAATGCCGAGGGTGTGACGGTCTGGGCGAAGACAGGCACGGCTCAAGCGCCGCCGCTGAAGGTGGATAGCAACAATGATGGTGAGATCGATGCTGAGTTGTCTGGGCTGGATCATGCTTGGTTCGTTGGTTTGGTCGGGTCCGACGAGCGCGGACCCGCGAGGCCGCAATATGCGATTGCCGTTGTGCTCGAGTATGCCGGTTCTGGTGGTCGTGCGGCCGGGCCGATTGCCAATCAGATCATCCTTGCCCTGAAGGCGGAGGGATATCTGTGAGCCAGGTTGTCCTACTTCCCGACGATCATGCGCGTGGGCAAGGCGTGAAAGGATCGACTACCCGTCGGGAAACGCTGCGTGCAAAAGCCATTACCAGGCAGACAGTGGCGATCGTCAATGTCGCGTGGATTACTGTGCTCGCGGCGATGGCATTGAGTCTGCTCGGCATGATGGTCATTGCAACAACCGAGACATCATTGGCCGGGAAGCAAGCGGTGTTCCTTGGTGTTGCGCTACTCTGCGGCGTAGCAGTGGCAATTCCACATTACGACCTCGCAAGGCGATTGAGTTATCCGTTGCTCGGTGTGGTGATCCTGCTCCTCGTGTTCGTTCTGCTCCCTGGAGTCCCGGAGTGGCTGGTACGCCCACGCAATGGGGCACGGCGGTGGATCTCAACGGGAATCGCGGATGTTCAGTTTCAGCCCTCTGAATTGGCCAAGATCGCTTTTGTACTCTCGCTTTCAGCGTATCTTCGATTCAAGAGCAATCATCGCACACTCAAAGGTCTCTTGATTCCGTTTGGTTTGATGATGATTCCTATGGGACTGATTCTTGTCGAACCGGACCTTGGAACGTCGTTGCTCTTTGTCCCAACTCTCTTTGCGATGCTGATTGCCGCAGGGGCCAAGATCCGGCACATTGCGATGATCATTGTGATCGGCGTCGCGATGGCTCCACTCTCATATCCACTTTTGCAGCCGCATCAGAAAGACCGGATTCAGGCGATGGTTCACCAGATAACCGGTGATACCAGCCGTACAGACAGCATTGGCTATCAGGGAGACCGCGCGATGACCCTTGTTGGTGCCGGCGGCGTGATCGGCGTTGGCTCGGAGCATGCACGGGATCTGGTCATTCACAACGGTCTGCCTGAAGAGCACAATGACATGATCTTTGCGGTCACTGTGACCCGTTGGGGAATGTTGGGCGGGATAGGCGTGCTGTTGTGCTACGTTGTCCTTGCACTAAGCGGATTGCTGACCGCCGGACTCAGCAAAGATGCCTTTGGGCGACTTGTTGTAGTCGGATGCCTCACAATGATCCTGACGCAGATGACGATCAATATCGGGATGACGATTGGACTATTGCCAATTACGGGAATGACGCTTCCGTTCGTCAGTTACGGCGGCTCGAGTCTCGTTGCGAACTGGCTGATGGTGGGGCTGATCTTCAATGTCGCGATGCGCCGACCACGCCGGTTGACTCGCGAGCCGTTTGCATTCGACGAGGTTGGTGCGAGATGAATTCAACGCCATCGCACGCTGCTCGTGAGTCGCTGCCGGTACCGCCAGCTCCTGATGAATTCTTTTCGTTGCTCGTGGAGCAATGTGTTGCACTCGAGCCGTCAGAGATGTCGCGACTGCATCGGTATCTGGAGTTGTTGTATGTCGCGAATCAGCAGTTCAACCTCACCGCAATTCGTGACCCCGCGCAAGCATGGATTCGGCATGTACTCGACAGTCTCACTCTGTTGCCTTTGCTTTCGTCTATCCAGGCGAAGCGCATCGCGGATGTGGGATCGGGTGCCGGCCTTCCGGGCATCGTGCTCGCCATTACAATGCCTAGTGTTCACTTTACTTTGATTGAGGCGACCGGCAAGAAGGCGCGATTCCTCACGCAAGTTGCCAATGACTTGGAACTGGAGAATGTTGAGGTAGTCAATCAGCGTGCCGAGGTCGTGGGACAGGACTACCAGCGCCACCGCGCGATGTATGATGCCGTGATTGCTCGTGCAGTGGGCCCGCTTCCCGTTCTCCTCGAACTGACGGTACCCCTCGCGCGTGAAGGCGGATTTGTCCTTGCAATCAAAGGTGAACGTGCCGAAGATGAGATTGAATCTGCGAAACAGGCGTTGCACCGACTGCATGTTTCAGTCGTCGACGTGCTGCGCACACCAACCAATTCCGTTGTGGTGATTGAAAAACGCCGCAAGACGCCACGTGACTACCCACGATCACCCGGCGAACCAAAACGTCGCCCCCTGGTATGATCGAGTTTCCTACCCATGTCAGTTGACCTGGTCAATCTGCTCTCGACGGACGGACCGATTGCGCGACGACTGGGTGGATTCGAGTTGCGCCCACAGCAGATGCAAATGGCTGAAGCCGTCTCGCGTACATTGGCGTCCAGGGGACGATTGCTGGTGGAGGCCGGTACCGGGGTCGGCAAGTCGTTTGCGTACCTTCTGCCTGCAATTGAACGGATCGTAGAACATGACGAAAGAGTGATTGTCTCCACCAACACCATCAGCTTGCAGGAGCAGTTACTAGAGAAGGATGTTCCGCTGCTGAATGCGGTTATCCCAGAGGAGTTCTCGGCGGTACTCGTGAAGGGGCGCGGGAATTATGTGTCGCTCCGGCGATTGAAACTCGCGAGCGAACGGCACGAGAAACTCTTTGGCGATGATGCAGCGCGATCGTCACTGCGACAGCTTGAAGACTGGGCGTACGCAACAACCGACGGAACACTTGCGACACTTCCCATGCTGGATCGACCGGAAGTGTGGGATGTTGCCCAAAGCGAAGCAAACAACTGCATGGGGAAGCGGTGCCCCTCGTTTGACAAGTGCTTTTATCAGCAGTCGCGCCGGCAAATGGAACGGGGTGATCTCCTCATCTGCAATCACGCGCTATTCTTCGCTGATCTGGCACTGCGCTCCCGAGGAGTTGGCTTTCTTCCGCCTTACGACCATGTGATCATCGATGAAGCGCACCATGTCGAAGATGTCGCTGCGGAGCACTTCGGCTTTACGCTGGCAGAGTCTCGAGTGTTTCACTTGTTACGCCTGCTTTACAATCGTCGACGGGGAGTTGGCTTTCTTGCATCGTTTCGACCGAAGGAGCTTGACCATCGACCACTCGACCACACGATTGAACTTGTCATGCGGTGTGAAAATGAGGCCGAGCGATTCTTTGATTCGTGGCGGGAGTGGCTTGCGAAAAACTCCCGAGCAAATGGTTGGATCCACGAATCCTGCGCGGTGAAGGACAACCTTACCGGGCCGCTGCACGAGTTGGTCAAGCGTCTTCGTGCAATGAAGAGTCAGGCGATCACGGATGCTGATGAGTTTGAGTTGAATAGCTATGCGGAACGTGCGATGGCTATCGTTGACGATGCGCGGCTTCTTGTGAATCAGGATGTCGAAGGATGTGTCTACTGGGCGGAAGTAGGAACTGGCTCGAGTGTAATGCGGAGGAGAACTCGTCCTCGACTGACGCTCCGATGTGCCCCTGTTGAAGTTGGGCCCATCCTACAGGAGCGTTTGTTTGGGCAGGAGACCGGGATCGTTCTGACAAGTGCAACACTGGCGAATGGTCGCAACGCATTCGGCCACATTGCCACTCGATTGGGATGTATGAATCCTGAGACTCTGCAACTCGGTAGTCCTTATGACTACGCAAGGCAGATGACGGTGCTCGTGGACGACACCATGCCGGACCCTTCAGACCGTTCCTTCCATGATGCACTCGCCCAGCGAATCCTTGAACAGGTCTCGGCGACGGACGGCGGTGCGTTCATCCTCTTCACCAGTTTTGAATCGTTGAACGCGGTCGCCTCAATCGTGCTGCCGAAACTCGATCACCGTGGTTACCCCGTTCTGATTCACGGGCAAGGTGGGCCACGTGGACAACTCCTCAAGCGATTCAGAGAGAATGAACGCAGCGTACTCTTTGGAACCACGAGCTTCTGGCAAGGCGTGGATGTTCGAGGTCGCGGCTTGCGTAATGTGATCATTACTCGCCTTCCTTTCGATGTGCCGGACCGGCCGCTGGTGAAAGCACGGCTGGATCGCATTCGGCAAGCCGGGGGAAACCCGTTCATGGATGATCAGGTTCCCCGCGCGGTATTGCGTTTCAAACAGGGCATCGGAAGACTGATCCGCTCTTCGACCGATTCAGGCCGCGTAGTCGTGCTCGACCCTCGAATCGTGCGAAAGCCCTATGGAAAGGCATTCGTGGACGCCCTGCCAGATGGTGCGGTGGTGATGATGATCGATCGGGGCCAGTCGAGACCCTTGCCCGAAGGCGATCTGACATTCGAGCCATTGATTGATTGATCGACCTGACAAGCGGATGGAGCGGTGACTATGATCGGCCCCGCGATTCGTTCCCCCCAAGGGTCTCACGGAAGGACTTGTCCCGCATGCTCGGCAAAGTGTTCAAAGCATATGACGTTCGTGCCACTTACCCGAAACCGCTGAATGACCGCATTGCCTGGCAGATCGGATATGCCACTGGGCGCTACCTGACGGAAGTGGCATCAGATGCGGGCTTCGACGATCCGATGATGCGCCACATAGTTGTAGGCCGAGACATGCGGAAATCAGGCCCAGCATTGGTTGAGGCGGTCAAACAGGGCATCAAGGACTTTGGTGCCCATGTCATCGATGTCGGACTGGTCGATACTCCGATGATCTATTTTGCGATCAACTACCTCTCGTGTGCCGGTGGAGTACAGACCACCGCCAGCCATAACCCGGCGGAATACAACGGCTTCAAGATTTCCAAAATCTCCGCCAAGCCGGTGGGTATGACAAGCGGCCTGGACGACATTCGTCGGTTCGCTGCCATGGCGAATCACGAAAAGATTGTTCCGCAGAAGGGGCGTGAAGAGTCACGAGATCTATGGGAGGCATATGCCCAACACGTGCTTCGATTTGTCGATGCAGATCTGCGTGAAGGCAAGAAGAAACTTCACATTGTGATTGATGCATCAAACGGCATGGCTGGAACGATGGTTCCCAAGATCTTCAGCCATGTGAAAGGGCTCAAGATAACGGCACTCAATTTCGACAATAAGTCAGGAGAGTTTGTTCACGAACCCAATCCCCTGGTTGAATCCAATCTTGATCAGCTGAAAGAGAAGCTTCGACAAGTCAAAGGAGATCTTGGCGTGTGTTTCGACGGTGATGCGGATCGCCTCGTTGTCGTCGATGAACGTGGTGAGACAGTTGGATGCGATTTACTCACTACTTGGCTGGCCAGAGGGTTCCTTGCCGATAACCCCGGAGCAGCCATCGTCTATGACTTGCGCTCAAGCCGAATTCTGCCTGAGTTGGTCAAGAAGGCGGGGGGGAAGCCGGTGAAGTGTCGAGTTGGTCACGTCTTCATGAAAGAGAAGCTCGCTGATCATCATGCCGTGTTTGGCGGTGAGCTTTCCGGGCATTTCTACTTCCGTGAAAATTTCAACGCTGATAGTGGTGCAATTGCGCTCGCAGCGGTCATGAGCCGTCTCGTCCATGCAAAGGGACCCATGAGCGAAGAGATCAAGCCCCTGAAGAAGTACTTCCAGTCAGGCGAGATCAACTTCCAGAACGAGGATAAGGAAGGTGCAATCTCAGATTTGAAGGAAGCGTTCCCGAAGGCCAAAGTCGAGGAACTTGATGGCGTTTCACTCGATGCAGGCGATTGGTGGTGCAATGTTCGTATGAGCAACACGGAGCCACTGCTGCGATTGAATCTGGAAGCGAAGAGCGAACAGATTCTGCATGCAGCACTGGAGGAGATCGCAGAGTTTCTTGGCGACCGAGTGAAGCATTGACTGATCGCGTACAGCACGCTCAAGAATGCTTTACAGGTCGCGACACAATCAGTGTCGTGCCAAGCGTCATAAACACTGCGAAGGCGATCGCAACCAACAGCGCCATCGTGTTCACCTGCCCATCGAGACCATCACGGACTGCTTCTGTACACCACGTCAGTGGATTGAGTTGCATCAGGATTCGCAACCAGCGTGCCGCACCATCGATGGGAAAGAATGCTCCGGACAAGAGCCACATTGGCATGAATAACAGATTCATGACGGCGTGAAACGCCTGCGTCGTCTCGCAGCGCCAGGCAAACATACTTCCCATGCCGGTCATGGCCATCGCCGTGAAGAAGATCGCAACCAGAGAAATTGCAACAGAGGTGAACCCGACCTCAATGCCGATCAGCGGCACGAATGCAATCAGAACTGCGCTCTGGAAGAAGGCAACCAATGTTCCACCGGCAATCTTCCCCAGTGCAATCGACCAACTCGGTGCGGGCGATACAAGAACGGATTGCAGCCATCCTTCGTTGCGATCATCGATGATTGAAATCGTTGAGAAGATCGCCGTGAACACCGCAACCAACGTCATCATGCCGGGCAGAAGGAATCGACCATACTCGTCACCGCCCTCAACATCGCCTCGAAATGATTCCGCAAATCCACTGGCGAGCATAAGCCAAAGCAGCAATGGGGTTCCAATGGCGGCCACAATGCGCGCTGGCTGCCGTTTGAATCGCAGAATCTCGCGCCACAGCAACACCCCAACGACCACGGCGCCATGGAGACGAATCCCTTGAGAATCTGTGCGCCGATGTTCATCGGGCATGGTGTGGCTCCGAAGAGATGTCATCAGTCTCAAGTGATGCGCCCGTTCTGATTGCAAAGACATCGGCGAGAGTCGGTGGACTGACCGAGAACGACCATCCGTTCTCCAGGCACACCTGCGCGACGTGCGCCGCGGATTCCGTACTGCCTGCCGGCGACTGCCAGAAGCCGCCATGCCGATGCCATGAAACTCCATTCAGTACCGGCGGGTCATCCATTGCGTCATGAAGAGTCACCATGCGCTCGCCAACTTCGGAACGGAGAGTAGCCGGCGGACCTTGGGCCACGATCCGGCCATTGTGCATCAGAAGAACGAGATCGCATCGGTCGGCCTCGTCGATCAGATGAGTCGACATGAGGATCGCGACTCCGTTGTTCTCTTGCTCAGATTCAAGTCTCTGCAGAAACGTAGCACGCGCCATCGGGTCGAGACCGACGGTCGGTTCATCCAGAAGTAGCAGTTGTGGTCGATGAAGCAAAGCGCGGCATAGATCGACTCGCCGTGCCAGTCCGATCGAGAGTGTCTTGACGAGATCATCTTTCCGCTGAAGCAGGTCGTCTCGCTGTAACTCCTGCACAATTCTCTCACTCGCATCTTGCCGAGAAACACCCATAATCGCCGCTTGGGCCTTCAGGTTCTCAGCAACGGTCAAGTGAGGGTCAAGCCCTGGTTTCTGAAAGACCACGCCGAGCAAGGTGCGCTGCGCTATGTGGTCACTTTGGCCGAATACATGCACTGCGCCACTGTCCGGAACCTGAAGCCCCGTGATGAGCCGCATCAGGGTGCTCTTGCCGCAGCCGTTCGGGCCGAGCAATGCGATCGATCCGCCGGCCGGCAGCGAAACGGAAACGCCACAGACGGCCTCGCGACGAGGCCGGCCACGCGATGCCGGATACGAGAAATGCAGGTTGTCAATCGTCAGAGCTGTCGTCATTTCGAACCTGGAACGGTCAACGGCGGGCCATCATAGCATTCCGCATCGACTTCTAATCGATGGAGTGCGATTGTGCCACAACGCATCGATCACAACTGATTCGCCGTGGTCATCCAAAGCCAAAGTGCAATACGGCCGGGGATTCGTACGGCCCCAAGACCAGCTCTCGACGTCGTCATCGAAGCTTATGGAAGTGGTCATGCAAACTCAGGCCCGCGCCACTGGAGATGCTGCGGTGCACAGAGCGCTGTCCATACACATCGGTCGATCATCAGGGCTCAAGTCCCCGAGCCGCAGTTGCGAACAAAGCGGTCACTGGCGATCCATGCCTAAGAGCAGCCAATTTGAGGCGTCCGGAACACCGGGGTCGTCCACGCTCAAAGCAGGTAGGCGGCCGTTGTCTGTTCTGTCCTTCGGATGGGTTGGGTCAATGCATCGGTCGCTCGCGCCGGTGGAGACAACCAAGACCACATCGCATTATCTGGCGGTGCAACCGGCCTTGAGGTCTGCCTGACGAAGTCAAACGAGGAAGAGCAGAGTGATGATTATGAAGATCGGGATGAGGACCGGGATGGAGTACTTGAACATGTAGCCGGGGAAGCTGGGCATGCGGACGCCGGATTGCTCAGCGATGGCCTTTACCATGAAATTTGGTCCGTTGCCGATGTAGGTCATAGCGCCCATGAAGACCGCGCCCAGACTGACCGCCGTCAACAGCATGACGGGTACAGTCGCACCGGATGCAAGAGTGACGACATCAACGCCCTCGGCCACCGGCATCTCACGACCAAGGGTGAAGAACACAACGTATGTCGGTGCGTTATCGAGGAAAGCGGAGAGTCCACCGGTTGCCCAGAAGTACTGCCACGGCTGATTCATCCGTTCGCTGATAGCACCGCCGTATGCCTTGAGAACTTCCAGCGGTACTTGCATCGCAATGAAGATACCGATGAACAGCGCAGCGACTTCTGCAATAGCTGCGTAGTTGAACTTGTTGAACTCTCGTACTCCGCGGGGTGTCATGGCCAGCGAGAGACCGACCAGTACCAGCATGATGATTTCTCGCAGGAACGGAAATGGCGTCCAATTGGTCAATGGAAGCGGCTTCTTGTCATTGACAAAGGCCACCGCAAGAACCACGCCGGTGAGAAGGAGAACATTTACGATCCCCTGCATCCGTAACGGTTCGCGTTGCCGTGAACTCTGGACAAGACTCGAGAAGTCCTCTTTCCGGTAGGCGACTGTATCCCAAATGTAGTAAACCACCAGAAGTACCGCACACGCTACCGCCCATTCCATCCAGAGATTCATGGTCCAGAAGAATGGAACGCCGTAGAGGAAGCCGAGGAACAAGGGCGGGTCACCAATCGGTAGAAGTGTTCCGCCAACGTTACTCACAAGAAAGATGAAGAACACCACAGTGTGTGTGACACGCTTTCGCTCAGCGTTTGTCTTCAGAAGTGGTCGAATGAGCAACATGCTCGCGCCAGTCGTCCCGATGAAGCTTGCAATCCCGGCTCCGATGGCCAGGAAGGCGGTGTTGGTCAACGGCTTGGCCGCCAGGTCGCCCTTCAGGCAGATGCCGCCAGAAATGACGTAAAGACTAAAAAGTAGAACGATGAACGGAATGTACTCGGCGACAATCGCATGTTCGAGGACCAGCGGAACGGCACCGGTGCCGGCAGTCAGCACATAAAACGCAATGGTGGCCCCGGCGCACACCATCGACACTCCTAGTCGATTGAGATTGTTCTCCCACCAGTGGTGGGTCGCTGGAATCAATGGCAGAAAGGCAATGCACCCAAGGATCGCAACGAAGGGAAGGATGCCGATCCCCCAGAAGTGAGGTGCATGTACTTCATGGTGTTCTGCATGGCCGCCATGGGCCATGGACCCGTAAATGAGCAACCCGACGATGACCGCCCCAACCACAATCGAGATTGCGTTTACGGGACCAAGTCGGGAGAGCAGCGAGCCGCTTGACGATGGTGCATGCGAGGTGTGCATGTTCATGGCAACGTGCGAACTCATTGTGTCGTTCCTCATTGCAACGCCAACGAGGAGTGAGCTACGACCTCTGGTCGTCGCGAAAGGATACTCGCGCTCGTCGTTGCGTGTTTGACTACCTTTGGGAATTGCTCACCGGTCAGGGCCGATGCACTGAGCTGCCGTCCGCCCCAGGATCGTGTGCCTGTGCATTGTCCCAGGCGAATTGAGATTCGTCTCATCTTCGTGTGTCGGTCAATCTGTCTCTCGTTCCGAGTCAAATCAGTACCTGGCGCCGCACGCCGAAGCGTTGTGCGCCAACGAGAGATCGACGAAAAAGATGAACCAGTTCAACAAAAAGAGGGGAGAGAGCCAGTTTACCCCCATGGCGGGTCCAGCCGGGCCTCCCCGGTCAGTTCTCAGATTAATGAAGAAGTCCGGGAGGCGATCAGTCGTGTCTAGAAATTGACTCGACCGAGCGAGGCACTGACCTGCGTCTCATCCTGAATCTCGTCGTAACGGATACTGACGACAAAGTCGAAGTCCGGGAAGCTTCGGATTACTCGCAACCGCACCGAGCGAAACTCGTCTTCGCGCAGGTCCCACTGCGGGGTCACCGAAAGTGCGTACTTGGGCGTCATCCGATAGTACCAGCCGATGTCAAGCAGTTCTGTATCGCTTGGGTCGATGTACCGCATTTCCACATACGTTGTGAATATTGGCGAGTGACGCAGTTCGGCACCGATTGATCCGCGACCGACCCGCGAATGCTCGAGGTCATAGATGGTCTCCCCGACAACCGCGAGCGTGTCGCTCAATTCCCAGATTGCGGTCGCTTCAATGTGATCCCCCATACGCGAAAGTTCCGGTCGATAGTCGAAGAACTGCGGTACGGGCCCTTCCGCATCACTGTCACCCGACACCAACACCAGCCCGGTATCGATCGTAAGGAAATCCACTGATCGCCATCGACCGGGGCCACCGCGCTGAGTCTGCCAGGTGTTTCGTACTCCAAGACGCATCGCAGCTCCGGTGGCAATGGACTCCACGTCACTGTCAAACACGGGGAGGTCCGACTGATCAACGTTGCTATAGGCGTACCACAATGCGAGACTCGGCTCCACGATGTGCCTGATTCGATGCAGGTCGAACACCTGGCTCTCAACGTTGTTGTTCACTCGCTGCAACGTCGTGGAGAAGCGGATACCAGCCGCGCCGTAATAGCGCAGGTCATCCGCATCAGAGCTGAACTCCTCGAAGTCGTTGTCGTAGGCAGTGAATCGCCCGACGAGGAACGGTGTAGTTTCAATGGCGCCCCACCGAGATGGGATTGAGAATTCATGTCGAGTGTCAAAGCGTCCGACATACTCGCGCGGGAATCCTGCGCCCCGGTATCGATCAATGAAGCGATCATCAGGCCCCAGCCCGAAACCCTGCTGACGGATACCGAGTTCGCTCGGGCTGTGTTCTTCGAAGTTGAAGCGCATTCGTGAGACGCGGTACTCGCTCGACCACTTCACATCGCCATTGAATATCTCATCATTGAACCGGCGGTAAGAAAACTCGGGCACACGATCAACCGTGAACTGGCGGCTTGCGAGGAGATACTCATTTGAGAGAAAGTCATGAAGATCATACTTGAGCAATGCTGTAAAAGCCGTTGAATCACCCACATCGCGGAGCTCAAGACTGGTTTCATACTCTCGTCGCTGCTCGAAATCATCATCGCGCCACGTTGTCATAAACGATTCATCGCTGATGTACGAGAACTGCGCAAAAAGTTGAGTTGTTGGATTGAGGTCGAGGCGCTGTTCCCACAGTGCGTAGCCGCGAAACTCGTTGTCCTGTTCAACATCACGGCCGGCACTCGTGCGGTCGGTCCCGTTGTCGAAGAGACCATAAAGATCAATCAGCCCATTGCTGTCAGAGAAGTCATACTCGAATCTCAATCCACCACCAGCACCGCGCGCTGTAAAGGCATCAAGCTGCAGTTCGACATCAACGCCAGAGGGTCGGCGTTTGCCGAGTAGAGCAAAAAGATCCCACGTCGTTTCGACTTCAACCCCATTGTTGTCACTATGCCCAAGGTCGATTCGCCGCAAGGGAATTGAGTCGATTGTTCCTGAGAGTTGCGGCCACCAGAAGAGCGGTACGTTTCCGGCACGCAGCGTATTGCCTTCGGAGACATAGAACGTCTCACTCGACTCAACCTCACCCTCAACTGGTCGTTCAGTAACGGTGATTCGACGTGCTCCAATTGACAGGTGGGGCGTAAAGAATTCACTAGCGCTGATGGTGGCACGTTCTGCGGTCCATTCAGTGCGAGCAACCTGCCGCATTTCTTCAGCACGTGCGTACACCGGGCGATTCACCAAACGGGAATACGTACGAAGGACTGCATCGAGCACAATGGCACGATTCTGTCGAAAGTCGTAGTAGACCTGCTCACCACGGACCGTGTATTCACCGTCCGTGGCGACGACGTTTCCTTCAAGGTAAACGCCGCGCACATTCGCGGCGCTCATCCCACTACTGATTTCAGCAAGCTTCGCGGGATCTGTAAGTGGGAATGGGTCGACATACACAACTGCACGCTGTGCGGTGAGTGTGAGTCTCGACCATTGCTCCCGGCCACGAAAGTCAGCATACTCAAGCACAAACTCGCCCGTCACGAGAATTGCGTTCTCCGCCTCACCTTCAATGATGTCGATCTGTTGCGCAGTGAAGGCCACGGTGCCATCTGGAACAAAGAGGGGAATGGCTGCAGACTCACTTGCGCCGGGCAGTGTGACCGTCGATGGCAGGACTTCACGTGCAAGGTCGGCAGCCATTGAGGGGGAGCGACCGACTTCCAGTTGCGGTGAACTTGGTGGCGCGACCCCATCAATCTGCGGACGGCGGCGCAGCTCGAGTTGCCCGGCAACGACCCGGCGAAGGTACTGCCCCAATCGAGTCTCACCCTTGGCAACAATGGCCTCGCCACCGGGACGACGCTCATCGAGCAATGCGACATTCAGCACCACCTCACCACGTGCCGACCCGGTGATCAGGAGTTGCGAACCCTCCGCTCCGAGGCCCGCTCGTTTGCTTGAATCAAGGACCTCCTCGAAGTACACCGCGACCTGATTGATCAGGCCATCCGCGCTTGGAATCCGATTCAACCAGACCGTTGCCTGTTGTCCGGAAAAATGAAAATCTCCGATTGAGACTCGCACGTCGCCAGTGAGCAGAAGCCGCTTCGTATCGTCAACTGTCCACGTGTTTGCACGTGTGGCATTGAATCGAATGGGCGCGGTGATCGGCTCCACCGGCAAGACGACGCCGGTGAGTCGATCGCCGCTGATTCGAATCGACTCCTGAGCGGTGATTTCCAGTGCGGACAGGAGGACCAATAGAATCGCTGAAAGCACGGACCAGCGTGCTATGGCTGCGGCGCGATTCGCCTGCCGTTGAGCTGAAGGATGGGCTGCAAGTCCGTCCACGCGGCGGATGATACCGAAGCGGCGCGACTCTCACAATGCTGACCCCACCTCAACCCCCGGTAAACATTGCTTCGACAAACGCATCCGGGTCAAAGAGCTCAACATCTTCCGGACGCTCGCCAACTCCGATCAGTTTGACCGGTACTCTCAGTCGTTCGTTGATGGCGAGGACGATGCCACCTTTGGCCGTTCCGTCGAGTTTGGAGAGGAAGATGCCGGTCACGTCTATTGCCTCTCGGAAGACCTCAGCTTGCGCAATGGCGTTCTGTCCCTGTTGGGCATCAAGAACCAACAAGACTTCATGCGGTGCGCCTTCGATCTGTCTGGCGACGACGTTTCGAATCTTCGTGAGTTGATTCATCAGATTCCGGTCAGTGTGCAGACGCCCTGCGGTATCGACAAGCAGGACATCAACGTCTCGCGCGAGTGCGGCATTGATGGCGTCGAAAGTGACGGATGCAGGATCTGCGCCCTGGGCGCCTTTGACAATGTCGACATCAAGGCGCTCCGCCCACACTTCCAGTTGCCGAACTGCTCCAGCGCGGAACGTGTCCGCAGCGCAAAGCAGTACGCTTCTCCCTTCTTCCTTCAGCGACCGTGCAATCTTGGCAACACTCGTTGTCTTACCCACTCCATTCACGCCGGCGACGAGAACGACCGTGGGCTTGCGAGCCGCACGCGCGATGCGCCGGTCCTGATCATGAAATCGACCCTTGAGTGATGCCTTGAGAAACTCAATGGCATCTTCACCCTTCTTCACTTCACCAGACCGGAACTTCTTGCGAAGGTCATCGATGATCTCGGTTACGGTGCGAACACCGACATCGGCGGTGATGAGTATTGTTTCAATCTCATCGATGAGTTCCTCGCTCAGAGTTCGGCCGGTCAGCAGTCCGCGCAAGCCGCTACCCAAGGCATGGCGTGTTCTTGTTAGACCCTTACGAATGGCCGATACTGTGCTGCGAAAGAGTCCCATGAGCGTTGGTTACTCGCCGAAAGTTTCGCCATTGATACTTGACGAATTCTGAGCCGGTTCAGTCGTTGAATCGGCATCAACCGGGGCGGTTCCGGCATCCCTGATTGAACGGTAGATTTTGTCAAGCACTCCGTTAATGAACATCGGACTCTTCTCGCTGCCGAACTCCTTGGCGAGTTCAACTGCTTCATTGATGGCCACTTTCGCTGGCGTGTCTCCACGAGACATTTCGAAGTAGGCCAATCGCAGCAGGTTGCGGTCAACGACTGGCTGCCGGTAGGTCGGCCAGTCCGGCGTGAGAGCGGCAACACGCTCATCCGCCTCGTGACGCCACTCCCATGCATTGGCTGCGAGCGCAAAGCCGCGCTCATGTGCTTCATCTCCACCGGGGCCGTCATTCAATGACTGGCGGACCATTTCCAAGTCCAGGTCATTCCCGGAGTCGAACTGATACATGGCCTGCAGTGCGCATCGCCGGATATATCGAGTGTACCTCATGGCAGTGCGCCCTTCGGATCGCGACATGACAAACGCCGGGCATGAAATGACTCAATTGCAGCGCGCATTGCCTCAACACCCTTGTTCCCATGTTCGCCACCAGCTCGGGCGTGGGCCTGATCCAGCGTCATGCAAGTCAGTACGCCGAATGCAACCGAAATCCCGGTATCCAAGGCCACGGACATCAACCCATGTGCCACGGCCTGGCAAATGTAGTCGAAGTGGCTCGTCTCCCCTTGAATCACGCAGCCGAGTGCGACGATACAATCGACGCGACCTGAATCAGCAAGAGTACGCGCAATCTGTGGTAACTCAAATGCACCGGGTGATGAAATCTCGATGATGTGCGAAGGATTCCCGCCGGCCGTTACAAACGCTTCGCGTGCTCCTTCGGCAAGAGTCATTGTGATTGTTTGATGGTATCGACTGACAATGAGTCCGGCACGAAGGCCGACTGCATTGATTGAATGTTGAACTTGATCACGCATACAGTGTGACTCACGTCGGCATCGATACTCGGTCGGCCGGGGAGCGGGATCGTAGGGATTCCTTCTCGCGCAATCCAACGGTGAGAATAGCATGATGCCGTGCGACACCTGATCAAGCGACTCGCGACGACCGCCCAACTGACTCGCCTGACCGTTGCGTTTGGCGCGGTGAGTGATGTGTGGTTTGTCATCCTGCACGCACGTGCCTTCGGGCCAGCTGAAGCAACGACCACGGTGGTGACCATGCCATTGGCATTGGCGCTGGTGGCAGGTGCTACATTGGCGATTGGTCTCTATGCCTATGGTGCATCTTTGAACGATGTGCTCGATGTGCGACATGACAGCGCGTTCAGCCCGGATCGCCCAATTCCAGCCGGCCGGATTCGAACGACCCAAGCGGTAATCGTCACGATCAGTGCACTGATCGTAGGGATCCTTTCCGGCGCCACGTTCGGGACGTGGGGGCTTCGTCTGACACTGCTGGTCGCCGCAGGCATCCTTTTTTACAACGCGGTTGGAAAATACATTCCATCGGTCGGATTCGTCACATTGGGGCTGATTCACGCAGCGCACATGTTCATTCCGAATCCATATCTCACATTCACACTCCCCGTGTGGCTGATCATGAGCCATTCCATGATCATCGCTGCCGTTTCGTATCACCTGGAACAGAAGCGGCCGCTGATACGAGCTGGTTCGATCATTTGGACTGTCTTCGGCTGGCTTGTATGGTCAGCGGGCTTGCTCATCTGGGGCGCCACTCGACACGGGGAGTGGGCAACAGAGTGGCCGTGGCAGGGGCTGGCATGGCCGATCCTTGCCGCGGTTGCATTTGCGGCGGTTGCGAGATGGAAGATCGTCGGTGCCCCGCGCATGGCAGCCGCCGAAAAACTGCGTAGATACGGCGCCATGTGGCAGGCGCTTTATGCCAGCGCGTGGTTCATGGCCATCGGGGAGAGAACTCTGGCAGGATGGATGTTCCTGCTTGCGATCGTTGGGCTGATTGGAATGACCGCACTGAAAGAGTTCATTACGCAGACGAATTGCCCACTTACATATCGGGTGTAGTCGTGCAATGGGGAGCTGTTGCGAGCATGCAACGAATCGTTACATAACGGCGTGACTGTCCCATAACGATGTTGAATTCCGGCAACATCGCACTTCAGTTGCGAAGGCGGCTGGTCGATTGACAGGGGGGCATTGCCGATGCACAAACAAAACAACTCTCAATCCGAATATGCTCGATTGAGTATCAGGCAACTCGCGCATGAGATGAACTCTGTCCTTGATGGGGCATCTCGATCAATGCGATTGATTCTGGCAGGCATATCTCGCGAAGATGACCTGAACATCGTCGATCTTCATCAGCGCCTCGGGCGTGTGCAGGATGCCATGGTGAGGATGTCACAGATCCTCGAGAAAGCCATGTCGGGTACGGAATCCGGTAGTCCCGCCAAGATTCGCACGGTTCGCGAGATCGTGGCTGAAGTCACCGAGGTGGTTGAGCCACTCGCAGAAATCGAAGGTGTGAAAGTCATTGTGAAGCTTGCGCGAAATGCTGAAGAGCTTGCAGCAGGACCATTAGCAATCGTTCTGATGAATGGGCTGAAGAATGCAATCGAAGCCGCAGCGGAATCGCCGGTGGGGGAACGATTGGTCGAGCTCGATGTGTCTACCTTCCATGACGACCTCTCAGTTCGCATCACCGACTCTGGTCGCGGACTCGAGTCTGATCTGAAACCGGGGCAGTCAACAAAGGCAAGTGGACACGGGATTGGCCTGTCACTCTCGCGGGAATTGGTGGAGCGGGCTGGGGGGAGCATGAACGTCAGCAACGGGCGTACAGGAACCGTGTTTGAAGTCTTGATTCCGATGCAACGTTTCAGCGGGCAGCGACAAAGCGTATGACAAGCAATCCGGTGCGCATACTGGTGGTAGATGACGATCCTCTCGTGGCGGATTCAATCGCAGAGTATCTGGCTGGTGTGGGGTATGATGTGACGACCGCAGCTCGGGCCGAAGAGGCGTTGGAACTTCTGGTCGAGGCAGCGGCGGGACACGGCACACACCCAGGACGTCCATTTGCAGTCGTGGTTACCGACATGGCGATGCGCGGCATGGATGGCCTTGGATTGATCAAAGCCATGCGTGAAAGGGATATCAGCGCCGTTCCGCTCGCGATAACGGGCTACGGGACAATTGAATCGGCGGTTGCGACGGTTCGTCATGGAGCGATCGATTACCTGACCAAGCCGGTTGTGGATGATGAGTTGCGTATCGCGGTTGAGAAAGCGGTTCGACAGTTCACATTGGTCGCAGAGAACGCTGCTTTGCGACAGCAGCTTGCGGTCCGCGACGGCATGGACAACATCGTGGGCAGCGACTCACGAATGCAGCGCCTGTACGAGATCATTGCGGCAGTTGCTCCCACCAAGACCACCGTTCTCATGAGCGGTGAGAGCGGCACTGGCAAGTCGCTCATTGCGCGCGCCATCCACCGACGATCGCCACGTGCCAACGGACCTTTTGTAGAAATCTCCTGTGGGTCAATTCCTGAAACACTGCTCGAGAGCGAACTCTTCGGGCATGTAAAGGGCGCGTTTACTGGTGCTCATGCGGACAAGCTGGGGCGATTCCTGGCCGCGAATGGTGGAACGATCTTCCTGGATGAAATCAACTCGGCTTCGCCCGGAATGCAGCTGAAGTTGTTGCGAGTGCTTCAGGAGAGAAAGTTTGAGCCCGTCGGATCGACACAAACGGTCGAGGTGGATGTGCGTGTTATCCTGGCCAGCAACCAGCGTCTCGACGAGATGGTTGCGAAAGGAGAGTTTCGCCAGGACCTGTACTACCGCATCAACGTAGTGACGATCGAACTTCCTCCGCTTCGGCAGCGGTTGAGTGACATTCAGAGTCTCGCAGAGCACTTCCTTGCCAAGCATGCAGAGAACGCGAACCGGAAGATCATTGGGTTGATGCCTGAGACGGTTCGAGCGCTCAAGAAGTACTCATTCCCCGGCAATGTTCGCGAGTTGGAAAACATTATCGAGCGAGCCGTGGTACTTACCCGCCACCAGATGCTTCACCCGGAAGATCTGCCGCCAGCTGTTGTTCAGGATGAGCACCGCGTGTCTGGGCTGGGGAGCATCCGGCCAGAGTCGACGCCATCCGGTGAGTGGAAGCCAATGTCACTCTCGGAAGCGCTAAAGGAACCGGAACGGCAGATCATCCTTGCCGCGCTTGAGGCCAACAACTGGAATCGACAGCAGACCGCGGATGTACTGAACATCAACCGGACGACGCTATACAAGAAGATCAAGCAATACGATTTGGAACAGTTCGGCCGCACGGGGTAAACCGTGTTCACCGGACAGCGACATTCATGGGCAAGGCGGTGGCCGGCGTGTGATCGGGCGCGACGCCGAGGTACGTCAGCGTTTGATCAATAATGTCTCGGACGACTGGCCCAGCCGTTGCACCACCGCCGTGGTAGTCACGAGTCTTGTCGGGGTCATCGAGAACGCAATAGACGATGATCGCAGGGTCGCTATACGGTGCAGCACCAATGAAATTCGGCATGTACCGGTCTTCGTGATAACCACCACCGTTCTTCTTGGGCAACTGTGGTGTTCCCGACTTGCCAAAGATGTCATACAAAGCACTTTGTGCATTTCGACCTGTCCCATCAGTCATGACCTTGCGCAGAACACGTCGAGTCTCGGCCGCGGTGGTCTCATCGATCGCGCGCCGAATGACCTCGACACGCGGTGTACTGGAGTCTTTGATGGAAATCGTTGGTTCGACGAGCGAGCCATCGCGTGCAAAGGCGCTGAAAGCGCGGACCATCTGAAGCGGCGTGACGCCAATCTCCTGTCCGATGCACACCGACGTCTGTGAATAATGGCCCCATCGGGACGGTGGTGTAATGATGCCCGCGGACTCGCCAGGTACTTGCGCGAGGGTTTCGGTGCCAAAGCCAAAGCGACTGAGTGCAGTCTGCATTTCACCCGCAGTCATGCGTTCGGCAACGATTGCCATGCCGCTATTGAGTGACTTGACAAGCACCATTTCCCACGAGAGTGGACCGTAATACTTCACATCTCGGATCGATCGCCCACGGCTGGTTCGGAAGACTCCTCCACTCGGCGTGGGAAGTACTTCATCGGAGTTCGCCTTGCCGAGTTCGGTTGCAATCGCCCAGATGAATGGCTTAAAAGTGGATCCCGGCTCAAAAGGGTCCGTTGCGTTGCGGCTGCGTCCCAGCGCCGGGTGAATCGCTCGACCCGGATCAACCGAGTACTCATCCCAATCGGGTCTTGATCGAAGTCGGTCAACCATGGCGAGGATTTCACCGGTCTTGACATCCATCACAATGACTCGACCGCCGCCCGCGTTCATCCTTGCAATCTCTTGATCAAGCCGAGATTCGGCAATCTCCTGAACGACCAGATCGATGCTGAGTCGAACCTCGCCTCCGTCCTGTCGCGGAAGATAGCCCGCGGGCTCGACCCACAACGGGCGCCCGTTCGCATCGCGCAGATAGGTGAACCGCCCATCTAGAGGTACGAGTTGGTCGTTGAAGAAGTACTCTGCACCGCCCTGGCCTTCGTGGTCAAACCCAACCCTTCCGATGAGTAACGCCCCGGTCTCTCCACCTGGATAGCTCCGCACCAGGCGCGGCTCAAGACCGACACCCGGCAAGTTCGCCTTTCGAACTGCCTCTACTTGCCAATCTTCTAGTAGATGATTGATGACGACGTAGCGCGAGTCTTCACGAGGGATGATCGTTTGATCAATCCGAACGGGATCCATTTCGATCAGTCTGCCAAGCCGCACCGCGATGGTTCGGATGTCATCAACCATCTGCGGATCAACAAACAGCCGGAAACCCACGCTGCTTGAAGCGATCTTCCGGCCTCGCCGGTCAAGAATGTCGCCTCGCCGGCCGAGGTCTGCACGGGAAGAGAAGGGAGTTCCAGCCGTAAGGGCGAGACGTTCATCCGGGGCAATCTTCAGTTGAATGACGCGCGCGAACAGAAGCGCGAAACCCATTAACATGATCGCGGACCACACCCTGGTGATGATTGCGATTCGCTTAGATTGGGATTCGTGAAGCTCGTGAAAAGTCATGGCGAGTTGACTCTCGACAGATCCGGCGATTCATAATGCCGAACCAGTGCCGCCTCACGTTCACGGCGTTGCCGTTCCATTTCCACGGCTACGGGCATCCACTCGCCGGGAAGTATCTGCGGAATCTGCCTCAGCCGTTCCGGTCTGGCGAGCTCGGAGATTTCAGTTCGGAGTTTCCACAGCGACCTCTCATGCTCTGCAACGCGCTTGTGTATGGTGGTCAGCGCGTAAGAGGCCTCAATGCGCTGCTGGCGATTGACGAGCAGAACACAGCCGATGACGCCCAAAGTCAAGATAATGGCAAGGAGCTTGGCAAACATGTCACACCCAAGCGCAGAATCAATCAATCACCGCGTTGGAATCGTCAACTCAGTGCCGGCACGGACATTGTCCGGATTGCTGATGACATCGCGATTCGCTTCATAGATTTCCCGCCACCTTCGCGCCGAACCCAGATACTTGGCTGCGATCTCGCTGAGATTCTCATTCTTTGCAACGACATGCTTTCTTACCTGGGTTTCGCGTGTCTTTTGCTGCGTCGTTTCTCGTTTTCGTGTGGAGCTATCGCCTGAGCTTCCGCGAACCGGAATGCGAATCAATACGCCCTTTGCAACGTTATTCGGATCGGGTATGCGATCGGTATTGATCGCTGCCAGTTCTCGCCAGCGGTTAGGATCGCCAAGGACCTCTGCTGCAATCTTTGAAAGAGTCTCGCCCGCTTCGACGGTGTGCCAGGTGAATCGATCACCCGCCGAAGATGCCTGACCCGGCGATGAGTTCGTGCCCGCGTTGTCTACTTGTCCGCGGCGAAGCTCCGTCAGATCCGGAAGATCGATGACACTGAGTTCTTCATTCTTCGATCCGGTGGGCGAATCGGGTACTGCCTGTACTTCGCTCTCTCGCCCATTTGGCGGCATTTGAGTACCCGCTCGCTGATCATTAGCATGATCATCAATCAGCGGCGGCGGGGCCACATACTCATCGGTCGGAACGAGCAGCGCCGGATTGCGCAGTCGATTGGCCAACGGTGTGGTTTCATTTGACTTCGACGCCATGCGCGCACTGTCTTGCGTGTGCGCCAGGGAGAAGTGATCAGACACCAAGATCCCCACGACCAGCACGAGGCCAAACCCGATGATCAACGCCAGCTTGTTCTCTCTTGTCATTGGTCCTTCCGCATCCGTGCGTCATACAGCGTTTGCTGTACGGCGAACCTCTCTTCTCCTGTTAATCCGCGCGGCCGATCCGTGCCGCACGAAACTTAGCCGACCTGGCGCGCGGGTTCTCGAATCGTTCCGCGTCGGTGGCAACCACTGGCTT
>CBFGRU010000013.1:0-24568 GCA_965651255.1 uncultured Phycisphaerales bacterium
AGTCGGCTTGGACGCGCCACCCTTGCCCGTCGGCTCCGTGGAGCGTCCGGCGAGTCGATCGAGCACCGAGGCGACTCGTTGCGGCGATGTGGATTCCGGTGATTCGACCTCGTCTTCCGTGCGATGCATCATGCGCAAGGGCGAGCCGGTGCGCTCAAACTGCGAAACTCCCGAACTCTCCCGCGCGATGGCCTGATCGAGCGCTTCGCTGCGCGCCCGAAGCGAGGCAAGCGTCGCGGCCGTCGTTTCCGAACTTCGCGATCGATACGGTCGCCAGCGGGCCGCAGCCGTTACGAACGTCACGAGGGTCGCCCGATCCCACGCCAGACGCCTGGCCGCCACATCAAGCAGCAACAGTGCGAGCAGCCAGGGCATGACCTCGCGCCACGCGGGGAGCAGTGAAATGTTGCTGGGCAGGCCGGCACGATCGTACAGGTTGACTCGCCGCGGCATCGCGAGATCGAGCATTCGACCATCGGTCCGCCGCGCAATCTCCTCGAGCAGGGCCACGTTTGATCGGTACCGACGATACTCCGCACCGGCGGGTTGATTCGCGCCGCCAAGGATCGGCGCCAATCGTTCATTCCCACGGCGCGGCGTGAGGGCAACGATGTAATTGCCACTTTCCGGAGCATCGACCTGTGCTTCGTATCGACCGGGCCCGGTCTGATTCAGGCGAACGCTGACCGGAGTGCCGGAGGGTGTGTACACCGTTCCTTCAACCTGCAGATAGTCCATCGCGCCGGCATCAGCATCGCTCGCATCAAGGGTGAGTTGCAATGTATCGCGCTCGATTCCGGCTATGAGTTCGTAGTCCTGACTCTGTACCGGCCGGGAGGTTTGTCGAGCGAGCTCAGTCCAGAATCGCGCGTAGCCCGACCAGTCGAGCCAGTTCGACGACCACTGCCCATGTGCATCGCTGGTAAAGGCAGCCACACGTCCGAGTCCCGCCTGCCAGCGCGCAAGGAGCGGATCACCCTCTTCACCGGTCATATCTAGCGTTGCCTTCGGATCATTTCGCGGGGCGGTAATGACCAACCCACCCAGCGGCGGCGCACTTTCCATACCGCTGGTGAGGGGAGTTCCGGTCGGAAGGACGACCGGCCGAAACTCGCGTTCCTTCAGCAGCGGTCGATTGATGACCTGCACACTTTCGATAAGGATTCGAGGCAGCATGGCCGGGTTGGAGACCGGGTAGAACTCTCCTTCACCAACCTCAGCCATGCGCGACAGCGTGATGTGATCGGCACTGTCACCGACCGCGATTGTGGTCGTCTGAATCCCTTCGAGCAGCAGACTGCGGGTGATTTCGGTAAGCACCTCACCCTCGCCCGATCGACCGTCGGTCAGAAAGACAATGCGTTTTCGATCCGCATCCGCATCGCGCAGCATCAGGCCAGCGCGTCGCAGTGCGGGAGCGAGACTGGTGCCACCGCCGGGCGCGATGGACAGAATTCGTTCGGCCGTGGCGTCGGGATTCTCATTGGGCTGCAATGGCACATGTTCATAGGAGATTGAGTCAAACGTTACGACCCCGACAAGGTTCTCCTTCTGCAGCGAACGAATCGCCAGAACGGCACCCTCGTTCGCGACGTCCTGCTGCGTGGCGAGAGCGCCGGTCACAGCTGCGCTCATTGAGCCGCTCTTATCGATCACCAGCACGAGCGCGGCCCGCGGTAGTCGAATCTCCTTCGGGAGTTCAAGCTGAACCGGCAGGATTTCCGCGATGGGCGTACCGGTCCAGCCGCCGGCGCCGAACGTCCGATCGCCGCCGATCATCAGGAAGCCGCCACCGAGGTCGTTGACATACCTCGCAAGCAACTGTTGCACCGCCGGCGCGACCTGCATCGCCGAGACGTTTTGAAAAATGATCAGGTCATATGACTGCAGGGTCAGGATGTCCGCAGGAATCGCTTCGGGCGCAACGGTAACAATGCGTAGCTCTGCCTGCTCCAGAGTCTCTGCGAGAAACTCGGAGTCGCGCATCTGCGCACCATCGACAAAGAGAATCGTGCCGCGGCTGGGTGTGGCGGTGAACGCCTGGGCTCGATTGTTCTCCAGGAGCGCATCGGCAGTCGGGTCAAGCGGTTCAAAGATCGCTTCAAAACGGTTGATCGGTGTTTCACCCAACTCGACCTGCGCCAGTTGTACGGAGGTGCCCGCGGGCACCTGGACGATGCGGCGCGTGCCCTCAGCCGGCCCGTTCAGATCAACCGCGCCCCCTTCTCTGAGGAGAGTGAGCGAGCCGGATGTATCGCGCAACGACTCGATGACGATGCGCACGGTCACGGTCTGGCCCGGCTGAGCATTCGGCGGAGATTCAACCCGGACAATCTGGACATCATTCTCGACCCGGAACGGAAGCGGAAGAACATCAATCGGTATCCCTTGTGCAACGCCACCTGCAGCACGCTCCGCGGCGGCCAGGGCATCGCCCGCGGTTTCGTTGCCATCGGTGACCAGCACGAGCCGCTTGGCGGTGTCAGCGGGGAAGAGCGCAAGGCCGAGTTGGATCGCCTCGGCGATGTTCGTTCCTTCGAGTAAACGAATGTCCAGATTGTCATCAATGTATTGACCGCTCACGGGAGTTGAGATGACAACCGATCGACCGTCGAAAACGACCAGGCCGAAGCGATCATCCGGCGCGCGGGTTTCCGTGGCCTCGCGAAACCACTGTCGCAATCGTTCCGTGACCGGTGCGGATGCAAGTTCTGCGGCGGTCGCGGGGATCTCGACGAATCGCCGCACCGATCCGCTTACATCGAGCAACCCGATGACGGTAAGTTGATCGTGTTCCTTGCGCAATCGCGGTTCGGCCAGGATGACACTGAAGATAACGATCGCCAACAGTCGCAGCGCGAGGATGGCCCTTTTTCGCCATGAATCCTGTCCGCGCAGCGCACGCCAACCCATGAACGCGACCGGCAGGCCGAGCACCGCGGCCAGGAGAAACAGCGGCTGATCAAACTCAATACTCACCGCGACGATCCGTCCTCATTCGCGCTGCCGCCGGAATCAGATGCCGACTGTTCACTGTTCGTCTGGTCGGCCGAGTCATTTGTGCGCGACTTCGCGGCTTCATCCAGGGTCTGTGGCAGGCGGTCGAAGTAGCGGCGAATCAATTCGTGATAACGACGGTGAATCGTCGCGTTGCTGACGGCCTGTTCAGCGGCGCGCTTCGCATCGCGCCCGACGACGCCGGGCGTGGCCTGATCGGTACTTGTCGGTTCACCGGATCGCCGCTGATCGAAAATCTCCGCCAGCGTTCGGTTCGTTGTCTCACTGCCGCGGAGGTCAAGTGACTCGCCTTCTCCCGGGTTCAATCGATCAGGCGTGGTTCGCGACTGGTTGCCGGTTGCGCCACGACCGGCACCTTCATCTTCACCCAGGCCTGATCCGCCGGGCTGAGTGCCGGAGTCGGACTGCGTCGAACCGCCAGACTGTTCCTCGTTCAGGGGCTGCTCCGGGTTGGCGCTCTCGCCAAGTTCCTGCTGCATCTGCTCCGCCCATTGCTTCAGTCGTTCGCGTTCTTCCGGTGTGAGTTTCTCAGCGATCTCCTGCGCTGCCTGTCGCATGCGCTCGGCCTCACGTTCTGCCGACTCACCTGATTGCTGCTGGCGATCCATCTCCTGAAGCAATCGCCTCAACTCATCCGCGGAAGGAAGATTCTCCGGATCGAATGCGGAAGGGTCGATTGACGGCGGCTCACCCTGGCCTCCGGCTTGATCCTGTTGCGAATCTTCGGATGCCGGTTGCGATCCATCAGCGTGCTCACCCTGCGCGCCAGCGGGTGTTTTCTCATCGGGCTCGGTCTGATCACCGGCTTGCTGGCTGGCGGCCTGTTCGCCTTGCTGATCAGACTGACCGCCTTCCTGCTGTTGTTCGCCCGCGCTCCCCTCGCGCGACTGTTCAGTACCCGCTTCACCCTGCTGGTTGGATTCATTGGTTGATGTTGATGAAGACTTCTGCTGATCACCTTCGCCAACAGTGCTCTCAGAGCCCTGCTGGCCCTGCTGACTCTGTTGCTGTTGTTGTTGCTGCTGCTGTTCCGATGACTGCGACTGCTCGCCGCTCTGTTGCTGCTGTTGTTGTTGTTGTTGCGAATTCGTCTGCGTGGGGTCGGACCCCTCCTGCTTGGTTTCGGTCTCCGACGCCCGTTCTTCTGCGCTGCGTTCGTTCTCTGCTTGCGTTGCGGACTCTTCCTGCTCCTGCCCACGATCGGATGAGTTGGATTGCTCCTGCGAGGTCGGATCGGTCGCTTCCGGCGACGATTCGTCTTCACCCGATGGATTTGGCGTTTGATCTTGCCGAGGATTCGACTCCACCTCATCTGCGAGGGTCTCGAAGCGTCTTGAGAGTTCCTCGGCCCGCCGTTCTGCATCTTCCTTTGCGCGGGCGGCCTGCCGTGCTGCATCAAGTTCCCGCGCAAGCGATTGCGCTGCCTCTGGATCAACACCTTCCTCCGCCAGTTCTCGCGCCGAGAGCGGTTCTTCTCCTTCGAAGAGGCGATCGATGGCCTCTTCATCCAAGCCCTGGCTGCGGAGAGCATCCCGCAATTCACGCTCGCGCCGATCAGCGCTGGAATCATCACCCGGGAGCTCATCCGGCGCGCCACCACTTTGGCGACCGGCTGATTCGCGCAATGCATCCGCGATCTCTCGCAGCCGTTCGCTCGCCGCCGCTCGATCCGCGGGCGAAAGCTCATCGGTGGCTCGATCAAGTTGTTCAAGCAACTGCGCAGCGCGTCCGAAGTCACCCTCCCTGAGGGCGCGTTCGAGTTCATTCGTGGGCGTTGGTTCGGTCGGCGGAGTCAGCCGCTCGAAGCGCTCGGTGAGTTGCCGCGTCGATTCACGTGCTCGGGCGGCCTCGCGCTCACGTTCGTCAGCGAGTTGACGCAACGTCGCGGCTGCTTCGTCCCGGGACTGTCGGAACGTCTCGGGATCGGCCTGCGGCGCTTCCTGCAACTGCTGCGCGAGCTCCGCGAGGCGATCGAATTGCTCCCGCGATCGCTCGCTCGGTACTGAGTCTTCAGTTGGTGATTCGCGCGTGAACTCATCAAGCGTACTCGCAACCTCGCGCTGCGCGGCATCGATTGCCGCGATCTCTTCCACCGACGGCCCAACCGTGGGTGTTCGACTCCAGGCCAGCGAAGGAAGAAATGCGTTGCTCGCTGCGACGGCAGCGACGAGCACCACGGCGAACAGCCATGGTCGTCCCAGTCGCCAGGGAATGATGCTCGCGGGCGCAATCCCCGCCGCGACTCGTGCGGCATCGCGACGGACCAGTTCCGTGAACACATCGCCACGAACGCGCCCGCGGTTGATCGCATCAGCCGTCCCGATCCGGTCCTTCAATCCCAACGCCCGGTCAAGCAGGACCGCAACATCGTCCGTCGCCGGTGGCCGCACGAAAGATGAAAAGAACCCAATCGCCGCTCCCAGTGCGCAGGTCGCGATCGCCACCCACCAGGGCCAGTTCGCATCAAGAGTCCGGTCCAGACCCACCACCGCGAGCCCGCCAATCGCACCGAACACCATCCCAACGCCTGCCCGCTGAACCGCGACGGTCAGCATGACCCGGCGTTGCGTCCGTTTCAGGATTCGTGCGAGCGTATCGGGTTGCATTGGACCTCGATTCTGGAGGCACGATGAACTGACCGATTGATCGTATCCGGTCGGCTCATCGTGCGGCGATTCGCCACCTCATGAGAGTCATACGCTCCAACGGCGAGTTCTGTTGGGGTGTGATTCCTGATCGCGGCGGAAAATGTGACTTTGGGCTAAGGATCAACCACGGCATGCGTCATTGATAGAGGAGAAGGCCGCACATCCCGGGTCGCAAGGAGTGATGACATGGTTTCACGAACTCTATCGGTTGTTCACCGTCGCTTCGCATCTTTGGTGGGCATCTGTCTCATCGTCCTGTCCATCACACCCGCCCTTCCAGCCCACGGGTCAGGATTGCTGGTTCCCAGTGATCGTTCGCTGCCACCACTGCGGATCGAAGATCACCTCGTGCGCACGACGATTCGCGACCATGTCGCATTGACGACACTCACGCAGACCTTCCGGAACGACAGCAAGCAGCGCCTAGAAGGGACGTACGTGTTCCCGCTGCCGGAGAATGCCGATCTCACCGACTTCAAGATGAGCTTCAACGGGAAGATGGTGGAGGGAGAGGTTCTCCCCGCCGACGAAGCACGACAGATCTACGAATCAATTGTCGCGCAATCACGCGATCCGGGGCTGATTGAATTCATCGGTCGGCGGCTGCTTCGTATGCGCGTGTTTCCGATTGAACCTGAGAGTACGACGACGATCGAGGTGTCGTATCAGCAGGTCTGCCGCCCGATCAGCGGCATGCGCGGCTACCACTACCCGTTGAAGACCAGCGCGACCGACGGCCGCGCGTTCGGCACCGTTCGATTTGAACTTGATCTGGCGACGAACGAAGCGCTCAAGAGCATCTGGTCGCCGACGCACTCAGTTGAAATCGTGCGAGACGGTGAGAAGAAGGCCAAGGTCGCATACGAGATGGCCGGTGGGAGTCTTGAGAAGGACTTCCTGTTGCTCTATGCGACTGATGAACGTGATCTCGGCCTGAGCGTGGTTGCCTATCGGCCGGAGTCAGACCAGCCGGGCCACTTCCTCATGGTTCTGACCCCGAAGCAACTGTGGCCTGATGAGTCGATCGAGCCGCAGGATGTGGTCTTCGTTCTGGATACCAGCGGTTCGATGGCGGGCGAAAAGCTTGCCCAGGCCAAGCGGGCGCTGCAGTACTGCCTGACCCAGTTGAATGAAGCGGATCGCTTCAACATCGTGCGGTTCTCAACCGGTGTCGATACCTTCACCGGGGAGCTCCGTGCGGCCACCGATGAAGCAAAGAAGGAAGCATCGTCATTTGTGGATGGATTTACCGCGCAGGGGGGAACGAACATCACCGATGCGCTCATCAAGGCGCTCGCGCTGCGCGAGGAACGGGGGGAAGGGGAACGACCGTACGTTCTGGTCTTCCTCACCGACGGCCAGGGGAATCGTCAGCCGCCGGAGATTCTGAAGACGGTGGCGGGTTCAGTGAAGGACGATGCCCGTCTGCGAATCTTCCCGTTCGGTGTCGGGCATGATGTAAACACGCATCTTCTCGATGCCCTGGCGGGTGAGTACCGAGGGCGCCCGAGTTATGTGCAGCCGGGTGAAGATCTGGAACTCGTTCTGGGCGATTTCTTCAGCATCATCAGTCGCCCCGTCCTGACCCAGTTGGAGCTGACGCTGCCGGCGATTGGCGCGACGGAACAGTTTCCGATCTCGTTGAACGATCTTTACCATGGACAGCAGTTGATCGTGGCCGGTCAATTCCGGACGCCCGCAACCGGTGCGGTCAAGCTGACCGCCCGGCGACATGGTGAAGTGGTTGAATACATCTGGCCGAACGTCGCCTTCGCACACGAATCATCGGCTGAATACATCCCCGCGCTCTGGGCAGGGCGGAAGATCGCGTTTCTGCTCGATGAGATTCGCCGTCACGGTGAGAAGGTGGAAATGATCGAAGAGGTCGTCGCGCTGTCGCAGAAGTACGGCATTCAAACGCCCTACACGAGTTGGCTGGTGGCGCCGGAGCGGCATCCAAACCTCGGCCGGCCCGCGGTTGCGTTCGACCGCCGTGCGGGCGAGCGGCTGCTCTTGATCGCGCCCAGTGCGCCCAGTGCACCTTCGGGGGGCGGTGGAGGCGTCCGGGGCAGCGATGGGATCACTTTCGAGGCAGGCGATGATCGTGATCTGGGCATCACGCTGCAAGAGGCCGAGCGTGCCATGAACGAAGCCAGCGGCAAGGCAGCCACGGTGGTTGCCAGACTTCGCGAAGATCTTCGCCAGCTTGAATCGCTTGATGAAGCGAGGTTGAACGAATCAATCCTGCGCATCCGCACGATCGGCGGGCGCACGTATCACCGAATCGGACGGCTGCTGGCTGATTCGGAGCTGACCGATAAGACCGAGATTCTCACGGTGAAGTTTGCTTCTCCGGCCTGGTTCGAGTTGGTCCAGACCCGGCCCGATTTGCGTGCGGCGCTGGCGGCACACCGTGAAGTGGTCGTCCTTGTCCGAAAAGATCTGGCGGTGCTCGTACTCGACCCGCCGGATGCCACCGGCGATCAGGAGCCCGAGACGACCCGGGAGCGACCAATCACAGAATTCTCGGATGAACAGCGCGAACAAATCGCGCCGCCGAAACGTTGAATCAACAGCTTTCCCTCCTCTCCCCGAAAACAGCCGGACGAACTTGTTCGTCCGGCTGTTTTCTTTGGCGGGCAACGCATGTGTCGGCCGGACAAATCAATTGCAGTATCGCTCCCCCGGCCCCCATTCGACGAAATCAATGGTCTGCAACCTGAGTTTGGCTTGTAGAATGGTTCGCATGATGATTCGACAGTGTCTGTTCATCCTGACCTTTGTGGTTGCATGTCCACTGCTGGTTTCAGTTGCGGTGGCGCAGGATGAATTGCCGATCACCGCTCCGTGGCATCAGCGGATGCAGGTGATCCGGAGCAATCACTACCTCATTCACACGGATCTTACTGAAGATGAAACGCGCGCTTACGCGCGACATCTTGACATTGTGTATCGCGCCTACGTGAAGCGCCTCAGTTCCTTGCGTCAGCGCGCGCCACAATCGTTGAACGTCTATCTGTTCGCCAAGCGCGATGACTATCTGCGCACGCTGGAATCGCAGTTCGGGATCGATGGAACCGGGTCGGGCGGCATGTTCTTCGTCAACCCGCGTGGCAACGGCCTCGCGATCTGGACTGAAGGGCTCCCGCGCCGCCGCGTTGAACATGTGATCCAGCACGAAGGGTTTCACCAGGTCGCCTTCGCACTCTTTGGTGGCGAGTTGCCGGTCTGGGCGAATGAAGGGCTGGCCGAGTTCTTTGGTGAAGGCGTGGTGGTTGGCAATGAGTTGGTGATCGGCCAGAGCAGTCCGCGCACGCTGCAGGCCCTGCGGGATGCGATTGAGAACAATCAAGTCATCCCGTTCCGCACGATGCTGACACTTTCCGGTCAGGCGTGGAACGCGAATGTGACGAGCGGAAACGCGCGTCTGCAATATCAGCAAGCATGGTCCATGGTTCACTTCCTGGTGTATGGAGATGGTGGCCGCTATCAGGAAGCATTTGAACGGTACCTTCGTTTCCTGAACATGGGCAATCAATCCCTTGATGCCTGGATCAAGGCGTTCGGCAACGCGGACCTGACCTCGTTCGAGCGTCGATGGGCGGAGTTCGTGCGCGAAGCCAAACCGAGCGCGTTTCTGACGGCCCTTGAGCGGGCCGAGTTCCTGGCTGCGGGTCTGAATGAACTGCAGCAGCGAGGTGAATACCCCGCCACTTTTGATGAGATGCGCGCCAAGCTTGAGGAGATCGGCTTCAAGTACTCAATCGAGCAGCACGGCATCGTTTCGGTTTACGAAGCAAGCGACGCCTCGCTGTTCGAGATTCCGATGGATGACCTGGCCAAGCAGCAGCCGGTGTTCATCGTTGAGAAACCGCGAAGACGAACGAATTCATTCCGAGAGCGTCGATTGGAAGAGGAGCACCCCACTCCCGCGGAGATTCGCACGGACCACCTTCGGCCGCACAATCTGCGAGTGGTCTGGCATCGACGGGCGGACGAACCATCGCGGTTCTTCTTCGAGATTGCGGTCGATTGAACAATCTTGAATAAGGCCTGATGGGACGCTTCTGGTGATTCTCCCGGACAACGAACAACGCCGCGCTCAGATGAACGCGGCGTTGCACGGGTGAAGATACCCGATGAGAAGAGAGAACGGTCGAAGTCAGCGATCGGAGCGGATCACGATCGGGCCCTGTGCGAGCGATTCTTCGCCAGCGGGGAGGGAGACGAGATCGTCTTCGACGCTGGTGGGCTTGGTCTCCACTTGATTGCCGAACTCGTCAACCTGACGCTCGGCTTCCAGTTCCCAGCGAGCAGCATCTTCGTAGTCCTTGGCGAAGGTCTTGCTTTCGAGAACCTGGAACTCTGCATCGACTCGTGCCTGCCACTCCGCGAGCTTGCCTTCCAGCTGATTGAGCGTCGTTGAGCGGTACCGGGTTTCGAAGTCAGCCAGGGTCGATTCGCGTTCCTTGATCAGCTCGACCAGTCGCTCATTGCGGGCGATCGCATCGATCTTCCGATCAATTGCAGCCATCTGCTGCTCGAACGTCTGCTGCTCGGTCACGAGCTTATCGAGCATGGATGCAAGGCGAGTACGCTGCTGGCTGAGGTAGCCCAGGTGTTGCTCCGACGTTGCGCTGCGCTCCTGGAAATCGGCCCGAATCCGCTGGATCCGGCGCAGTTCCTGCTGTGCATCGGCAGCGTCGAGACGTCGCGTGTCAAAGACGACCACGACATGCCGGCCGTCCGCTGAAGCATCATTGGCACGGGCCATGAGGTTCTTCAGGTCGCTGATGTCCTGCGACGTGTTGGCGACAACACGTTGGGCGACGGCGGAGTCATGTTCGAGCTGCGCGATCTGGCGATCGACTTCCGCGAGTTCGCCCCGCAGAGATGCGATCTTCTCAGGATACTCGCCCGCCAAGGTCTGCAACTGGTGACGCAGCGCAACGGGATCGTCGATCATGCTGTCGACGGCCTGTCGTGCGTGGGAACGAATTTGGGCAAGACCGGCGGTCACGTGTTCGGGGCCGATGAGAAGTACGGCTCCGCCCGCGGCCAGACCGCCAATCAGCGCCAGTCTGAAGAGTCCTCGAGTCAAGCACATGGTCATGTCCTTTCCTTTTGCCGCGTCCGGTGAACGCCGGATCGCAAGTCAGTGGTGCTTTCCAACAGGTCCGCTGGACCTTCCCGGTCCATCAGACTTGTTCGGAGGTCCCGTCGTCTTTTTTCAGTTCCGAAAGAAATGTTGAACTTCTCGATCCGGGCCGCATGCTGGATCGAAGAACGTCATACCCAGGATGCCCGGAACTCCCCGGAAGAAGACATCCGACGTCCCGGATTCGTGACGTACACTTTGTCCAGACAGGGCGATTCGCGGTCGCCGCACCGATGCGTGCGGCTGGCCTCCACCTCCAACAGAGGGGCTGAGCATGGCATCTGACGTTCGACGATCGAGTCTGAATACGCTGACAACCGGGTTTGTGGCTCGATTGCGCGCCCGCGATGAGGCGGCGTGGTTCGAGTTGTGGGAGATCTTCGGCCCGGTCCTTCGCGCCCAACTCACGAAGTGGGGCCGCGGTCGGGTCGGGGTGGAAACGATTCGGGATCTCACTCAGGAGACGCTGGCAGCCCTCTCCGACTCAATCGAGCGGTACGATCCGAACCGGGGGGCACGATTCTCAACCTGGCTGCTCTCCATCGCCAAGCATGCGCTGGGCGATGAGATTGATCGGCGCATGGCCAAGAAACGCGGGGCCGGCAAACGCCCGATGGAGCTGGATGACCGCTTTATGGCGGGTGCCACCGTCGAGGCCGACGAGGTGTATCAGGCCAGCATTTTCCGCGCCAAGGTGTACGCCTCGATTCGGAAGGTCGAGCAGGAGGCGGACTTTGTCACCTTTCAGGTCTTTCGGATGCGAATCTTTGATGGGCAGTCCGGCAAGGATGTGGCCGAACAGCTCGGGGTAAGTGAGCCGACCGTGAGTCGTTACCTTCAGAAGATTCGCGAGTTGCTGCGGTCGCGCTTGTCCGAGACGATCAGCACTTATTCATTCACGGAAGAAGAGGCCAAGGAAGCAGAGAAGGCAGGACTCGGAAGCGACGATGCGCTGTTCGACGAAGCAATTTCGGAGATTTACCACCAGCAGAACCGGCTGGTGATGGAAGATGAAGCCGCGGCTTCCCAATCTTTCTGATGAGGGCCGGCGTGTGTCGCGGGTTCCTGTCGCTTGGGAAGGGTTTTGGGAGGGTCACCAATGGCCATCGCCCCATTTGCGGTCGTAATCGGCTCCATCGTTGCCATCGCGGTCACGGTGCTGGTGATCGTCTTTGTCCTGGTACCACTCTTTCGTGGCATCGGCTGGGCCATCGGTGCGACCTTCCGCGGCATCGGCTGGTTCATCGCCCACGTGGCCAACTGGTTGTTCGGCACGCTGGGAGACATCATCCGGTTCGTCGGCGGCATTCCGGTCTTCCTGATCTTCGCGATGCTCTCACTGCTCAACGTGGTGATCGGCCGCTGGTCAGCGGCTGGCCACTTTGCGGACAACGCGCAGCGTGAGTGCGGAATCGGCTTCGCCTGCCTGTATCGCGCCATCATTCGTCGCCCGCTTCAACTGGTGATGTTGCATGGCCTGCTGGAAGGGCTGGAGCAGCGCGTGCCGGAGGTCATGGAAGGTGCGCCGGGCCGTGATACACCGACTCGTCGTACCGGCCAGTTCGATGGGTACACGATCGTCGGTTCACTTCGGGCAGGGGGGTCGGGCGGCAAGCTGTATGTCGCGGAACCCACCGCCGAGAAGCGAAAGCAGATCCCGGACATCCCCGATCGCGTGGTGATCAAGAGCTTCGCCCTGACGGACGGGTCCAGTCTGCCGCAGATCGTCCGCGAAAGTCGTGCACTGGAATGCGCCAAAGCACTCGGGCACGTGATCGAGCACGGGATGAGCCCCGCCCGGTTCCATTATGTCATGCCGTACATTCCGGGAGATCACCTCGCGATCGTTACGCGCGAACTGCATGCACGTTCCTCGGCGCAGGGGCTTGGCCTGAAGGAACTGAACGAAGGGGTTGGGTACATCATCGACCTCGCGGGAACGCTCTCGGCGTACCACCGCGGGGGATTCTGGCATAAGGATGTGAAACCCGAGAATGTCATCGTGCATGATGGACGGGCGCACCTGGTTGACCTGGGACTTGTGACGCCGCTGCAAAGCGCCATGACCCTGACCACGCACGGCACCGAGTACTTCCGCGATCCGGAGATGGTGCGGCAGGCGCTGCGCGGGGTGCGGGTGCATCAGGTTGATGGCGCGAAATTCGATGTCTTCGCCGTCGGGGCCGTCCTGTACTTCCTGCTCGAGAACACGTTCCCCGCGCACGGCGGACTGAGTGCCTTTACAAAGAAGAGTCCGGAGGCGCTGAAGTGGATCGTTCGCCGCGCAATGGCGGATTACCAGCAACGATACGGATCGGCGGAAGAATTGCTGGCGGACCTGCGGGTGGTGGCCAGATCGTCGAACCCGTTTGGCGTCAAGCCCGGCCAACTTCCTTCGATGGGTGGCGATGCGCAGGACGCGGACCGTTTTGACGATCACGGCGATGATCAGGATCCGGCTGGCGCGGCGTGGGCAGCGGCAGCCAATTCACCGCGACCACAACCGGCTGCAGCAGGTCCGGCGGTCGGCGGAGCAGCCGCTGCGTTCAGTGCAGCAGGCGGAACATCGGTGAAAGCGCGCCGACCTCGGCTGCGGGTGACGAATTGGTGGACCGGTGCATACGCCGTTGAAGATGACGGCTTGAGTGCGCCAGCCACGGAATACACGTTTGGTAATGTTGCGCGCGAGAATGTCGAGCGTCGCGGCGATGCGCGTCGCAAGGCCCATGAGCAGGTTGCGGCAGCACGCGCGCGGGCGGAAGCGATGCGCCGACGGGTGCGCGACCATCGCCACGCGCGGTTGCGCCATCCGGCGGAGCGCCAGCCGGGCATCTTCATCGGCATCCTGAGTGTCCTGTTCCTTGGCGGAATCCTGACGGCAGCGTTTGTCATCGGTTCCATTCGTGACGGCGTCAGCGATTCATCAGCCGAGGTTGTCAGCCACGATACGTTGCAGAACGGGCTGCGCGTCTTTGCCGTCATTGACAGTGAACGAGTTGATGATGAAGCTGTACTGGCCGAAGCAGTGCGTCACGTGGCCAATCAGCGCCGGCGGGGCTACGACGTACGGCTGGCGGAGTCTGCGCACGCCTCGGAACTGCTTCCACTCATTCAGCAGTGGAACGCACGACGGACGCGCGAGCATGATGCTGCCCTCGAAGCGGTGCTTGAAGACCTTGAGCTTTACGGCGTGTATTACCTGAAGGACCGCGGGAGTCGAAACGGGCGCGTTCGGTTCGAGCCAACGTTGATTCGATCAACCCGCCCCGATGCGCAGAGTCGCCGCGGATTCGCGGATTCAGGTCGTGTGCTGGTGATGAACGATCACCCGGGAACAACGAGTTCGGAGCTGGTCACTTTTGCGCAGAAGCATCTTGGCCTTGTGACGACACTCATCGAAGTCGAAGGCGATGATCTGGATCTGCGATCTCTTCTGATCGATGCCGAAAGTGACTCAAAGGAATCAATTCGCGCGCTTGATGAAGTGATGGCGGCCTTCGGAGTCGCCGGCCTGATCTGGGTCGAAGCCCCCAACCGGGAAAAGCCATCGGATGTCACCCGTCACTTGTACACACCCGAGGTTCCGGCGGTGCCTTCAGCATCTGACTCAGCGTTTCTCGGCCAGGGTCGTTCGCTGCTGGTGGTGATGAATCAGCCGCTTACGGATGATGAAATCAGTGCCCGGATTGAGCGGACACTCGAAGAGTACGAAGCACGCGGGTTCATTCTGAAGCGAGGTGATGTGGAGTTGGAATCCGATGCACGGCTCGCGCTGGAACTCATGCAGCGCGAAAGCGCGAACGGCCGCGTTCGCTTCGATGAAATGCTCGATCGTCATGAACTGGACGGCGTTCTGCTGATCGATGCGATCCGTGATTCCAATGGCCACGCGACGGATCGCATCCGTGTGCGACAACTCTCCGCCGATGATTGATCGGAAGGGTTGTTTGAACTACCGGAACGGAAGCTCGGTTGGGACCTCGGCAAACTCACGCAGCAGGTCAGTTGCATCCAACTGAGGCGGGTCGGCCTTGACCCGGATCGAGAGAGGGAACGGGCCGAGTCGATGCGATTCAAGAGTGCGGAACGTGCCGTCGGACGATTCGCTCGCGCCGACCAGGATGACGTTCGACAGGTCGAATGAAAGTGATGCATCCTCTGCATTGACCAGCGGCAGGGCACGATCAGCCGTGAGGAGTACGTTCTCTGCGGTCGCGCGGAAGTTGATCAGCGCCCCGTCCAGGCGATCAATCCGTTCTGCTTTGATGAAGAGTCCCCCCATCCAGGCGCCCTCCAGCACCATGATGGAGATTCGCTCCTGAACTATGGAGGCCGGCTCGGCATTGGAGCGGCGGTGTCTGAGTGTGACACCGACGACGAGCATGAATACACACGCCGCCAGCAGAATGATGAAGGCGGGACGGCGGCGCGTTGCCTTGCCCGAGTTGGGCGCCAGGTCGCCCCGCGCCGATGCCGCGTGACGCATGAGCTTTTCATGCCGCTGTCGGGATGAGGGGCTGACAGTCATGGCGTACTCTCCACGGGAGCTATCGGACATTCCCGGGCGGCGCTTGATCGCGATTTTCCGGAATCGCTTCTTCGAATCCCTATGATGGGATGCAACCCGCCCCCGGTGCATCGATCGTGTCGATGCCCGTGCGAGACCCCTTCAGGCAAACCATGAGTGATCGGATGCCCAAGAGTCATGCCTCCCAACTTCGTGAAACGCTTGCGCAAGGGGCGGTCATGTGTCCCGGCGCGTTCAATGCGCTCGTCGCTCGCGCCGTTGCTCGCGCTGGTTTCAAGGCGTGTTACATCTCCGGCGGCGCGACCGCGAACGTTTCCGGGTACCCGGACATCGGGCTGATTACGCTGACGGAAATGGCTCGAACGATCCGTGAGATCACTCAGGCCAGCAATCTCCCGGTCGTGGTTGATGCTGACACCGGATACGGCGAGGTTGAGTGCGTCATTCGGACGACAATCGAATACGAACGCGCGGGGGCAGCGGCAATGCATCTGGAAGACCAGGTGTTTCCCAAGCGTTGCGGCCACCTGGATGGAAAGTCTCTCATCCCTGCCGGTGACATGGCAGACAAAGTGGCCGCCGCAGCAAAGCACCGGTTGAGCGATGACTTCATGATCATTGCTCGCACCGATGCACGCAGTGTGACGAGCTTCGACGATGCAATTGATCGAGCCAACCGTTACCGCGAAGCCGGTGCCGACATGATTTTCCCGGAAGGGTTGCAGTCCGAAGACGAGTTCGCGCGTTTCGCGAAGGAATCGCCGGGCCTCCTTCTCGCGAACATGACGGAGTTCGGCAAGACGCCGATGATTCCCGTTCAGCGATTCGAGGAGCTTGGATATCGGCTGGTGATTTATCCTTTGAGCATGATGCGCCTGGCGATGGGGCACGTGATCCGCGGTCTCGAGACCCTCAAGCGCGAAGGCAGCGTTGAGAGTCTGCTCCCTGACATGCAGACGCGAAAAGATCTCTACGCATTGCTCGAGTACACCCCGGGCGAGCAGTGGAACTTTCCAGACAATCGCCGGGCATGACCCCGTTCACGTTCGCGTGGGCCGATCGACGATGGCGATTCCCTTTGCCGCCAGCGCTTGATGCAGGCGTTCGATGTGCGCGAAGTCCTCGGTCTCAACGGTGCAGACAACACGAACGGTGAACACGTTCGCATCGTGGAATGCACGTTCGTGCGAAATCTGCTTCACGCTTGCGCCGGTCGAGGCAACGGTGTGCGCAAACTCGGCGAGGCCCCCGGGCCGGTCGGAGATAATGGCGGTGAACTGCGAGAGTCGCCCATCAACCACCAGCCCATGCTCGATGATGCGGGTGAGGATCGTCGGATCGATATTGCCACCACACAGGCAAAGGACGATGCGCTGGCCACGGAGGTCATCCAATTGCCCGGACAGAAACGCAGCCAGAGGCGTTGCACCAGCGCCCTCGATGACGCCTTTTTCCAACTCAGCAAGGCGCAGAATGGCCAGCGCAATCTGCTCTTCGTTGACCAGCACCACCCGATCGACACGAGAGCGCGCAATCGCGAACGAACGAGGTCCAACCGTGGGCACCGCAAGTCCATCCGCCAGTGTCGGAAGAGTCGGCGCCGGGACGGGCTTGCCTGCATCAAGTGCGCAACGGAACGAGGGACAATTCTCCGGCTCGACACCGATGATCTCAATCTCGGGGTTCCGCGCTTTGAGGGCCAGCGCAACGCCCGCAATCAATCCCGCCCCTCCGATCGGGACCACGATCGCGTCGATATCGGGAACCTGTTCGAGCACCTCCAGCGCCAGTGTTCCCTGGCCGGCAATGATGGCTGCATCATCAAAACCGTGGATGTACGTCAGACCCTGCGCACGAACGAGTTCATCGGCCATTTCGCGGGCTTCGATGATGTGACGTCCATGCTGAAGAACGGTTGCACCCATCTGTCGGCAGCGATTGCGCTTGACCATCGGTGCAAACGTCGGCATGACCACCGTCACCGGAATGCCAAGGTCGCGCCCATGAAACGCCAGCGCCAGCGCATGATTGCCGGCACTGGCCGCAATGACGCCGCGCTTCCGTTGTTCATCGTTGAGCAGCATGAGCGCATTCCGCGCGCCTCGCTCTTTGAAGCTGCCCGTCCGGTGGAGGTACTCGAGTTTGGCAAAGACCGTGCAGCCGCACAATTCTGAAAGCGCGAGCGATTCAACGCAGGGCGTTACGGGCACCCCGGATTCAATCCGCTCTCGCGCCTGGACAATGTCGTTCACCGTCACTTCATTGCTGAGTGATGAATCCAGGGATGGTGACGATGATGCGGATTCGGGATGAGCCATGGTCGATTATTCGCAGGTTTCGGCCTCGCGGAACGCAGTCAGCGCCGAATCATCGAAGAGAACAAAACGAACCAGCGACAGTGTTGTCGGTCCCTGAAGTTCCTCACGCACCGCGCGCAGCGCAACGTGTGCGGCTTCGCGCAGCGGATAGCCGAACACGCCGGTCGAAATGGCCGGGAATCCGATCGAAAGTAACTCCAACGAAGCCGTCAGCCGCAGAGCGTTGCGATAACAGGCCGCGAGCAGTTCGGCTGCGGGTTCATCGTCGCCGTACACCGGACCCAGGCAGTGGATGATGTACCGGTTCGGCAGATGAAATGCGGGCGTCATGACTGCTTCGCCCGGCTCGATCGGGGCCAGTTCACGGCAGGCCTCTTCAAGCTCGGGTCCTGCCGCCGCATGAATCGCGCCGGCAACGCCGCCGCCGGGCAGGAGCATCGCATTGGCTGCGTTGACGATAACATCCAGATCGGGCTGACGTGTGATGTCTCCGCGGACGAGTTCGATCTTTGTGCGCATCACGTACCAACCTCTCCCTTTACCGGTCGGTCCCTGATGTTGAGGAAGTGCTCGATCTCCTGTTCGAGGTAAAGCGCGGTGTCGCGATCAGCGAACGTCGCAAGTCGGCGCTTCGTGTGATCACTGCGCAGCACATTCAGCGCGTATCGAGCGACGGGTTGGTCTTGGTGCGAATGCCCACGAAGAGGTGAGGAAAAGTCCTCCTCCACCCAGAACTGGCGGATGCTCTCTCGTGCCACACGAATGATCGGTCCGGGAATCACGCCGCGCTGTTGCACGGTCAATACGTTCGGATGAACCCTGATGTCGAGCCGTTGGACCGATCCACCAAGTGATTTCACAAGTGCGAGGATGCCGAATGTCGCCATCACCAGCACGATGACCGTCACGAATCCTGCCGGCGCAATCTGCGCGGCGACCGTTCCGATGGCTGCCAGGATTCCCAGCCAGACCACAATGAACACCGCCACGCCGAAGCTTCCCACACTCACCATTGATTGCGAGATCAACAGCGCATCGTCCGTACGCTTGATGATGAGATCGGTCGGGCGGTCAATGCGCGGCTTCAACACCGTCTCAACCGCCACGGGGGGATCGAGTGCCGTCAACCGCACCGGGGTGTGACATGAATCGCAGCGCACGTACATTGCGGTGCGGTCAACGCGATCAAGCGGCAGAGGGGCAGTGCAGTTCGGGCAGTTCACCGGAGTATTCTCCCGGATGGGGGCGGGTCCTGCCAGAGGCCTTGGCCGGAGTTCGGCGAGAAGTGGCCACACGCCTTTCCAACGTCGATTGCGCTACGATATCAATCCACGTTTCCTTCCCTTTTCCATCAGATCCAACGGTGAACCCCATGAGTGCGACGACTGAAGCGAAAGCCCCGAAACCCCAGGACACGCGCGGTCTGGCTGGCCAGACGGTCGGCGATACGCAGATCTGTGCCGTCAATCAAACTCAGTTGATCTATCGCGGCTATGAGATCGCCGATCTCGCGGCCAACGCCACGTTTGAAGAGGTGGCCTTTCTGCTGCTCGTCGGGCACAAACCTTCTGCTGCGGAGTTGTCCACGTTCAAGCAGGAACTCATCGCCGAGCGCGCGGTGGATCAGGGGATTCTTGACATCATCGGAAAGATCTCGCAGACCAGGGCGGGTCAGCCGGATGTGCACCCGATGAACATCCTTCGGACGGGAGTTTCTCTGATCTCCCATGTGGACCCCGAGTGTGAAGACAACTCCGCGGAGGCAGAACTCCGCAAGGCCAAACGATTGCTGGCCAAGATTCCGACGATCATCGGCTTCGGCCAGATGTCGCGCGATGGCAAGACCCCGGTGAAGCCCGATGCATCGCTTGACCATGCCGCCAATCTGCTCTGGTGCATGACGGGGGAGAAGCCATCCGAGCTAGCGGCCAAGGTGATGGATGTCTCGCTGATTCTGTATGCGGAGCATGACTTCAACGCATCAACGTTTGCCTGCCGTGTCATCGCGTCAACAGAAAGCGATATGCACGGAGCGGTGTGCGGTGGCATCAGCGCCCTGAAGGGACCACTGCACGGCGGGGCGAACGAGATGGCCATGGAAATGTTGCGCGAGATTGATGCGTGGGTTTCCGCAGGTCACGGCAGCGTTGAAGACTGGATGCACATGGCATTCGATGAGAAGCGAAAGCTGATGGGCTTCGGACATCGTGTTTATAAGAACGGCGACCACCGCGCGGGCATTCTCCGATCATGGGGTCTCAAGCTCGCGAAGGACAAGCCCGAATGTCAGAAGTGGTTCGACATCGGCGACCGCGTGCAGAAGGTCATGCTGGATGAAAAGAACATTCATCCGAATGTCGATTTCCCCTGCGGCATGACGTATTTCACGATGGGAATCCCGGTCCCGCAGTACACGCCCATCTTCGTGGCCAGCCGCGTTTCGGGGTGGTGCGCCCATATCCTGGAACAGCACGCGAACAACCGCATCATTCGTCCGCTGGCGAACTACACCGGTCCTGCCCTGACGAAGTGGAACTCATAAGGTTCTCTCGAACATTGAGTCATAAGAAACGCCCACGCCGGAGTGCGTGGGCGTTTTCTTTTTTGTGTCAATGATGAAGATGCGTCAAAGGCAGTCGATTTCCACGAGTCGCTGATCGCGACTCATTCGATCTCGGAGTGATTTGAGAATCTCATCCTTCTTCTGCGAGACGCGCGATTCACTGATGCCGAGCGTGATGCCGATCTCGCGCAGCGTGAGTCCCTCGAAGTAATACAGCGTCATGATGAGCTTGTCTTCGCGCGTCAGGCCGGCCAGCAGCCAGAGGCGAAGGTCGTTCTGCTCCATCGATCGATCCGGGTGTGACCCTTGCTCACGTTCGAGAACATCAACCAGCGGGAGTGAGGAGTTCTCGCCATCGGAGGTGCGGCGAGACGGCAACGGCAGCGTTGCGGGCACGCTCGCATGTTTGCGGAATCTCTTGAATGCCTTTTCGCCCAGCTTCAGCTCGCCCTGCAGCTCACGATCGCTCGGCGCACGACCGTGCTGCTTCTCAAATCGATCACAGGTCTGGCGCATCAAGCGTTCGGCCTGCCGTGACTGCCGTGAAACCGTGTCAACCCGGCGCAGATAATCAACCAGCGCGCCGACAATGCGCCGTGCAGAGAATGTCTCAAACTTGATATCCCGATCCGGCTCAAATCGATCGAGACACTCCATCAGGCCGAAGGCGGCCTGCTGCATCAAGTCATCAAGTTCGATGTGCTGCGGCAGCCGTGAGCGAAATCGCGTCACAAGCGGCTGAACGTGGCTCTTGAGGTAGTGCTCAACGAGCTTCTCTCGCGCTGCCGGGCATCGGTCAGCCATCCATGCTGACCAGGCAGTATCGAGTGAATCGAGCGTTCTCGCCGGGGCTGAGACGAAGGCGACGGTCATGGTCATCCTCCCTGATAGTCCATTCTTGAGGTCAGAAGGCGGAGAACCGCCTTGAATCTGTTCCTCCATCGTCGATAAGTCGGTGAAGCTGGAGCATCTTTTGCGGTTTTGTCAGCTTTCTCGAATGAATCGACGCGCGAGGCAGATGATTTGGGATCTGAATGGGTGCGCGACGTCGCTCAAACCGGAAGGTGAGGTACGACCCACTCGATGATTGCATACAGCCCGGCCCCGAGAAGGGTCAGTCCGAGCAGAATCTGGCCGGTCATGATCGCGACCTGCCGCCAATAGTGGTTCAGGTCGCGGACGCGGATCGCCTTGTAGGACATGGCCAGCAGAAACGCCATCGGGATCGCCAGCAGAAACCAGGTGTCGTGAAACCAGTTCAGCGGCGTGATGAACGGGATGTACGCGCTCGCGAGGTTCATAAGGCAGTCGGGGATGCAGCGCCAGAATGGTCGGAGGGCTTCCGGCGATCGGGGTGTGATCGGCGCCGGTCACCGCGCTCATTGCTGGGGCCGGGCGCGCGGGTGCCCGCATCGAACATCACACACAGGTTCATCAATCCGGCAAGGGCGATGAACAGCGTTCCCAGCTCATTCACCCGGCCGATGCTCTTGTACTCGTTGACCGGGAGTTGCCGCAGACTTCGGTCATCGGTATCGAACGCGATGATCTCACCCACTCGACCGGTCTTCAGCAGGTTCTGATTGGCCAGATCGATGGCGAAGACAACCGGCCCGACGAGGGCCTGCGGAATGAACCACATGCGATCTTCATCTCGATCGACGACATCGACCCCGCCGACCAGTGTGCCCATGAGCACCATGCCGAGAATGCCGGACGCGATGAAGAGTGCGCGGCGACGACGTCCGAGAACCCACTGGCCGAAGCCCGGAAAGACCCAGCCAAGCAGAAAGGCCGCGACATTGAAGAACGAGGGCTTGGTGGAGGTGTCTTCAGACAAGGCAGGAATGGTGGTCCAGCAGGGGGTTGAATCGGCCGATGAGGATTGAGCCGTTGCCAAGTGTATCGCCCAGATCGATCGGAGCAGTGATATGTCAAAGTCGAAGCCGGAGAAGTCATCACCAACCTGGTCACAGGATGGCGTGGTCGATCGCCGGAGCGGTCTGGATCGTCGAGATCTGGCGGATCGCCAGGGTGGAGCAGAGGAAGATGGAACCCGCCTGGAGCGCCGTCGCGGCCCCGGTCGCCGGCGAACCGACTTCCTTCGCGCTGCGGAAGAAGGGGAAATGACCACCGAGCAGTTCCTCTTCATCATGGCGATCGATACGTTCAAGCGCGTGAACGGCAAGACGTTCCCAACCTGGACGGATGTGCTGGAAGTAATTCGTAAACTCGGCTACCGCAAGACGATGCCTTCGGAACTGAACCTGGGCGGCCGCGCGGAAGACTGGACCGAGGAACCGGATGCGCCCTGTGCAGTCTGGAAGGAAGCAGCCGAGGGTGACAGCGAAGACTCGCTCGATGAAGCGGCCTGATTCGTGGGCGATTTCAGCAACGAGCGTTGCTCTGCTCGGCATGTTCGTTTGGTGAACATCAGGGACTGAGCGCGCATGCAGCGCGGGTCCGATGAATCGTAAGCACTTTTGTTCAGAGCGTGCCGGAGAGAATCATTGCATCGCGCGCGCGCGATCGCTACGATCGATTCCTTATGAGCAAGACGACAAGCCGCGGCGCGCGGACCACCCCGGCGTCCCCCGCGGTTGATATCACAACCTACCCGAACGCGGTCAAATTCCTCTACGACCGGGTTGATTTTGAACGTGCGCGAGCAATCGGCCTTGATACCAAGGCAATGCGGCTGGACCGAACGACGCAGATCATGTCGGCGCTTGGGAACCCGCAGAATGGCTTCAAGAGCGTGCATGTCGCGGGAACGGTCGGCAAGGGATCGACTGTCGCCATGATCGCATCGATGTTGCGCGCTGCCGGCTACACCGTCGGTGAATACACCAGCCCGCATCTCATCGATGTTCGCGAGCGCATTGTCATCAATGGCAAACCCATCGGCCGGGCGGAGTTTACTGATGCCGTGCGCGAAGTTGCCGCCGCGACCGCGACGCTTCCGTTTCAACCGACGTTTTTCGAGTTCATGACCGCGGTGGCGTTCAAGCATTTTCTCGACCAGGCCGTTGATCTCGCGGTCATCGAAGTCGGGCTTGGGGGTCGTCTTGATTGCACGAACGTCATCACGCCGGAAGTGTCGGTGATTACAACGATTGACTTTGATCACATGCATATTCTCGGAAAGACATTGCCCGAGATTGCGCGTGAGAAGGCGGGAATCTTCAAGCCAGGCGTGCCCGCGCTCTCGGTTGAACAGGCGCCGGAAGTCGAAGAAGCGCTGCGCGCAGTCGCTACGGAAGTCGGCTGCCCATTGTCATTCGTGAACAAGGAGATTGAGTTCAGTTTCCGATTCGGCGCCAGTGCAGGTCGCGGTCCTGAGATGCGTGTCTGCCTGTTCAGCCCGACCACGCGATTTGAACATGTTCCCGTGCCGCTCCCCGGTGAGCATCAGGCACAGAACTGCGGCGTTTCACTCGCGGCCATCGATGCCCTGAAATCGCGTGCCTTCAATCTGCCCGATGCCGAAGTGCTTCGCGGGCTGACGACCACCAAAGTCCCGGGACGAATGGAACTGATCTGGGATCGTCCGCGCATTCTCGTTGATGGTGCACACAACCCCGCCGCGCTGCAGACGCTGGTAAGAACGATCGGCGCGTACGTGCCCTACGACTCGCTCGTGATGATTTTCGGTTGTTGCGATGATAAAGATGTTCCGGCCATGCTCGATCGCCTGGCGCTCGGCGGTGACAAGGTCATCTTCACCAGGGCGCGAAAGAATCCGCGTGCGGCTGATCCGGAAGAACTCTCGCGCATTTTCAATGAACGCAGCGGCAAGATGTCGCAGGTGGCTTCGGATATCGGCGAAGCCCTGAACCTCGCCGCCCGCGCGGTCGGCCGGGGCGACCTCATCTGTGTCACCGGCAGCTTCTACCTCGTGGGGGATGCGAAGAAGTACCTCACGGAACTGGAAAAGAAGAAGTAAGTCGCTGGTTTCGAGACTTTCCCGAATCTTCACCAATTCTCAGAGATTTGGGCGCGCCGATTTCGCGCCACCCAAAATCAGCCGATTCTTCGAGATCAGTCGCACGTGATGACACTCTTGCGCACCAAACGACACCCACCGCGGCGCGGTTTGCGTGTCCGAAAAAGAATGACAAAGTGCGCAAGTTAGCGATCGCTACGACGCAGAATCAACCCCCAGCGCGCGCACCGCGGCGGACTTCTGCGCCCACCGCTGACCACCCTTGAAGATTCGCTCACGCAACGTGGGGGATCACCCCAGGGCCATCCGCCCCCCGCCCCCGGCACCAAAGCGCCCACGAATCATCCGGCGAGAAGGCCATCAAAAGACTTCCGACCCCTTATCGGGTC
>CBFGRU010000014.1:0-23147 GCA_965651255.1 uncultured Phycisphaerales bacterium
AGACGGCTGCTCTGAGCGGTCCGCCACAAAGTGGATCCAGTCCTGCGCTCGAAACATAGGATACTCTGCGGAGGCACGCGTGGTATCTTTCAATTCGTAGAGCGCCGCAATGTGTTCGTCCTGTAGGAGGGTCTCATCGAAGAAGCCAAAGTCCAGCATGAGTTGGACATTCTTGGGGACATCTCCCTTGGCCGCGCGATTCTTGAAATACGCTTTCTCGTACGCGGACCAGTAGACCTTGGAAATACGTCGGCGGAGTTTGCGCGGATCCCCGCCGGAGTCCAGAGGGTTCTGCATGCCCGCCAGGGTTTTGAGGTCGTCCAGCAGTTGCTTGGCTTCCTCCGCGGGAATGCCGCAGAAAGTCATGATCTTGCCCAGAGTTACACCATCGACCTGGTCACGAACAGACACCCAAAGCCCGCAGCATTCAAAGTCCCATAATGCTGTATCCAGCATCGACATACAGGACCTGACCCGTAATGCCACCCGATCTTGGACCTAACAAAAAGGCCGCTGCTTCTCCAACCTCCTCGCCGGTGATGTTGCGTCGAAGCGGCGCCTTCTTCTCCATCCAGTCGAGAATCTCTCCGAAACCGCCAACGGCCAGGGCGGACATGGTGCGCAACGGCCCTCCCGAGATTGAATTGACCCGGATGCCATCCGGTCCCAACTCCATGGCGAGGTATCGAGTCGCTGCTTCAAGCGCGGCCTTTGCCACCCCCATCACGTTGTAGCCCGGAACTGCTTTCTCGGCCCCGTAGTAGCTCATGGAGATCATCGCACCGCCTTGCTTCATCAGAGGCCGCGCCCGGTTGGCCATCGCCATATACGTATACGCAGAAATGTCCAGCGCTTCGCTGAACACCTTGCGAGGCGTGGCGGTGAACACACCCTCTTTCAACCAGTCTTTATCAGCAAATGCAATGGAGTGTGCGACGAAGTCGAGCTGTCCGAACTCGTCCCCGATCTCGCCGAAGATTCGATCCAGATCATCATCGCTCGCAGCGTTTAACGGTCGCAGCCACGGAGATGAAACCCCCAGTTGCTCGATCGCCTTCGAGACCCGGCGTTCCATCTTCTCGCCGGGCAGATGGGTGAAGAGCACCTCGGCGCCCTGTTTCAAGAGCGCTTCCGCGATCGAGTAGGCATAACTTCGGTCATTGGCAATACCCACGACCAGTCCGCGCTTTCCTTCCATCTCACCCATCGACCCATTCTCCTTCCACAACGTGACGCATGACCGCGAGACTCGCGATCAATCGGCGGTGCAAAGCGTACGCGCCACGCAGCCGTCGTGCGAATGCACAAGGCCACACCTGCCCCACTCTGAAGCTTGATTCCGCAGGGCCCTTACGACGCGGGCGAACTCATTCGCGATTCGCGACCCCTGGCTCCATCAGTTGCCAGTATCGGAGTCGTCGGATTCTTCTGTTTCTTTCGCGCCGCCTTCAACGGGCATGTTGTTCGGCGGCGGCAGAACTCCGGGCTCATTCGTTCCCTGCGTTCCACTTCCACCCGTAGAAGACTCTCCGGAACAGCCGCCCAATGTCAGGACGGCCAGAACGATGATTCCTCCGAGAGTGACAACACGCTGCATTGCGGACCTCCTGCCTTCATGAGTGTGCCTGCAGTGTTCAACCAGTTCTGGGTCCAGAATACCGATTTTCGATCAGCATCGGTAATCGCACTCGGATAACCGCTACGAATCCCCCGAATTGGTGTGGCAGAACCTGTCAATTGCCGGCCTCGCACGAACCATCGGGTAGACTTTCATCAGGAAGTGGAATTCTCAATGGTGGGAGTCGATCAATGGCTGAATCAGCCGCATGGCCGCCGCTTCGCCTGGTGGGCGACCGGCCGCCAGCGCAACCCAACCCGGCAGACCTGGTCGCGATGGAGAACAGACTCGCGGCCGGCAATACAGAGCTTGATCCGCGTGATCCGCGCTGGGCGTTTGCCATGCGCACACGTTCACAGTTGCAGGGCATGGTTCTGACACCGGAGCGGCGCGAGCAACTCCTGCGCGAAGCGAAGACGATGAACCTGCGTCCATTTGATGCAAGTGTCATCATCGCGATCGTTCAGGATGGTGCACGTCGAGGCGATTCCAACACGCGCCTCGCGACTTCGCTTGCACTGGTTCGACCTGCGCAACGCGCAGCCGTCGATTATGGCTGGCGATGGGCGCTGGCCCTCATTTCAGCACTCATCGTCAACTTCTTCCTGATCAACTGGTTTACCGGGTGAATCGAGAAGACGACGTCGTCACGCGACCGCTTCCGACGTCACCCGCCCATCATCCGGAGTGTCCGGCAGGTGATCGCGAATTCGCTTTCCTCGATGATCAAGCAGGAAGACATCCCCATCCTCATCAAGTATCGCCGCTTCCAGGGCAATGAGCGCATTGAGCGCTGCCTGCTGTTCCGCGTGCTTCTTTGATGGTCCCCAACTGGACGGGAAGCGCTCCGCACCGATCTCGACACAAATCTCAAAGCACTTGGCGTGGTCCGGACCCTTCTCATCGAGAAGGACGTAACTGGGTGGCGCTTCAAACTTCTGCTGCGCAACCTGTTGCAGAACACTCTTGAAATTCTGCTGATGCCCGGAGCGGAATGCCGCACGAACACGCGATGAGAGGTGTTCGAGAATGAACATCCGAGCGCGTTCCAGCCCCGCTTCAAGGTACAGCGCACCGATGACCGCCTCGAACCCACCGGCTGCGAGGGATCGTGGGATCTCTCCTCGATTCCGCATTCCTTTACCAAGCTCAATAAGTACATCCAACCCGAGACGACGTGCGATTCGAGCACACGTATCTCTGCTGACGACCGTGGACTTGATCTTGGTCAGCTCTCCTTCGAGCAAATGTGGAAACTGCTCGTAGAGATAGTCGCAGATCACCATCCCCAGGATCGCATCCCCAAGAAACTCCAGGCGCTCGTTACTGTCGAGCTTGTTGTCCGTGCAGGAGGCATGACGCAATGCCCGGCGCAGGAGCTCACGATCCTTGAACTGGTACCCGAGGACCTCCTCGGCTCGGTCTAGCTCGTCGATTTTCATAGCCCAGTTTCCACCGACGCAGTGGCAACCACCACGGCGCCGACCAACTGCTCCTTCGCGGTGCAATCGTGTTTCACAAACTGGGTGGGTTTGACCGTACCGAGCGCATGATGACGGAACGGTGAAACTCACACAGTGGGGTCTACGCAACCACGCCCATGGTACAAGACTCTTCGACAAGAAACGAGTCAATCGTGACCAAAACCTGCCTCCCCGGCTGGAATCCTTCCCATGCCGGGTAGCCCAGGCGGGGGTACCGGGCTACGCTAGCGGTCCTCTGTCCTCGCTCGGGCGCGTGCGACCGGGGAGAAGACCAGAGCCAGCCATCGGACGCGAGACTCCGCCATGCACTATCCACGTCGAGCCAGCAATGTGAAGCGCCGCCGCAACGTCGGCTTTCGGGCGCGGATGAAGACCCGTAAGGGTCGCAAGATCATCAGCCGTAAGCGCCGTATGGGCCGTGCGATTGCATCGTTCCCCCGACGCGGTCGATGACCATATCGGAGCGCGACCATGTCGGCCGCCAGGAGTCCGGTGTTCTTAATCGGAATGCGCGGAAGCGGTAAATCGACGATCGGCCGACAACTCGCAAATCAACTTCAGGTTCCGTTTTCAGATCTGGACGATCTTGCCCGCGAAGGGCTGGGCGGTCGGTCGGTCGTCGAGATCTGGGATGCCGATGGTGAATCGGCCTGGCGCGATGCGGAAGCGGCTGCCTTCGCGGCGTATCTCGAAACTTCGCCCGCCACAAGCGGTGGCGTCCTGGCCTTAGGCGGCGGCGCGGCCCAAGTGCCAGCGATTCACAAGGGGTTGCTTGCCCTTCGTCAATCTGCGTGCCGAATCATCTGGCTTCGGGCGACGGTCGAGACGCTTCGGCAACGCCTGCTTCAATCCAACACAGATCGTCCGAGTCTCACCGGGAAGGAAGTGGCTGAGGAAATCTCGGAAGTTCTTGTGCGACGCGAGCCGGTCTATGCCGCGCTCGCCACGCGGACGATCGATGTGGATCATCGATCGATCAGTGAGATTGTTCAGTTGCTCGTCGCCAACTAGACCGGCATGTCATGCGGCACGAGACAGATGCCCGCTTCCCAGCATACGCACGAGCTTCTCCCGGCCGTCATCGTAAAAGCGCACAATCTCAATGGCCGATCGCACCGGACCCGGGTCATCGTCCCGATCGTTCGTCCATGCGGTCCTGCCGAGAAAATGCAGTGTGCCGGGTTCGTCTGACAAGTGCACGGGGAGCGTCAATTCAACATTGACGATTTCGCCCTTCTCGAGTGACTCATCAAGCTCCAGCCGTAAACCCCCGGCGCTGATGTCGTAGGCATGCCCTTCGCATGAGTGCATCGCACCGTCGCGAATGCGAGTGACAAGAACCGGCGAGTACATCACCGGCAGAGTGAATCGCTCATGTTGCCTGCGCTCGGTAAGGACTTGTCGCATGTCTGAATCTCCTGGCCGGGGCGTACTGGAGAACCCGCCATGGAGATATCGGTCCTGGGGAATTCGGACTTCACCAGAAACCACAAATCGCTGACACAATGACCTCGATTACTGTCGCACGCCGATGACCTGAATGCTTACTCCGGCGATGGTCACGCCCAGCGTTGACTCGATCTCTCGCAGGACATCTGTCGGTACCTGCTCAAGAAACCGCCGGCCAAGCGCTTCCGGAACGTCGTGAATCTCATCGGTCCCTTGAACCCGGACATGGATGTGATCAGACATGTCCGCATCGTACCGGCATGATCCGGCGACCGTCGCGAGTTTGCGGGCAAGCCCCGCTTCGCAGAGCGCCTCCAGCGTGTTGTACACCGTCGCGAGACTCATCGGCTCAGTATCAGTCTGCACGAGGTGATGAAGTTCGTCGGCCGTCGGATGTTGCCGACACTTGGCAAGCACTTCATACACCGCGATGCGCTGTCGGGTCGAACGGAGCCCGTGCTGCGCAAAGAGTTCGGTCGTACGATCGCTTTCATCACAGGCCCGCAACGCATTCACTCCAGTCAGAATCAACACATCCGATCCGTCGTACGCGATGAGCTGGATATTATTCTCGGAAAGAGTCCGTCAGACCACACTTCAGTTTCCCCTGCCCCGCATGTCATTGACTATCTATCGACAGTCATCGCACCCGTCGCTCCTTTCCATCGAGGCGCTGCGGAATCGTACGATCGCGGTCCTCGGATTCGGCAATCAGGGTGAAGCACACGCCTTGAACCTCCGCGACAGTGGATTGTCAGTCATTGTGGGCTCCCGCCATGGTTCTGATGCCGGCCAGCGAGCACGTGAATTCGGTTTTCGCGTACTCCCCCACCCTGACGCCGCAGCGCAGAGCGACCTGGTCATCATGGCGGTTCCAGACGACATTCAGCGAGACTTCTACCACGGCGTGATCGAGACATCACTCCAGCCCGGTGCGACTCTCGGGTTCATTCACGGGTATTCGATTCACTTCGGAGGACTTCGACTTCGGCAGGATCTCGGAGCGGTCCTTGTGGCCCCGAAAGGGCCGGGCACGCTGCTGCGTGACAATTTCGTGCACAATCTGGGACTGCCTGCCCTGGTGTCGGTGGCTCAAGATTCTCGCCATCAGGATGCAAGGGAATTGGCCTTCGCCTGGGCGGCCGGCATCGGCAGCGGGCGAGCGGGTGTAATCGAGACGACTTTTGGAACCGAGACCGAAACTGATCTCTTCGGCGAGCAGGCAGTCCTGTGCGGTGGCTTGGGAGCCCTCATCACCGCGGCATTCGAAGTGCTCGTTGATGCGGGGTATCCGCCGGAGATTGCATATATCGAATGCTGCCACGAAGTGAAACAGGTTGCGGACCTCATCTATGCAAAAGGTCTTGCGGGTATGTATCGCGCCATCTCTAACACCGCGGAGTTTGGTGCTTACGAGGCCGGTCCGAAGGTAGTCGATGACCACACGAAAGCTCGTTTGCGTGCATTGCTGGATGAGATTCAACGCGGCGGTTTCGCTCAACGCATGGAAGCGGATGCGCGTGCGGGGTCGCCGTGGTTCTTCCGACAGCAAGGGCAAGCGGCTGACCACCCGATTGAGCGTGCTGGCCAAACCGTTCGTTCGCTCATGCCGTGGCTGTCGCCGCCATTCAAGAATGATTCTGCCGATAACCCCTGAATCAGGTCAAATCGAACGGGCCGGTGGGCCGATGAACTCTTCGCCCTGAGTCTCGTATCCACATGACTACCCGTGCAATTGATCGACGCCGTCATTCTGGGCCTGGTCGAAGGAATCACTGAGTACCTGCCGGTGAGCTCGACCGGCCACCTCATTCTCACTGCGTCCATTCTCGGCCTGTATGAGGATGAATCGGCCACCAAGGCAGTGAATGCGTTCACGATTGTGATTCAGGGCGGCGCCATCCTGGCCGTGTTGACACTCTACTGGCCACGAATCATGCGAATGCTGCGCGGACTCGCCGGCCGCGACCCATCCGGCCGAAAACTGTTCGTCAACCTGCTTATCGCGTTCATTCCCGCGGCGGTCTTAGGTGTCCTCCTCAACAACATCATCGAAACCTTTCTCTTTCATCCCGGCCCGGTGATTGCTGCTCTGGCAATCGGAGGCGTGGTCATGATTGCACTCGGACCGTGGCAGAGAGCATACTTTCGTGACCAATCGTCGAGCGAATCACCTTCCGCGCGAGCGTTCGTGGACATCGAGAGTCTTACCTGGCGACGGGCCCTGATCATCGGTCTTCTGCAGTGTGTCGCCATGTGGCCCGGCACGAGTCGATCGATGATGACCATCGTGGGTGGAATGCTGGTCGGTATGCGCCCGCGACAGGCAGCCGAGTTCAGTTTCCTTCTCGGCCTGCCAACCCTGGGCGGGGCGTGTGTCTACAAGATCTTTCTCGATGTCGTTGATGATGAACCCAGTCTCTTCCTGACGCTTGGCACCGGACCAGTCCTACTGGGCATGCTGGTTGCCATGGTTTCCGCAATCTTCGCCGTGAAATGGCTGGTGGCGTTCTTGAGCAGGCATGGCGTAGCAGCATTCGGATGGTATCGAATCGTATTCTGCGCAATCCTCGGCCTGCTGCTCTGGCGTGGATTGATTGTCTTTCCTTCACCAGGTTCCGATCAGTCGGAGGCGGGCGAATCGGTGTCGATGGCGAGCAGGTCGGAGTAGCTCTTGCCGATCGGTTCACCGAGCACCGGTCCGAATCGCTCGCGCAGAGCGGTGATTCGGTCATGATTCATCGCGATATCACTCGGGACCTTGACCATCGCCTCGAACTCAATGAATTGACCGAGGCCCTGAACATGATCCAGGTGAATGCGCACATTTTCAAGCATCCAGACTTCTCGCCGCTTGCGAACTGTGATCCAGTCTCGAAGTGAATGCGTACCCCATCGTGTGCGCGCCTGTTCATCCGAGAGAATGGTGAATGTCGATAGCCGAGGCCGCAACTGATCGGAGCGGTGATAGAACACCCACTCGGTCGGTTCTCCGGTCGTTTCGCGGCGCTTCAAACGTCCATCCGGAAGTTTGTAGTACGTATCAACCTGTTCAAGCGTCCCAAGGTGCTTTGCCCCACTCGCGCGGCACTGGGCGCGAGCGAGATCGATGTCCCGCAATTCTGCTTTGAACTCAATGTTCTGCACGTACGACCACGCCCTCACATTTCCAGGGATTCAAGCAGCTTCGATTCATCCCAGATCTCGATGTTCAAGGCACGCGCCTTCTCAAGCTTGGACCCGGCACTCTCGCCGGCAATGACGAGATCTGTCTTCTTGGAAACTGATCCGACAACTTTCGCCCCCATTGATTCAAGGAGTTCACTCAGTTCCTTTCGCTCGAATCGTTCGAGCGTCCCCGTCAGGACAACCGTCTTGCCCGAAAACGCAGAATCCGACTTGCTGGCCCCCTCGCCGAAGCCATGGGAATTCAGATCGACCCCCGCTTGCGCGAGGCGCTGAAACGTTTCGCGGCCGGCATCGGATTGAAGATACAAATGCAGCGCCTCACTGGTTACAGCGCCGAAGTCAGGAAGCTGTTCAATATTCTCCTGGCTGGCCGACAACAATTCATCCGCATTGCGAAAGTGTCGCGCCAGAGTCTTCGCCGCGGCATTGCCGATGTGCGGAATCCCCAGCCCCGCGAGCACTCGCGCAAGACCTCTCCCCTTCGCCTCATCAATGGCAGCAATGAGATTGTCGGCTGACTTCTCACCCATCCGATCGAGTGACACCAACTCATCGCGGCGGTTGACGAGTCCGAAGACATCTGCAAAGTGTGTGACAAATCCGAGGTCAACGAGTTGATCGACGAGTTTCTCGCCCATGCCGTCGATATCCATCTGGCCACGACTGACAAACCACTTCAACCGCTCACGGAACTGGGCGGGACACTCCGGATTGACACAATAGACTTTTGGCCCCTCCTTCTCGGTCGGCCCATCACACGCCGGGCACCTCTTCGGCGCTTCGATCTTCTGCTCATGACCCGTGCGTTTATCTTCAACCACCCGCACGACCTGTGGAATGATTTCGCCCGCTTTCTCGATGATGACCACATCCCCCAGACGAATGTCTTTTCGGTGAATCTCATCGATGTTGTGAAGCGTTGCATGCTGAACCGTTGTTCCTGCAACGAACACCGGTTCCATCGTTGCGCGCGGCGTGAGCGTGCCGTTCTTGCCCACTTGCCAATCCACTTGGATGACCCTTGTGATTGCCTGTTCCGCTGGGTACTTGTACGCGATGCACCATCTGGCTGATTTGCTTGTGTATCCAAGGGTTTCCTGCTGATCGAAGCGATCGACGCGAATTACCATCCCATCGACTCCGAAGGGCAATGTGTGGCGCGTCGACTGGAAGCTCTCAACAACACTGATCACTTCTTCAAGTGATGCGCACCTGGTCGTGTACTCGCTTGTGCGAACTCCATACGCGCGGATGCGATCGAGAAACATGCTGTAGGAAGCGACTTCATCAAGCCCGATCAATTCACCTCGACCGTGCGCAATGAACTGAAGCTTGCGCGCCGCGGAGATCTTGGGATCGAGGTTCTTGAGTGTGCCCGCAGTTGAATTGCGCGCATTCGCGAAAATCGGTTCGCCCGCGTTCTCCCGTTCTCGGTTGATCCGGACAAACTCATCATTCGGAATGAAGATCTCGCCACGCACTTCAAGAACTTCCGGAATCGGCAGCGACTCGTTCTTGAGGCGCAGCGGTACGGTGTGAATTGTTCGTACCTGGGCGGTTACATCATCACCCTTCACACCATCGCCCCGCGTCACCGCATGAACCAGTGCACCCCTTTCGTACCGAAGACTGATGGCGACTCCGTCAATCTTCGGGTCACAAACCAATGCAACATCTGTTGCCTGTCCAAGCCCCCGCATGACTCGTGAATACCAGGCGCGAAGATCATCCAGACTGTAGGTATTGTCGATCGAAAGCATCGGAACGGCATGACTGACCGTTCGAAAGCCCTTAATGGGCTCGCCACCTACGCGCTTTGTGGGACTGTTCGGATCATCCAGTTCCGGATGAGCCGCTTCGAGCGACTGAAGTTCGTGCAGTCGCTCATCGAAATCACGATCCGACATAATCGGCTGTGACTCGATGAAATACGCATGATTTGCGCGATGCAGCAGATCGCGAAGCTCGTGAATACGGCGCTGATCTTTCTGGCTGGTCATCACGAGTAATCTTCAGTGAATCGCCAGCTCACGGCGCCGGGATTCTGTTCAACGTGTAGTACGCCTTGTCGTGGAGGATTTCGCCCCCGCCGACCGCCCGAAAACCAAGGAGCGTCAACTCATGAACGTAGGTTGGTCGTAGTCCATCGACGACGAGACGGACGGTCAATCCATCGGCCGAAACGTCGGCTGAGCGAACCTGGAGCTGCGCGCGATCGATCTCGGGTGAACCATACTTTTCCCACCGCTCGTAGGTGTAGCTCTCCATCTGATAGGACGCAACCGACCCAGCGACATCGGGATCGACCGGCTTGGTGAATTCCAACTCAAAACCATCCGGTGTAGCGCGCATTTCTTTGATTTCAAACGGCAACACCCCTGTATACACCAGCCGCTGAAGTCCCCACGGACGCCGGCCGATGGATCCCCAGCCACGGTTGGTCATGCCGACAAACATGCTGCCATCCGGCCCGAACACCATACGGTTGACACCACAATCGAAGCCGGAACGAAACGGGAAACACGCTCCCTGGTACTCACCATCCACCTTCTCCAGGAAAACGCGCATGACTGTTGATCGGGTTTGATCGCCAACGAAGAGCTGATTCTCAAACGGTCCGAACTTTCCTCCGGTGTCATCGAGCAGAATGTCACTGGCGCTCTGGCCCATATCGCCGTACGGAAACCACACTGCCGGTTGCTTGAAGTCTTCTTCACCCTGTGGTGTGGGCATGCCGGCGACCTCGTACCAGCGAAAACTCGATGGATGTCCATGCCAGTCGCCGAAATCAAGGTGGGAAAGTTTGTTCGTACCAATCCAGTCGCCCTGATTGTCCGTAAAGAACATGTCGCCATCGGCATTTCGACCAATGCCATTGGGTGAACGCAGGCCGCCGCAAACCGGGGTCACGCTCCCATCCGGATTGATCACGATCGCCCATCCGCGCCAAGGCACGAGAGACTTCCCAAGACTCCCGCAGAAGCCAACGTTCAACGTGACCCACAGGCGGCCATCTGCATCAAGCTTGGGCCCAAACGAAAACTCATGGTAGTTTCCGCTGACACCCCAGTTATCCGAGACCGCCTGGAACAATTCGGCACGGTCATCGCCATTGCGATCAACAAGTTTGGTTAACTCACCCCGCTGAACGAGCAGGAGCCCGCCTTCATGCCAGCGCGCGCCAAGCGGCTCATGCAATCCTTGCGCAAATCGTTTGAACTGAGGATTGAATGCGGGCTCTTCATACGCATTCTCAACGATCCACACCTCTCCGCGGCGCGTTGCAACGATCGGCCGCCCGTCAGGCATGACATCAAGACCTCCCACCTCCAGCGCAACGCCCTCCGGCTCGAGGATGGTGATCATGCGATAATGTTCGGCTTCGGGAGTTTCCGGAAAGTCAATGTTCAACTGGTATTCGAGCTGAGCTTCGATGCGGGGATCGATGATCGGTCGCATCTGAAAGTCCCAGTTCCCCGGGCCCTGCGTCACTTTCGCAAGAATCGTGTTCACGCCTTCCTGGAAGTCAATCGTCACTCGATGATCTTCTATGTTCAGCCCCCGCTGAACATCTGCATCGATCAACAGTCGGCCGTTGACCCACAGTTTCAGACCGTCGTCACTTCCAACGTGGAACGAAACTGTCCCCCGACGGGAAGAAACAACTTCCCGGTACAGATACCCGACCGCTTCGTAATGAAGCCGCTCATCGCCGAACTGGCGAAGATCGACCGGGTTGAAGTCGGTGTATCGCGCCTTCTGCCATCGAACCTCTTCTCCGTACTTCCCCGAATAGGTGGCATTCAGATCGATCCCAAGTTCAGGCGGATAGACGACATCGTGCTGCGTGCGTCCACGAAACTCAAAGGGGCCGATGAGGAACCAGTCGCCCCACTCGAGTGCGGGCATGTACTGCGCAAGCGTCGCGTTTCGCGTCGCCTGTCTGGTTTCTTTCTTGATGTACTGAAAATTCTGCGCGGAGACACCTGCTCCAGCGAGCATCGCCAGCATCACCAGGCAACGAGTGAACAGCGTGCGCATCACCATGAAATCCTCATTTCAAATGTCACCTGACCAGTTGGCCCCAACGGAATCTCTATGACTTCATCGGCGCCATCCATGTCGAGCCCGATGATCTCGACCTTCGCACCACCCGTCTCGCTGCTGTGGGAACGAAACCACGCGCTTGCGCCGGCAGGACCTTCCAGGATCCATTGCCTGCGCAATGACGAGGTATCACCAGACTGACTGGGGAGCAACTTCTCGCGGACCGTCATGACCCGGCCATCGCCACGCACTTCATAGAGAAAAGCTGGTCGCCCGTCACCGTCCAGTTCGTATCCGAGGAATCGCACCGACTCGGAGTCGGTCGAGGCCGGCCACGTGTCTGGAAGTGAACTCGCAAGAACGAACACGGGACCGCGTGGCGCCCGCCACACCGGTGACTGCTGCGGGTCGGTCACGGTTCCGCCACGACCACCCCACGCACCCTGTGCATTGAGAAATGCGCCGGTCCAGACCATCACCAGTCGCGCCGTTTCCGCGTCGAAGGCCGCATGTATCTTCTCCGGGAAACCCACCGCGATCGCGCGGCTTCCGACGTTCGACATGAACGTTCGGAACACCACGGGTTCATCGTTGACCTCGATCACAAACCCACCGGGATCGGGAAGACCATCCGGCAGGGCCAGGGCTTCACCCTGCGAAAGATAAGCCCACATCGCATCAACCTGTCGGTCGGGATCACCACCGAGTTGGGACGATGCTGACACACCGGTCAGAAAGTAACTCGGCATTCGGGTGCCGGGATGAATCATCGCCGGCTCGAGCAACCACCGCTCAAAGTACTCGTAACGCAGCCGCTCGGGCGCTAACGCAAGGTCCGGCCCGGGGACATTGACACCGGTCCGACCTGCAATCGAGTGGCATTGAATGCAGTTGAATCCACCAATGCCGACAAGATGCCGTCCGATGGTGCCGTAGTCTTCCGGTACCGTCGGGCCATCATCCTGTCCGCCGAGAACGCCCGCAGCCGCCCTCAATGCCTCCGGCAAATGCGCAACATTTTCTGTTCCAAACTGTGGCATACGTGTCGCCATGTACGGACGAGCCACGCCGGCGTTCTCCAGAACCTCACGCATCCAACCGGCATTGAGCTTTGAGCCAACATGGGAAAGAGTCGGTGGGATTCGCCCTTCATCCCCAAGATCAGCATCATTCAGCGACTCGAAGTATGCGGCGGTCGCGCGCTCCGGCCCGCCCGCTTCCCCGTAGGTGTGGCACGCCATGCAGTTCATCCGCACCAAGGATGATTCCGCAAGGCGGGTCGGGGCTTCCCCGGAAACCCATTGGGCTGCCTCCTGAAGGAACTCCTTCAACGCCGCACGATCGCGTGAATCGAGCTGGTAACGTGCCTGCCCAACGGCGGGTGACGCATCGTTCGATGCAATGCAGCCATCACTCTCAGCGCTTGCCAACGATTCAAAGGGAATCTGACTCGTCGGTCTCCTGGGCAACGGGTGATTCTCGCCAAGGGAATGACAGGATGAGCAGCCCATCGCAACAAACGCTTCTTTCCCTCGCTCAACGCGCGCTGGATTGATAGTGAAATCGGTTTCAACTGTCGGCTCGCCGAACTTCTCGAGCAGATAGGTGGCAATTGCATTCGCCTCGATATCTGTCAGATTGAGCGATGGCATTCGCCCGGCAGGATGCCATCGAACCGGATCCTTCAAGTAACTGGCAAGTGTGCCCCGCGTGGTCTTCCCTGAAAGTTGATTCAGGGCCTGGTATTCAGCCACCGGCTCCAGCGCACTGACCCGAGAGCCGGGGAGGTTCTCGACCGGTTCCATGGCCCCATGGCAGGCAACGCACCCGACCTGATGAAAAAGCACCATGCCCGTCGCAACGAGATCAGTGTTTCTCGGCAATGACTCTTGCCGGCGCGGTCCCCCAAGGGAAACCAGGTAGTGGACCAGATCTTCAACGATGGCCTCGCGCTCATCGTGATCATCGCTCATGAAGATGCGAGGCATCGCGGTCTGAGCATGCATGGCGGAGGGATCGCTGATCCACTCGCGCATCCACTGTGGATCGATTCTCGCACCAACATCGCCGAGCAGCGGTGCCGGGCTCGCGCCAAGTGCAACCCGAAGGATCTCCGAGTCTGGCACATGACAACTCGAGCAGTTCAGATTCTGCGCCAGCACCATTCCATTCAGTGCCCGATCGCGCACCAGCCACGTGGGGTTCGCAACCGGAATCGGATGAGCCGCCAAACCACCATCGGGACGCCACAGAGCGCGGAAGGCCGTCGCCTCGTCGCGATCGCGCGTAAAGCGGAATTCCAACGGCAAACCAGCAGCGGGTAGCGACATCGACTCTGTCCAGACCTCAACGGCTTCGTTTGTCGCCGTCCCCCGGGCAAGCACTCGGTCATTGGAGACGATCTCCAAAGTGCCGCCACGAATCTCCGCGCCGAATCGAGCTTCACGTTCGCCCCTCGGCGGCACCACCCGTGCGGTAATGACCGCGGAGAACTCACCTGCCGGCAGTGTCGGGTCCACCGATTCGTGCGAAGCAAGGGCAAACGATGCAAACGGAGGTCGGCGTTCAACGGTTCGACCGCCCGCGGTATACACCGCGAGTACTCCGTGTTCTGCCAACGACCTTGCCCCTTCTGACCCTCGCAACCCGTCGACCATTTCCGGCGGGCGAATCGCCTGTTCATGCCGGCTGCCAACAGGAATGAATTGAACGATGGCCAATGAGAAGACGATCGCGGCCAGAATCGACAAGGCCGTCAGCGCCCAAGCTTTGAACTCATTCCCGCCGCTCGAATGACTCACTCACGACTCCTTCTTGATCGCTCTCGATGCACGAAAATCCTCGCAACGCCCCGATTCCGCATGGTACTCTGAATCAGGCCATCTGTGCCAGCCACCGGTCACGGAGCGTTCATCCATGAACGGGCCACCAACACAATCGCGATGATCGACGTGATGATGATGAACCAGATCACGATGCGCCGCAGCAAGCGGAACCGCCTCCTTCGCGCGAGACGAACTCGGTGAAAAGCGGGCACATCCAACTGCAGTTGGTATGCGCGAATCTGCTGCACTACCTGAGGCACATCGACTTCCATTTCAGCAACACGCCGATCGGCCGCCTGGAGGTGCATCTGAAATGCCCGCACAGAGCAATCCATCGCCTTGGCACCATCTCTTGGGGGCAATCGGTAGATGCGGGAAAAAACCCATGCCTCGCGCGGCTGCTGATCCAACTCCGCCAGAAGCGTTGCCGCATTGCGCGGTAGCGACTCATCCGCGATCACGCCGCAGCGAATCTCGCGACTGCGAAGGACCGTGAGGCGATCCAGATGGGAACTCGCGACCTGCTCAAGGTCCGGTTGGGCATCAACAACGGCGGAGATGACTCGGGTCGCAGAGGTTGGATTCCCTGTGAGCAGCGTTGCCAGCCGATACACGCGTCGTTGACAGGCATTGCGGTCCATGCACCCTACTCTATTCGTCAATTCTCGCATGTGTGGAGGGCTTGCCTGCTTTCATCCGATAGCATTCGCGGACGCTCAGAATGGAGGAAGGTTTCAACATGCGCTATCCCCTGTCCAGATTTGCTCTCTGGCTGGTTCTGGTCCTCTCGTCAACCGCAACCCTCGCGCAAGGGCTGGCGACCGATGTCTCGCGACTGCTCCGCTCGCACAACCTCCGTGGGGGAACGGTCGCGATCAGCGTCCGTGATGCGGAGACCAATGCTCCTCTCGTCAGCGTCAACGACGACGTCCCGATGATTCCGGCAAGCAACATGAAGGTCCTGACGGCCGGCACTGCTCTGGCCGTCCTGGGGCCCGACTTTGAGTTCAAATCGCGCATGCGCCTGCGTGATGATCAGTTGATCGTCATCGGCGACGGTGATCCCGGGTTCGGTGATCCGGAACTTCTCGCGCTACTGGCGATTGGTGAGAAACAGGGCGTGACGGTTGAGGAGTTTCTTCATCTCTGGGTGCAACCCATCGTTGATGCCGGCATCACGCATCTGCGGGAGATCGTTGTCGACGATCGGGTTTTTGATCAGGAATACATCCATCCCTCCTGGCCGCGAGACCAGCTCAATTTCTGGTACTGCGCTGAAGTGTCGGGCATGATGTTTCACCTGAACGTCCTCAGCTTTTACCCTCGACCGGTTCCCGGTTCACATGCCGACATCTCCCGATTTGAACCCTATGCGCCGTGGATTCCCATTGAGAATCGCATGACGAGCAACACCGCCCGTCAGGCGGAACACAGCATCGGAATTGCGAGGCCCTTCCGCACGAACAACCTGACCATCTGGGGGAACGCCAAGGTTGAGACGGTGATTCCTGCCCGCGTCACGATCCATAATGGTCCTGAGTTCTTCGCCCAGTTACTCGCGAACCGACTCCGAAAATCCGGCGTGCGCGTTGATTCATTCCGAATCGCAGAGCGCGGAGAAGATCTTTCCGGCGGCGATCCCATCGGACCCATCGTCCGCACGCCGATCGGGTCAGCACTCGTTCGATGCAACACGGACAGTTACAACCTCTACGCGGAAGCACTGCTCAAGCGCGCCGGCCACGCGATTACCAACGGTCAACCGGGCTCCTTCGCGAACGGCGCTGCCGCGATTCGCCATGTCGTCAGTGAGCGACTGAATGACCCCGCACTGGCAGCGCCCATCATCATCGCTGACGGCAGCGGCATGAGCCGCGAGAATCGACTCACTGCAGCGTTTACGACGCAATGGCTTAATGCGATGGTGAAGGATGAACGAATCGGAGTTGTGTTCATGAAGTCGCTGGCTGTCGGCGGGTCGTCAGGCACACTCTCCAGTCGCTTTGACGATCGCATCCTGCATGGCGCAGTCATTCACGCCAAGACTGGTTACATCAACGGCGTCAGTTGCCTGAGTGGATACATCACCATGCCGGATGGACGACAGCGGTCGTTCTCCATCCTCTGCAACGATCTCACTGTTGCCGGCACGGTCGGTACGGCGAAGAAACTTCAGGAAGCGATCGTCGAAGCGATTGTTCGCGATATGGTGGCATCTCCCGTCCAACTCGGCGGCTGACTCAACGGGCCATCGACTTCGGTGTTCCAACGATTCGCTCGCATACAAACTCTATCGGGTGACGGCTCACGCGACCCAGTGCATCAAGCACCTGATGGCGACAGCTCGTCCCCGTCATCAGAATCATCGATTGTGGAGCAGCACGAAGCGGCGGAAAGACCGACAGCTCACCGATCTGCATCGAGAGATCAAAGTGATCCGTCATCATGCCGAACGCCCCTGCCATTCCGCAACACCCGGAATCGAGAACCGTGAGATCATCGCCGGCAATTCGCCGAAGCAGTCGCGCGGATGAATCGACGCCCCACAGCGCCTTCTGATGGCAATGGCCGTGAAAGACGATCGTCGTACCGTCCGGGGGATGAAACTCCGGGCGAATCGGATGATCCGACCAATAAGTATCGATGAAGTCCTCGACAAGGTACGCGTGCTCCGCGAGCTTCCGAACGTCGTCCCGACCGATGCCCTCCAACTTCAGGTCCGCCCAGTCATCCGTGATTGCAGAGAGACAGCTTGGTTCCAACGCGAGAACGGCCACGGCTTTCTCTCGGTGAACGGCTGCATGCAGATCCCGCGCGGTGCGAGAGCAGATCTGAACCGCCTGGGCCAGCATTCCCAGCGAGATTGAAGGCCGACCACAACAGCCAAGCGAAGGAATGACAACACGGTAGCCAAACTGCTCCAGGACGTGGACGGCTGCACGTCCGATCGGTGGTTCACTCCAGACCGAAAAGCAATCCGGCAGAAGAATGACCGCTGGTCTTGTCGAAGGCGTTGCGCTTCCTTCGCGCCGTGCTCGGAGGAATCGATACAGAGACTTGTCCACGCGCGGCATTGATCGGCGTGGGTCGAATCCCAAAGTCCGGGCGGTCAATGCCCTCACGATGCCGAGCCGCCCCAATGCGTTCGACAACGGAGCGAGTGCAGACCCCAATCGATTAAGCGTGCGCACCCGAGAGAAAAGTCGATCCCGAAAAGGAATCCGCCGTCCCGCCCGATACCCCTGCGCAAGGTACTCCGATTTAAGCTTGGCGACATCGACGTTCGATGGACACTCGCTCTTACACGCCTTGCACGAAAGGCAGAGATCGAGTGTCTTCAGTGTTTCCTCATCAAAGAAGCGCACGGCTGGATTCGACGCGGAGTGATCTCCTGGCAACTGCCCGGTGATCGCCAACCGCAGCGCATTCCCTCGGCCACGGGTAGCATGCCGCTCATCCATTGTCGCGCGATAGGAAGGGCACATCGTCCCCTGCTGCAATCGGCGACAGACCCCCGCGCCATTACACATCTCAACCGCCGATGCAAAGCCGTGCTCACGATCGTACCGAAAGTACGTATCAAGCTCGGGAACGATGGCGTCCTGCTCATTCGGCATGACGCGGAGGTGCGAGGTCATCGGTGCGGGCGACACAATGTTGCCGGGGTTCAACCGATGTTCCGGATCGAAGATGGCCTTGATCGAACGGAATGCTTCACACAGGACTGGGCCGTAGAACCGCTCGAGCAGCGGCGACCGAACACGTCCATCGCCATGCTCACCCGAAAGTGCGCCTCCGTATCGCTGCACAAGATCGGTCACCTCTTCAGCAATGCGCTGCATTCGATCACGGTCGGCGTGATCATGGATATCGATAAGCGGGCGAATATGCAGACACCCCACCGAGGCGTGCGCGTAGAAGGCCGCCCGAGTTTCATGTCCTTCAACGATGGCTCGAAACTCTCGAACAAAGTCGGGCAGACGCTCTGGCGCAACGGCCGTATCTTCGATGAACGTGAGTGGTTTTCTTCGACCGGGCAATCCATGCAGCAGAGGTTCGCCCGACTTCCTCAGCTTCCACGCCTGCTGCATGGCCTCGGGCTCGGTGTACACAGCAAGCGGCGCCTCCGGCAGGCGGTCTCGAAGCCGCGCAAATGATGCATTGCGGTCATGATCGCTCTCGGCGGAGTACTCAACATAAAGAACCGCGCCGATCTCACCGGATGTCGGCCGCGGAAGCATGTCCACGTACCGGCGACACTCGGTGTTCTCTCGCGCGAGGTTGATGACCATGTCATCCAGCAACTCAACGGCTGACGGTTTCGTCTCCAGAATTGTTTCCAATGCCGCGAGCGCTTCATCAAGCCCAGTGAATGTCACCATGGCGAGCCCGACAGACTGTGGCCGCTCGACCAGGTTCAACGTTGCCTCACGCATGAACGCGAGTGTTCCTTCGGACCCGCAAACAAGGTGCGCAAGGTTCACCTGGTCGAAACTCCCCGGCGTTGATCGTTCGATCTGATCCAGCAGGAGATCGAGGTTGTATCCATTAACCCGACGGGTGATCGTCGGATACCGAGCGCGAATCTCGCCCGCGACCGCAATGACAACCCGTGCAACGTGTGCGGTCAGCTCGGCGACGCGCGCATTCTCCGCTGCTGCTCCACGATGAAATGGCAGCACCGTTCCGTCGGCAAGACAAACGCTCATTCCAAGCAGATGCTCCACGGTGCGGCCGTAGACGATCGACCTCGCCCCCGCTGAGTTGTTGCCGATCATGCCGCCAAGCGTGGCGTGCGAACTGGTTGCCACATCCGGACCGAAGAAGAGTCCATGCCCTGCCAGTTCGCGATTGAGCTGATCGAGCACCACACCGGGCTCCACGCGCGCGGTGCGATGTACCCGGTCAATGTGCACGATGCGACGACACCACGCGCTGACATCGATCACCAGCGATTCATTGGTGCACTGACCAGCAAGCGATGTTCCCCCGCCGCGCGGAAGGACTGAGAGCTTGTTCTCCGCAGCGAACCGCATGATCGTGTCGATTTCATCAATCGACCGCGGCATCACCACACCAATCGGTTCCACCTGGTACAGACTCGCATCGGTTGCATAAAGCATCCGATCGTGCCGGGAGAAACGAACCTCGCCGGTAATCAGACGGCGAAGCTCACGGGCCAGATCAGCGCGAGTCGCTTCATCAGGCGGCGCCGGAGGACTGACAAGCACCGGCAAGGTGAAATCGTTCATGGGGAACCGTCGATCCTTGACGCACGGTCGCAATCACATCGAGAGCGCTTCCTCAATATCCTTCTTGAGCGTCTCGACGTAGTTCGGCGAACCGCCAATGTGATGAGCGCGAATGACTCCATCCGGGCCGATCACGAAAGAGGTCGGAATGCCCGTCACCCCGTACTGTTGCGCCACCGCGTTCGAGAAGTCCATCGGCACCTTCATCGCGTACCGGTGCTCCCGCCAGAACTCATTCACCACCTTCATCCGGTCCTCAGCCGAATCGTTCTCACCGGCATTCTCATACGTGTTGATCGCAAGCACCAGCACCGGCAACTCGCGATTCGCCGCCCAGCGCGTAACTTCATCCAGACCGGGCATAAGCACGAGACAAGGCCCGCACCACGTCGCCCAGAAGTCAATCACCACCACCCGGCCGCGCAGCTCCGCAAGGTCGATCCGTTCACCGTTCAACGTCGTTAGAACGAAGGTTGGCGCAACTTTTCCCACACCGATCTCCGGCTCTCCACCTCCGCCGCCCACGACAGGCGGCCGCGCCTGCGTCTGGTCCAGCACACCGAGCGCATCAACCCGTTCACGCTCGCCCGGCACCAGCGCGATCAATTCATCGCTCACCGGCGCTTCCCGCCGCGTCGTCTCCACTTTGTACCGGTTGGTCATGACCGTCCCGGCCGGCACCAGAAACCCACCCCGAATCGTGTGCACAATCGACCGGATCAGGAACGTCTCCGGGTCGAATACGATTCGCATCGTCGCATCATCGCTCGTCAGTTCGAGCGCGCGTTCCGTTTCACCGGCTTCGTTCACCGAGTCCACCACTGCGTGCGGCTTCAGCTCCGGCGTATCCGCGTACAACTCCATACAGAGTTCATCCAGATCATCCGAACCCCACAGAAGGGCAAGATGCGGAAACGGAATGCGCTGAAACCCGCCGAACGCGCTGAACAGTGCCCAGAACGGGTAGTCAGAGAAGTCGCGCGAAAAATACTGTTCGCCGTTACTCTCATGCGTCGCCTGAAGCTGTCGAGCAGCAATATGCATCGTGTAGCCGTTCAGCACGAACAGGCCCTGCCCATCCTTCCGGCGAATGATCTTCCCTTCAATCTCGCGACCGCGCCCCTTCTGTTCACCTTCCGCCATCTCAATCGTCAGGCCGATCTTCAGTTCAAGCGTCGGCGCCTCCCGATGGGCCTTCACGATTTCGCGCAGAATCTTCTCCGGGTCAACCGCCTGCGCGGAAACCATCGACATCGCGCCCATCGCCAGCAGGCAACCGAGCCAGAACGAAACATGCATCAGTCGAGTACACATCGGCAGCCCTCCGAACAAGTTCCTCAGCGGTGCACCATCATGATAGCGAATCAGACGCATCAACAGAACGGCCCTCGCCACGACCATCCACACACTGATCGAAATGCTCCGCAATCGTCAGACCCGTCACCGGATGCCGCCACTCCGCAGCAATCTCCGCCAGCGGTTCCAGCACGAAGCGTCGCTCCAGCATGCGCGGATGCGGCACCGTCAAGCCCGGCTCATGAACCTCCATTGTGCCGTACAGCAAGAGATCCAGATCAAGTCGTCGCGCCCCCCATCGCGCTTCGCGTGAACGATCTCGACCATGCCGTTTCTCAATGCGAAGCAGTTCTTCCAGCATTTGACGCGCGCTCAGCCCCGTTCGGGCGAGCAGGCACCCATTGAGATACGCCGGCTGCTCACCGGGGCCAACCGCCTCGGTCTCGTACCACGAACTCACCGCCAATACGTGTGTCGCTTCCAGCCCCTGGATCGCTTCGACCGCACTCTCCAGCGTCTCCCGCCGAGGACCAAGGTTCGCCCCCAGTGCAATCGCGACCCGCTCTTCCGCCATCACGCGCCAACCTTCCCACCATCCACTGAAGTGTTGGCGACTTCAAGCGACAGCCGAGCCGTTGCGCCAACACCCAACAATCGCCACCGCACCATCTGCAGTGCAGCATCAATGGCGCGTCGCCTCACGCCCGCTCGATCACCCGCAAAGATGAAATGCCGCACCTCAACATCGGCTTCCGCTGCATCCTTCCTCGAAGCCAGTCCGATGTACACCGTCCCCACCGGCTTCTGCGCACTGCCCCCGCCCGGGCCCGCGATTCCCGTAATCGCCACCGCGTGGTGCGCGCTGCTGCGCTCGAGCGCGCCCGCCGCCATCGACCGCGCCACCTCGCGCGACACCGCACCAACACGACCGATCAACTCCCGCGGCACACCCAGTTCCACGGCCTTCATCTCATTCGAGTAGGTCACCCACCCCCCTGCGTACCAGTCGCTCGAGCCCGCAATGGCTGTCAACTCCGAACCCACGCCGCCTCCCGTACATGATTCAGCCGTCGCCAGGCGCTCACCCCGTTTCGTGAGCAAGCCCCCCACCGCACCCGCCAGCGACTCTTCATCGCGCCCGAAACAGTACGGAAACAACACACTCTCAATCCGCTCGGACACCCCATCAAGCTGCCCGCGCGCCTCATGCACTGAACCCCACGCATAGATTCGCGCGCTCACCGTCCCGTCCGAGGCGGTCGTGCCCACCGTCGGCGTGTTCGTTCGTGAGAGCAAATCGCCCAGCAACTCCGCCACCGATGATTCACCCAGGCCGTGCACGTGAATCGATCGCTTCAGGAGAACCCGCCCGCCCCCAGCAGCGTCGACTTCCGGCCGGATCGACCTCGAAAACATCTCCCGCATCTCCCGCGGAACGCCCGGCATGACGAAGATCGTGCATTGCCCCCACCGACAGCGCAATCCCGGCGCCGTGCCCGCGTAATTTTCAATCATCGCCGCACTTCGCGGTCGCCGCGCCTGCACACGGTTGATCGCTGGCATCGGCGCACCGCGTCGATTGAACCATTCTTCAATCTGAGCGACCGCAGCCGCATCTTCAACCAATCCTTCTCCCGGATCAACCACATCGTTCAACGCATCGCGCGTCAGGTCATCCGCGGTCGGCCCCAATCCACCCGTAAGAAAAAGCAACTCCACCGCCGAGGCCAACGCATGAACCGCCCGCCCGATCGCCTCTCGATCATCCGGCACGATGCGAATCTCACCAACCCGCACCCCCAGCCCGGCGAGCTGCTCCGCCAGCCAACAGGCATTCGCATCACGAGTGATGCCGCTCACCAACTCATCGCCAATGGAAAGGATCGATGCCTGTATCACGAGAATCGCTCATCCTGCATGGAACCCACCCGCCTTTGACCCGCCACACGATCAACACCACACCCGCATGCTATTCAAACCATGATTC
>CBFGRU010000015.1:0-23118 GCA_965651255.1 uncultured Phycisphaerales bacterium
GCGTGGTCGCAGACGGTTGGCTGCAGGCAGCGGTAGCAGAATTGGACGGAAATCCAAATCTGGGTGTTGTTTGTGGCAGACTCGCGGAGGTGGCTCCTGAGGCATCGAAGTACAACCGAATGAGTGAGCTCGAATGGCGACTGCCTCCAGGCGACGTTTCTTCCTGTGGCGGGATCTTCATGATTCGTCGATCGGTGTATGAAGAAGTTGGCGGGTTCAATGCCGTACTTGTTACTCGGGAGGAAAAGGATCTCTGCAAACGGATTCGCGCTGCGGGGCATCGCATTGCGCGGCTCGATGTATTGATGGCTTGGCATGATGCAGGAATGCTCCACTTCAGCCAATGGTGGAGCCGAGCAGTGTGGGGAGGATACGGCGATGCCGTGGAGATTGGTGAAGCCAGGGATCGCCTGAATTCAGATGACTGGCGACGAATTGGGAGATACGTGACATGGCCGTTGATTGTTCCCGGAGTAATGTTGGCCGGAGCGATCGCATCGTGGTGGTGGACTTGGTGTTTGTTGGTTCCACTGTTAGGTGTTGCAGCGTATCTAATGCAGATTGCAGCCAAGACAATGTGGCGACTTGGGGTCGGTGATTCTTGGCGTGATGCAACAACATATGCGTGCTTGCGATGGTTGCGCAGGTTCGGAAGTTCTTATGGCTTCATGCGGTACTTCATTCAGCGCGACAAGCGGCGCTGCAGACCAGATCCGCATGTCCCGAGTCCGTCCTCAATAGCGAGCACCTATTGTGAAAATAAATCAAACCCTCTCTTAAGGACAGGGGCTGATTAGTTGCAATTGCGACCAATACCCTGAAGCAACTAAGTGGCATCGGCCCCATCTATAATGCATAGTCCGCTATGAGTCAACGATGGAATCGGAATGTGCGATCATGTTTCGACTTCGCTGCTACGGCGGTTGGCATCACACCTCGCTTCGAGCGCCGCATGGCGCGCGGCCTGACGATTCTGATGTATCACCGAGTACTGGAACATGAGGACTGCTTGAACTATCCCCTGGAATCATTGGTCATTCCGCGGGAGGTGTTTGCTCAGCAGGTGGATTTTCTGAGTTCCCGATACTGCGTTCTGCCCGTGCACGAAGCGATGAATGCCTTAAGAGCTGATGCGAACTTCAATCGGCCAATCGTGGCACTCACCTTTGATGACGGATACGCCGACAACGCAGAGATCGTGGCGCCGATACTTGAGAAGTATGGCGTGCGAGGGACGTTCTTTGTGACATCGGGGTTCGTTGCCGAGCGGGAGGCGATGTGGTTTGATCGTGCGGCCGCTGCATGGGCGAGTCTTGATGACGCGGCGCGGCACGTGTTGTTTGTCAGGGCGCTATCGGAGCGAGGAGAGTCAGGAGTAAGGGACAAGAAGGCGCCATCCACTGCTCAATGGATGCAGGCATTGAAGGACTTGTCTCCCCACAGCCGGCAATCGCTTGTGGACGAAGCGATGGCGCAGTTCGGTCAAGAACCGGACCGTGAGTCGTATCGACCGATGTCGGTAGCCCAGTTGAGGAAGCTGAAGCAGGCCGGTCATGAGATCGGCGCCCATTCTGTGACTCATCCGATACTTCCGCAGTTGGATGAACGGGTACTTGCGCGGGAGATTGGTGAGTCAAAGCGTCATTTGGAGGGGTGGCTTGGAGAACCGGTCGATGGCTTCTGCTATCCGAATGGCGATGTTGATGATCGTGTTGAAGCAGCAACGCGGCGCGCGGGATTCAAGTATGCTTGCGCAACGACATCGGGGCTGAATGAATCTTCAAGCAATCCATATCGACTGCACCGTGTGTCGATCTCAATGCACCGAACTCTGACACGGGATGGCGGGTGTGATATCCGCGGGTTTCGTGCGGAAATATCCCGACTTCGTGAGTGGTTTCGATGAGCGAAGTGTCGATGATTCAGCGGAACTCAATGAGTGTGGCCACGAATGCAGGGAGTGAGTCGAATCGAATGAGTATCGGTGCGATTGATCAACTCAAAGTCGGGCTGATTGGTGCGGGAAAGATCGCGGAACAGCATCTTGCCGGTTTGAAGGGCATTGATGTTGCGTGTCCGGAGGCGGTGTGCGATCTCTCCAACTCACTGGCTCGGTTCACGGCTGAGCGCTTTGGTGTGAGATCGTGGTACACGAGTCATCGCAAGTTGTTGGATGCATGTGATCTGAACGTGGTGCATGTGCTGACGCCGCCTGCAACGCACGAACGAATAGTGCAGGACTGTCTTGAACGTGGATGTCACGTGATCGTTGAGAAGCCGATTACGCTTTCCAACGAGTCGCTCCATTCGCTGGCGAAGGTCGCTCAGAATCGCGGCGTGATGCTTATTGAGAATCACAATTATCGATTCAATGAGCCAATTGTGCGATTGAAGAACCTGGTTAAGTCGGGTGGGCTTGGCGAGGTGCGAGAAGTCGAAGTGCGTATTGCTTTAGGCATTCGAGCGGGAGGCCGATACGCCGATACCAATCTGCCGCACCCGAGTCATCGTTTACCAGCGGGGGTGATCCATGAGTTCATTACGCATCTGAGTTATCTGTTGCTCCATTTCATGCGTGAGGCAAGTGAATCAAGTGGCCGGTTCGACCTTGTGCGGGCAGCTTGGAGGAATCTCGGAGGAGATGCACTGTTCAAGTACGATGACCTCGATGCAACCGTCCACATCGATTCCGTACGCGGGCGAATTCGCGCATCATGTTGTCAATGGCCCGACTGTCTGTCAGTATCTGTGCGCGGCTCTGATGGTTCTGCAATGGCGGAATTGTTTCAGCCGGCGCTGACCATTCAGACGAAGCGGAATGTTGGCCAGCATTTGACTCCGTTCGTCAATTTCATGGGGCAGGCGCGATCACTACGGCGTGCAGCGTTCGGAAGTGTCTGGCGGAAGGTTCGCAACCAGAATGCCTACGAGGGTCTTCAGCGGTTTCTACAAATGACATACGCGGCGCTGGCTGGTCGGGGGCAGTTGCCCGTCACGTTCAGTGAGATTGATGACGCAAATCAACTGGTTGATGCGTTGCTCGCGGAGGAGAATCGAATTTGAAGATTCTCATCACTGGCGCGGGAGGGTTTCTCGGAAAGTCAGTGCTTGCTGCCGCGGTGGCGCGGGGGCATCAGGTGCGGGCCATGATCAGGCCGGCTTCCGGCGTGCCCGATCAAGCATGGCTTGAGTCGGATCTCATCGAGATTGTGCGTGGCGACCTCCGGGCTCGCGGAACATTTGACGAGATTGTTCAGGGAGTCGATGCGGTCATTCATCTTGCGGCAGCGAAAGCAGGTGATCTGTACGAACAGTTTGCCGGAACGGTGCTTGCGACCGAGAATCTGCTGGAGGCCATGCGGCATTCCGATGTACGGCAGATGGTGTTGACGAGTTCCTTCTCGGTTTACGAGTATCTCAAGAAGCGCGCGTGGAGTGTGCTCGATGAAGAGTCTGCGTTGGCGCAGTTGCCACAGACGCGCGATGAGTATTGCCAGACAAAATTGGAACAAGAGCGAATTGTCCGCGAGTACTTTGCGGAGAGGGGCGGTCGGTGTGTGATCCTGCGGCCCGGTGTCATCTTCGGTCGCGACAATCTCTGGACAGCGCGACTGGGGATGCAATGTGGCAGTCGCTGGTGGCTGCGAACGGGGACGTTCGCTCGGTTGCCCTTGACTTATGTTGAGAACTGCGCCGAGGCGATTGTTCTGGCAGCCGAGTATCAGGAGTCGGAGTCGGTCCTGACGTTGAATGTGGTTGATGGGGAGTGCCCAAATCAACGGACTTACATGCGTGAGATTCGTAATCAGAGTGCGCCGAGCGCTCGGATTGTCCCATTGCCCTGGACATTGATGCGCCTGTTAGCCCGATGCGCTGATCTGACGAATCTGGTCTTTTTCAAAGGGACAGCCAAAGTACCGGGACTTTTCGTTCCTTCACGACTACACGCGCGATGCAAGCCATTGCGATACTCCAATGAGAAGATCAGTCGGATTCTGAAGTGGACCCCGCGCTGGACCTGGAGAGACGGCGTTCGACGATCGGTCAAACCGTCATCGCCCAAGGCCAGTCCACCGGTAGAGTCAGTAACACCGGGGTCGATTGAAATGAGTCAGGAGATTGGTGTTTGAGACCGGGGTTGGCCTATCTCTGCGGTGAGTATCCTCGCGCAACGGATACATTTATCCAGCGTGAAGTTCGAGGATTGCGCGAACGCGGATTCCGGGTCGAGACCATTTCGGTCCGAACACCTTCTGCTCGTGAACAGGGCACGGTCGAGCAGAAGGATGAACGTGAACGAACTTGGTACCTGCTTCCCTGTTCGCCTTTTCGGTTGATCGCAGCGCATGCGCGCATGTTGCTCAGAGCACCAGGATGCTACTTCGCGGCAGTCGGGCTTGCGTTGAGAGTGCGCGCAGCTGGATTGAAGTCACTCTTGTTGCAGTGTGCCTACTTTCTTGAGGCGGGCATGGTTGCGGATCGCATGCATTCGCAAGGTCTGACGCATCTTCATAACCATGCTCCGGACTCAAGTGGTTATGTGGCGATGATCGCTTCGAAGATGGGAAGCACAACCTTCAGCATGACGCTGCATGGATTTGGCGCATTCTCTGAGCCCACGCGGTGGCGACTACGTGAAAAGCTTGAACGGTGTGCGTTTGCGATCTGCGTGAGCCGGTACGGCCGTGGCCAGGCGATGCTTTGGAGCAATCCGGAGTCATGGAGTAAGTATGAAGTCGTCCACTGTGGCATCGACCTCGAACCAAGAATTCGCGCACGACATGAAGGCAAGGGCACTCGCATTCTCTTTGCGGGCCGACTCGATCATGTGAAGGGGTTGCCCCTTCTCATTCAAGCAATGAAAGAGCTCGTGAAGCAGGATGCCAACGTGACGCTCGATCTGATTGGTGATGGGCCGGAACGAGAATACCTCGAGCGGTGCGGTGCTGAGAATGGTCTTGAGCGGGCGGTACGGTTTCATGGGTATCAGTCTCAGCGCGAGCTTCGCGAATCCTTTGCGGCGGCTGATGTATTCGTGATGACAAGCTTTCAGGAAGGAATTCCAGTCGTTCTGATGGAAGCGATGTCGGCAGGTCTGCCGGTGGTGGCCCCGAATATTGCTGGGATTCCTGAACTGGTTGAGCATGAGGTGAGCGGGCTGCTGTTTCCGTGTAGTGATGTCGGTCAACTCGTCGGTCATCTGCAGTCATTACTCAATGATGGAGAGCGGCGAGAGCGCATCGCTGCAGCCGGTCGGGAGGTCGTGGCGAAGACCTTCAATCGAGAATCGGAGTTGGCCAAGTTGGATTCGATCCTGCGAGTTCGTCTTGCGTCTGACGCGGTCGTTGACAGTCAGGCAAAGAAGACAATGCAACGGGAAGAGGATCGAACACGGCCTGAGGTTGGCGATCGAGCCCGTCTGCGGGTTCCTGAAAAGAGTGCAGTGTGAACCTCAGCAGTGTGAAACATCGAACGCCGCAGCGACGTCAGGTTGCCGTGACCGGCGGTGCAGGGTTCATCGGGTCACACCTGGCCGATGCGCTGCTTGCGCGCGGTGACGACGTCCGAGTCATTGATGATCTCTCGACGGGAACGCTGGCAAATCTTGCCGAACAAGGCGATCGCATTGAGTTTCGCAAGCACTCCATTCTCGACCGACCAGCGCTCGCAGAATCGTTGGAAGGTTGCGATGTGGTGTTTCATCTCGCAGCGTATGTCTCGGCACCGGGGTCGATGCATGAAGTGCACCGATGTCATGAGATAAATGAGACCGGAACATTGAACGTGCTGGAAGCATCACGCGGCGCAGGTGTTCGACGGGTGCTGATGGCATCATCGAGTGCGGTGTACGGCAGTGAAGGGGTTGGTGCGGCGAGAGAGGGTGATCGGATCGCACCGGAATCGCCGTACGGTATGAGCAAAGCAGTCGGCGAACTGATGTTACAGACCTGGGCTCGGTGTTTCGGTATGGAAACGGTCGCGCTGCGACTGTTCAACGTGTTTGGTCCGCGGCAATCGGCCAGCTCCGCGTACGCCGCAGTGATTGCTGCGTTCATGTCGCGGCTGCATGACGGTAAGAGCGTCACCATCTACGGTACCGGCGAACAGACGCGCGACTTTGTGTTCGTTCAAGATGTCGCTGAGGCATTCGTCCGCGCGAGTGTCATGGATTGCAGTGCTCCCGGGCTCACCATGAACGTCGGGACGGGTCGTTCGATATCGGTGCTTGAGCTCGCGCATCTGATCGCCGAGCTTTTCGACCGTGTCGATGCTCCGATCCAATTTGCAGATGCGCGTCCTGGTGATGTGCTTCATAGCTGTGCTTCGATCAGTGAACTGACTTCGCAACTGAACTGGCAGCCGACAACGTCCATCCGTGAAGGACTCTCGGCGACGGCGGAATGGTTCAGTCGTGAACGCCTTGAAAGCAGGAGATGTGTTGGCCACTGAAACGATGCCATCATCAGCGGCAAGTCATGCGAGAGCGCCGCGCATCGCCTCGATGGTCTTCATCTCGCCATGCCGAGATGAGAGTCAGTATTGCCGCACGACGCTTGATTGCGTGGTGAATCAATCTGTTCGACCCGAGCGGTGGATCATTGTTGATGATGGATCGAAGGATGCGACGCCGGAGATTCTGGCTGAATACTCTGAGCGGTACCCTTGGATCACCGTGGTCAGGCGCGAGGATCGCGGTCAGCGCGCCGTCGGTCCGGGTGTAATTGATGCGTTCTATGCAGGTTTGGATCATATCAACCTGGATGACTACCAGTATGTCTGTAAGCTTGACCTCGATCTTGATCTTCCGCTTCGGTACTTTGAACTGCTGCTCAGCCGAATGGAGTGCGATCCTCGCCTGGGAACATGCAGCGGCAAGCCATATTTTCGCAATGAGCAAACCGGGCGGCTAGTCAGTGAGAAGTGTGGCGATGAGACATCAGTCGGGATGACCAAGTTCTATCGGCGTGAGTGCTTCAACGCGATCGGTGGTTTTGTCCGCGAAGTCATGTGGGATGGAATTGACTGCCATCGCTGCCGAATGCTGGGCTGGAAAGCATGCAGTTGGGATGAACCAGACCTGCGATTCATTCACTTGCGCCCGATGGGCTCCAGTCAAAAGAGTATCTGGACCGGTCGGATCCGGCATGGTTACGGGCAGTACTTCATGGGGACGAGCATGATCTATATGGCCGCCAGCGCGCTGTATCGAATGGCGCGTCCGCCACTGATCCTGGGCGGGCTGGCAATGTTCTACGGGTACCTGAAGAGTTGGGTACGCAGGAAGCCGCGATATGGCGATGCGACATTTCGCCGTTTCGTCCGTCGCTATCAGTGGGATGCGCTTCTCCGTGGCAAGGCGAGCGCCACGCGACGTCTCGATGAAGCGGGGGCCCAGGTCTGGCGCGCGACGACACAAGAATCGCGCGATGCGGCTGCATGAGCGAGCAGCAGTGCAGCATGTCAATCAGCAACAGCAAGTCGATTCCCGTGAGCGATGCAACAGTCAACGTGATGGGCGTGCCGATTCACGGGTTTACGACCAGCCAGTTCCTCGAAGCGATGTTTCACGCGATTGAAGCCGATCAAGGTGGCTGGGTGGTGACGATCAATCTGGACATACTTCGCCGAATTGTGCGTGAACCGATCTTCGCACAATTGGTTCAGAATGCGACGTTTCGGGTCGCAGATGGAATGCCTCTGGTGTGGGGAAGCCGTCTGAAGGGTACACCGCTGCCCGAGCGACTCGCGGGGTCGAGTCTGGTCGTGCCGATTTGCCATGAAGCGGCACGTCGAGATCGATCGGTCTTTCTCCTTGGTGGTGCCCCCGGAACCGCAGATCGCGCCGCGGAAGTATTGCAGCGTGATGTCTCCGGCCTCCGGATCGCAGGTACTCACTGCCCGCCCATGGGCTTTGAGGGCATCTCGGAAGAGCGAGAGAAGATTGTCTCGAAGTTGGGCGAAGCGAATCCGGACATTGTCTTCGTCGCACTGGGTTCTCCCAAGCAGGAGATTCTGATCGCGGAATTGCGCGAACGCTTCCCGTTGGTCTGGTGGCTGGGCGTGGGCATCAGCTTCAGTTTCCTGGCGGGCGAGGTACGACGAGCGCCGCGCTGGGTGCAGCGGTTGGGGTTGGAGTGGTTTCATCGATTGGTGCAGGAGCCGAAGCGCCTCGGAAAGCGGTACTTGGTTGATGGCCTTCCGTTTGCAATCAGATTGTTTGCACAATCGATTCGTGAGCGTCGAATTCCTTCGGCTGATCGGACTGCCAACGCAGAGTGTTGAGCGCTCGTCGCGCTGGTCAAGGGCAATGAGAACATGACGACGATGCCAGTGAAAGTGTTCAGCGGTGCAGCAGCCGACGGGTTTCAACTTGCGTTGGACCAACTGCAGCCGGTCTTCATCCCGGTTCCGCACTTCTGTGACGACCGTGGATGGTCGCTGATGAATCTTTTGACGGGAGTGTTGTCACCTGAAGGACAAATCAACTATTCCGTTCAGTACCCGGGAATCGTGAAGGCGTGGCACCGGCATGATTATCAGACCGATTTCTGGCTTTGCACGACGGGACACATCAAAGTCGGCGTGTTTCGTGAAGCGGATAACACGGCATGGTCCATCGTCATTGGCGAAAAGAGGCCGGGTGTAGTGATCATTCCGCCTCCGCTTTGGCATGGCGCGGCGACTGTGGGCGACTCGGCCGCCGGACTGTTGTACTTTGTCACCAGGGCCTTTGATCCGGCCCGGCCAGACGAGCATCGGCGATCTTGGGATAGCGTGCCGGGCTTCCGCTGGGAGCCGGAGTTTAAATAAGTTTGTTGGGGTAATTAGGTAAAAAAGAGAATCTGGAGAAGTGAGAAAGATGAGTCTTGGAACAGTAGTCATGCTGGCCGGCGCGATACGACCGACGACCTTGGCGACATCGCTGGGTATTCATCCGCTTGAACTGCCGCTCAGGAGTCAGGAAACGCTTCTTTGCACGTGGCTGGATGTACTTCACGACTCCGGGGCAGACAAAGTACGGATTGCGGTCAACGACTCGACCGGGGCATCCCGAGTTCAGCGTGCGATGAGTCGGTCAGGCATTTCAAATGTCGAGATTGTTATTGAGAAGGCTTCGTGGCGAGGTTCGGCTGGCCTGGTGCGAGACTTGACGGAGGATCTCAATGCAGATGAGGTTGTAACGGTGGTTGAGGGCGCCTCGTTGCCTCCTGAGTCGCTCGAATCGCTTGTGCGGGCCATGACCCCCATGACCGCAGCGGTCATCGGCGCGACTGACTCGTATGAACCGATGGGAATGTACTTGTTTCGACGAGACGTGTTCCGCTCGATTCCGCGGGTGGGCTACCATGATATGAAGGAACAACTTCTGCCAGCGATCAATGCGCAACGCGGTGTTGCCAAGCTGGCGATTCTTGGGACAGAAGTCTGCCGTATTCGCGATCGTCGTTCGTACCTGCGTGCGGTGGAACTTGTTTCGCAACGACGCGAAGAGAGTAACCACACGATTTATCGGCGAGCAGATGGGGCTCGGGTTGTGGGGGCAAGTCTGGTTTCTGATTCGGCGCACATCGAAAGCCGTGCATTGATACAGGACTCCGTGATCCTGGATGGATCGGTCGTCGGACAGGGGGCAGTCGTTTGTCGAAGCATCATCGGACCAGGTGCCAAGGTGCCTGAAGGAACACGCATGATCGATTCGGTGCTGACAGAACGGCCACACACTGCTGGCGACTCGCGTTCTCGGCTTGAGCGGCTCACGACCCCTAACTGAGTGTTCAATGGCGCAATGATTCACTCGACGACCGAAACTCGTTTCCGCCGCTCCTGGTCTGCCGGGGATTTGGCGCTACTCACTGTACTGGTGCTGCTGTCTGTCTGGACCGTTCGGTTCGCATTGCTGGACATGCTCGACCGGGCAATGAGTGATGTTGAGCAAAGCCACATTCTGCTGGTTCCTTTCGTATCGGGCTGGTTGATCTGGCTGCGAAGGAGTCGCCTGCGTTTCGTGCGCTATCAGCCGAACCTGTACGGCCCGGTTCTGGTCGCGGCCAGTTGGCTGTTGATCTGGTTCGGATTCCACGAGGGGTTTCTCGTCTTTCAACACATCGGCGCGATTACCCTCATCATCGGGGCGCTGATCAGCATGACGGGACTGACAATCGTGCGACAGTTTCTGCCGGCCTTCCTTGTGCTGGTGTTCATCATTCCGATACCGAAGTCCATCAGTCAGATCATCGCACAACCCTTGCAGACTATGGCAACGGTTGTAACGCATGAGTTCCTGAACATCTTCGGCGTGGCGTCGGTCCGATCCGGCAATCTGTTGGAGATTCACGGACAGCAGGTCGCCGTCGGTGAGGCGTGCAACGGAATGCGAATGGTGTTTGCGCTCGCATTGGTCGTATTCGCATTTGTTTTCTCGACACCGTTCAAGTTTTCAACCCGGGTGCTGTTGCTCGTCCTGAGTCCGCTCGTGGCACTCGTGTGCAACGTCATCCGGCTGGTTCCGACCAGCTTGATCTATGGATACGGTGATCCGGATTCCGCCGAGATGTTCCATGATCTGGCGGGCTGGCTGATGCTGCCTGTGGCGCTCATGTTGCTGCTCGGGGTTCTGAAACTTGTGCGGTGGCTCCAGCTACCGGTCATGTCTTGGCGGCTGGCGGGGGGACTTTCATGAAACTGCACCGTCCATCGATTCGTCATCGGTTCCTTGAAACGGGTCCAATCCTGGCCCTCGTTCTGGTCCTTGGGCTTCCGCTGGTGTTGAAGGTTGGAGACTACTGGACGCCGGAAACGGCTGCGGCGCACGCACGGATCGCCGAAGCGGTCGATGAGGTTCCCTGGAACATCGGCGGATGGACGGGGCAGGATGTTCCGGTGCCTGCGGCGGCCGAAGAGATGCTCCGCCCGAATGCGCTGCTGAGCCGAAGGTACCGCCGCCTCGGGGCTGACCGAAGTGAGGTGACCGTGGTTATCGTCCATTGCCGCGATGTGCGCGACATGTACGGCCACTATCCACCGGTTTGTTATCCGAATGTGGGCTGGACGCGCGATGTCAATGCCGATGAGTACCGGGAGCTGAGTCTGATTGATGATGTGGTCACACTGAAGCGTTATCGGTTCACCAAGACTCTCGGTTCGGGTGTCGAAGAGGAACTGCGCGTCTTCAGCTTTTTCGTGATGCCGGACGGCCAGATTGTCACGGAACTCGATAGCGTTCGTGAACTGCTGGCGACGCCGGGGACGTACTCGAGGGGCGTCGCCCAAGTGCAATGCGTGCGAGCGGGTTCCGCTGATCCGCGCGAAGATCAGCAGGTCATTCATGAAGTATTGAACGGCATGTCAGATCTGTTTGCAGTGTTGCGCAACGAGCATGGCGGAACGCTGGTAAGCGCGAGTGGGAAGAAGGAAGGTGGTGAAGGATGAGTCAACTGGCTCGACATCAGGCCGACCCGGTCGATCACAGCAGATTGCTGGTGACGACCGGTCACGAGCAACGGGCTGAAGAGCAAGTCAACCTCTGGCGCATGCTTGATGAACGCTTGCGGGGTCGATGGCGCTTCGCCATCATCATCGGGCTGACACTTGGCATCGCGTTCGCGGTGACGGGGTACATGATGTCCCCGGTCAAGTTTGTCGCTGAAGGACGTCTGGAAGGTCTACCGGAGATCAAGCCGATTCTGGGCAGTACGCCTGACACCGGTATGCTGCCGATGTTTCAGCAGTATCTCTCGAGTGAAGCGGTCAAAGTCACCTCGGAGCCGGTGATCGAGCTTGCGCTGCGCAATGAGCGGATGGCCAAGTACAGCCCACGATCGCAAAGCGAGTTTGTTCAGGATTTCCGGAACTCACTGAGCGCTTCGGTCGTGCGGAACACCAACCTCATTTCAGTGACGTTTGAATCCGAAGATCGACAATTGGCTGCCGATGCGGTGAACTCCGTCCTTGAGGCGTATCACTCACGCAATCCTGCGGGTCTTGCGTATCAGACCAGACTGAACGATCTGCAGCGTGTTCGCCGCGGATTTGAAACGGATATCGCGGCCAAGCAGGAAGAGCGAAACCAGGTCATTGAGGCCAGCCGCTTTCTCCTCATTCCTCTTGAAGAAGTGACTCGGATCAAGGCGGATGAATTGGCCCGTTACGGTGAAGAGCTTCGGCGAATCGATACCTGGATTGCTGAGCTTGGAGCGGAGGAAGTTGCCGGTGAGGAAGCGGAAACTGAAGGAGGCGAGGTAGAGGCGACATCGGAGATACGCGAGCCAACGGATGCGGAACTTGACCAGTTCAGCCCGGCACTGGCACGATTGCGTGAACAGGTTTCTCGCGCTGAGGCCGACCTTGCGGACCTGAAGACGCGCGTCTCGTGGGAAGGCAGCCCCGCCGTGCGCCAGATGGAAGCCGCGGTTGTCAGTTTGAAGAATCGGCTGGACGAGCAGGCCATCAAGACGCGCGAGCATTGGATGCTGACCAAGCACGAGGAGCTTCAGAACCGATCGACCGAGCTCTTTGCATCCGGCGATCTGGCTTCGCTCACGCGACAGCGGGACGCGGTGCAGAAGGCCCTGGACGAAGTGACCGCTGAACTGCGCCAGATTCGTACTGAAGATGCTCAGCTTCGGCGAATCGATGCGGAACTCGCGGTGCTTGAAGCGCGCCTGAAGGAGACAGTCAACGCGATTGAAAACCATCAGGTGAATGAAGCCAGTCTTCGACAGGGGCGTGTGTTCACCGTCAGCGAGGCATTCACTCCCTCGCGGCCGCAGAAGGATCGGCGCAAACAGCTTGCCGTCGTTGGATTTGCGGGAGGCATCGGTCTGGGCATCGGAATGTTCCTTCTGCTGGGAACGGTGGATCGCCGGGCATACGCCGCCGCGCAATTGCACGGTGGGGCGCTCCGATCAGAGTGCATCGGCGTGCTTCCCGATATGTCCGGTGGGGTTGCGAATGCTGATGCGAGTGATCTTGCCTCGCAGTGCGTTCATCGAATTCGCAATCGCATCGAGATGAAACGCGGCCACGTGGAAGGGCAGGGGTATGTCCTGTCGATCACCAGCCCGTTCCAGGGCGATGGAAAGACAAGCGTTGCCATGGCTCTCGGCTGGTCATATGCCGCTGCTGGCTGCAAGACGATTCTGGTCGATCTCGATTTCATCGGCCGCAGTCTTTCGTTTCACACGAACCGCCTGCGGAAGCCGGGTGTGAAGGAGGTCCTTCGTTCCAACGTCCTGAACGGCGAAGTGGCCTCGCTGGCACGCGAGAACCTCAGTGTGCTCGGGATCGGCATGGATCCGGGTATTGGTCCGGAGAATCTTCGCGCGCACGATATCCACACGTTGTTCGGACTGCTCCGAGAGCAATTCGACATTGTGATTGTCGATACCGGTCCACTGCTGGCCAGTGTCGAATCACTGCCGATCGCGGTGAATGCGGATGGTGTGTTGTTGACGCTTCGGCGCGGGCGGCCGCGCAGCCGCTTGGAAGAGTGCATCAACGAGCTGCGCCACGCGGGCGGCCATTATGTTGGCGTGATATTGAACTGTGCGGATCGGAGTGACTGCGAGCGCTACGCATCGCTGTCACGCCTGTCGGTGGAAGTGTCTGAGGATGGCGAATCCGCAACCGGTTCGGGCACATCGAGTAACTCGCTTATGCAGGCACTCCAGTTTGAAGAGGCAGATGACACTGAAGGGGCTCGTCGCGAATCGTAAGGGGCAGGAGAGGACCGTTCAGATGATTCAACAAAGCACCATGGAGATACCGCCCGACGTGGCGGCGGGCGATCGACCGCACATCTGGGGTTTGTCGCCCTCAGAACTGCACGATGCGTACTGGCGAAGTCAGGGTGTACAGGTGCTCGTGCGGGCCTCGGGCGAGAAGGCCGAGCGCGGAGCCGATCTGTATCTGCTCGTTGAGCCGGGCCAGACGGTTGTTTTCAATCTCCTGCAAGTCGTTGAGCGGATCACGTGGAGCGGTGCGGTGGTGACGCGGATTCGCATCGTTGAAGCTGATCAGGAGCGATATCGCGAGCGCATCGTCATGAACGGGGAAGGGCATGTTGAACGCATCGAGCGCCTTTACAGCCCGCGTGCCGAGTCTGCATTTCGAGTCATCGCCACTCGCAGTCGGAAGGTAGCGGAACTTTGGGTGTCGAATGTTTCGCGTCGCGAAGCATGGGAAGGCACCCGCCGCCTTGTTCCCTATTACCAGATTGATCATTGGCGGCTGCACGGACACTGTTATGACGTGACGGATCGAATCGAAGAGCGTCTGCTCCTCGATGAACTGGTCAAGCATTGGCATGATCCAGGTCGCGCCATTGACGGAATCGTTTCGCTCGGTGACGGAGTCTGGGCACGCGAAGGTTTGACGATGCCGACGGACGCCGTCACGGTCGGTCCGGTGTGGCTGGGGTATGAACGAGAGTCCGACAACGATCACTGCCACATCGGTCCGGCGTGGTTCGGCGATATGGCAACGGAGTCACGGGCGCCGTGTCGCGTTCGCACGATTCGTGAGATCGAGCCGGGAGATGAGCGTTCGGTTGAAGAACCCGCAGTTCCCAGCGCTGATGCGGGTTACAACACAGCGAAGCGAACTTTTGACATCGTGACGAGTCTGTTCGTCCTGGTAGCGACACTGCCGATCTTCATCGTCGTGACGCTGGCGATTCTCCTCACCGATGGTCGCCCGGTGTTCTACGGTCATCGTCGCCAGACTCGTGGCGGTCGCGTGTTCCGATGCTGGAAGTTCCGTACGATGCGCCGGGATGCTGACAAGCTGACAGCAGAATTGCAGAAACTCAACGTGTGTGATGGGCCGCAGTTCTACATTGAGAACGACCCTCGAGTCACGCGCGTCGGTCGCATTCTTCGGCGGTGGCACATGGATGAGTTGCCACAGTTCTGGAATGTGCTCACCGGTGATATGAGCATTGTCGGTCCCCGTCCGAGTCCGGATGCGGAGAATCAGTACTGCCCGGCATGGCGCGAGATTCGCTTGAGTGTGCGTCCGGGGATCACCGGACTCTGGCAGGTTGAGCGCACACGGCAGCCGGGGCGTGATTTTCAGGAATGGATTCGTTTCGATATCGAGTACGTCCGGGAGGCAAGCTTCTGGACCGATCTTCAGATCTGCATGCGCACCTTTGCGCAAATCATCCTGAGGAGGAAGCACCGTGCGGCTGACGAAGCGAGGTAAGAAGCGCCTCCTGATCCTGTTTCTCCTGACGGTGTTCGCCATCGGAGCTGCGGGCGCGTTCCTGTTCGCGCGATCGGTCTACCGGGATCAGCTTGCGCAGGATCGGCGCGAGTCCGGCATGGCTGCGTACGCAGAAGGCGATTACCGCAAAGCCCTTTCGGATATCAATTACTACTTCTCACGAAACGATGATGATCTGGAAGCACTGCTCGTGATGGCTGCGAGCAGAGCGCGGGTCGTCGAGCCGAACAGCCGCCACGTCGGTGCCGCAGTGCGTCTCTATGAGAATGTCCTGTTACTCGATCCGAACAATCAGACGGCAATCGAGGCATTGACGGAATTGTACGCGCGACTCGGCCGTCTCGTTGAAACCGAGCTGTACGCAAAGAAGATGCTTGAGATCGATAGCACGCATACTGCATCGATCGAAACACTGGTCGCGACTCGCCGAGCTGAAGGTGACTTTACCGCAGCCCTCGGTTACGCCGACCAGTTGTGTGTGATCGATCCCAACCAGTTCGCGTACCGTGCGATGGTGCTGCGTTTGCTGGAGGAAGCGGGAAGGCCAGCCAATCAGATCATTGAGCGTGCGGCCGGCTGGCTTCGCGAAGCCACGGAAGATGCCGACGGTCGGTGGCACATGCTGATGGCTGCGGCGTACCAGGCCACAGGGCGATACAACGAAATGATGCCTTCGTTGCAGGCCGCAGCAGACCTCGGAGCTGAGCCCGATCTGCTGCCCGCGCTCTTGAACATGCTTGATCTGACCAATCAGCGAGCGCTGACCAATGAGGTCCTGGCGCGGGCGACTCAGCAATATGTGCAGGAAGCGTGGATCCATGAACTGACCATTCGCAGACATTGGGAGGCGGTACGGTTTGCCGAGGCCAATGAAGCGCTTGAGTTTGCGCTCAAGAATGTGACCGAGATGGATTCATCACTCGTGCGGTGGCAGGCACTCCTTGCGATCGCGGAAGAGGATGAGGCCACCGCTCGGGCGGCAGTCGCTCAGCTTGAATCCGGCGAACTGGCCGATAATGTGGATGAGCGCGATGCGGATCGCGCGTGGGCGAGAACAATCACTGCACGACTGGATGTGGAAACTTCGGGCTGGAATGAGGCGCTCGATCAGTATGAGCAGTCGCTGGCGATGTTGCCTTCGGAATCCGTGTTGCACTTCCTTGCCGGGGAAGCGTATCTGAAGATTGGCGAAATCGAACGGGCCGCCCACAGCTACGGGCGCGCATCAGAATTGCAGCCCATGTGGGTGGGTGCAGGGCTTGCACATGCCGATGCACTCCTTCGACTCGGTCGAGTGCCGGAGGCCTTTGAAACGGCGCAGGAACTCTGTCGTCGAACCTCGCCGACCATCGTGCAACCGTGGATCACGTATCTGCGTGCCTGGATCGAGATGGAACGAACGGGCCGTCCGATTATTCAGCGCGGCCGACCGTTGCTTGGTTCCTGGGACCTGGTGACTGCGGTTGATGCGGCCTACGAGGCCAGTCAACGAGCTGGCGCCTTCCTGCCATTGCTGGCCGATGCCTACGCCGCGGCGGGCCTTCGCGGCCGGCAGGAGACGATCCTGTCCGAAGCACTCAGCCGCGATGACCTGAGCAGTCCGATTCTTCTCGACCTCGCGCGGCTGGCTTTGCGCGATGGTGTGGGGAATCCCGCATCGCTCATTGATCGCGCGGAAATGAATGGTGTGACCGTTGCCAGTGCGGCGTTGCGTGCAGATCTGCTCCGAAAATCGGGGCAAGCTGCGGAGGGACTTGAAGTACTTGAACTGGCTCAGTCGATCGCGACAGACGATGAGACGCTTGCACAGTGGCAGCGAATCCGCGCCACGTACCTGGCGACCATTGATCATCCGGATGCAGCGGAAGCGCTGCTTGAACTGATGCAACAGGATGGTGCGGAGGCGGTCGAGAGCGCTTCCATGGTCCTGGGGCTGTCCACCGCGTGGAAAGAGAAGGCCATCGTCGATCGTGCGATCGAAGTGCTCAGCGGCGCGGTTGGTGAGAATTCCGACCGAGTGCAGATGGCGATCGCCAGTCGAACGCTTCGCTACGAGGCGGACGACCCGCAGGCCGTCGCGAACTCGACGCTGGCCATGGATGACATCGTTCAGCGCACGCCCGAATCACTTCCGGCGCGGACGCTGCTTGCGGGGCTGCTGATGGCGTCGCCCACGCCGAACCCGACGGAGGCCATCCGACATCTGCGTTACGCGGTTGATCGTTCACCCGGGCGGTACGACCTGTATCCTCGGCTGATCGTGCTTCTGCAGCAGGTTGGTGACTTCAGTGCAGCCAACCAGTACCTCCAGGCGATGGGTCGCAGCCGAGGCCTTGATGACTCGATGCGCCGAACGGAACTGGCCCTTCTGGAAGCACAGGGTGACTTTGTCAGCGCCATCGCGCGCCTTTCCGGATTCATTGATGAGTCGAGCTCAGAAGTCGAGCAACTCGCACTTGCTTCGCTTCATGTGCGCGCCGGTCAGCGAACCCAGGCGGAGAGTGTGGTCCGTGCCCTGCTCGATCAGTTTCCAACGAGTCCGCTGACGCTTCAGTTTGCGGCCGACCTTCACGCCGCAGCCGGTCGATACAACGAAGGACTCGCGCTGCTCCAGAATTCGACCATCAACGGCGGTGAAGCGGTGCGCGCCAGGTTGCTTGGTGCGTATCAGCACAAGGCCGGTTACGTTGAAGAAGCCGGTGAGTTGCTCCAGAAAGCGGTGGAACTGAACTCCAACAGCGCCGACGCGTGGCTGCTCCTGGCGCAACATTACCTGTCGATCGGCAAGCAGGAGGAAGCGCGGGCGACAGCCATCGAAGGAATCAAGCTTCATCCGGACAACAACGGCCTTCAACTGATCGTCGCGACGACAAGTCTTGTGGCCGATGAAGCCGCACGAAGTGAAGCACTCCGCATTTTCCGTGAACTTGAAGGCGATAACAAGGCGCTGATCGCAACCATCGAAACGTTCGGCCAGGTTCTCCGGGCGGATGGGTCGATTGATACGAGCGATCGATCATTGCGCCGACTGCGTGACCTGCTCAACGCTCATCCCGCCTACTTCCCCGCAGCGCGTCTGGCGTTCATGACCCACGCGAACGCGAAGCGCACCGTTGAAGCGCTCGATATTGCACGATCAACGTTCGATCGGTTTCCTACATCGCCGGAACCGGCACAGTGGCTGGTGGACTTGCACCTCTCTTCCCGTCGCGTGGATGATGCAATCACGGCTGCGCGCGCGTGGCGAAACCGCTCGCTGGAGAACCCCTTCCCGGCGGATGTGGCGATCGCGCGGCTGCTGATGATGCGCGAGGATGCTGCCGGTGCAGTGCGCACATTGGAACCGCATGCGACTCGTCTTCAGCGCGACCCGGAACACTATGCGCAGGCGTACAGCACCTGGCTCCAGGCGCTGATGATTACGGGCCAGGTTGATCGTGCATTTGCACTCGTGCAGCCCGTTATTGAGAAGCAAGATGAACTGGTGGGGCTGTGGCTCGACACCGTGCCGTTGGTTCAGCCGGATGTTGCAGCGCGACTTCTGGTGAAGATCGAGCCCTTGTCATCCAGCACCATGGAAGACAAACTGCAACTGGCAATCGCGTGGGCGGGTGTCGGCAAGCGGTCTCGGGTGGAAAGCCACTTCGACCACGCGATGCGGTTGATCACCATGGCCGGTGATGCCTCTTCAGATTTCCGCATCGGGCAGTGCATTGCGATGGTGCTGGAAGCGAAGGGTGAGTACGAGGAGGCCGCCTCACGATACCGCCAGGTCCTTGCGGCACAGCCGGAGAACGTGATTGTTCTGAACAACCTGGCGTACATGCTCTCGAAGGAGTTGGGGCGGCACGCGGAAGCCATGGAGTACTCCGAAAAGGCGATCACGCTTCGCCCGGAGATTCCCGAGTTGCTCGATACGCACGCAGTCGTGCAGTTGGGGAACGGGCAGATTCGCGAAGCGCGCGACACGATTCAGCGCGCTCTCACGCTGCGGTCTGATGATGCAACGCTGCTGGTAACACTCGGCCACATTGAACTGGCAGCCGGCAACCGCACCGCAGCACGGCAGGCGCTGGATGCAGCCGAAACGGTGATTCGTCAGACACCGTTTGCCCTGCCTTCACTTCGAGCCGGCGCACAGACGCTCCGGTCCGAACTTGAAGCCAGCGTCAACGCAGGGAACTGATCAGTCATTCCATGTACAGGAGTTCGGTCTCATGAAGGGTGTCATTCTCGCTGGGGGACTTGGTTCGCGACTGCTCCCGCTGACTCGCGTGACCAACAAACATCTGTTGCCGGTGTACGACCGGCCGATGATCTACTACCCGATTCAGTGCCTGCTGAATGCCGGCATCAACGAGATTCTGCTCGTCACGGGTGGCGACCACGCGGGAGATTTCCTCCGGCTGCTCGGAAACGGCAAGGCCTTGGGGATTCGTCACCTTGAATACACCTACCAGGAAGGCGAGGGCGGAATCGCCGATGCACTGAAGCTGGCGGAGGACTTCGCCGATGGCGGCAAGGTCTGTGTGATTCTCGGTGACAACATCATTGAGAAGAACATCAAGCACGCCGTTGCTGATTTCTTCACCCAACCGACCGGCGCCAAGGTGCTGCTGAAGGAAGTCGATGACCCTCAGCGATTCGGTGTGGCCAAGTTCGACGGCGATCGAATTGTCGGCATCATCGAGAAACCGAAAGACCCGCCCAGTCGATTTGCCGTGACGGGAATCTACCTGTACGACAACGATGTGTTTGACATCGCGCGCACGTTGCGGCCGAGCGATCGGGGCGAACTCGAAATCACCGATGTGAACAACGCTTATCTCGAGCGAGGCGATCTAACTTCTGCCATGCTCGATGGATGGTGGACGGATGCGGGCACGTTCGAGAGTCTGCACCGCGCCAGCCGGCTCGCGGCCGAAAGCGGTGCGAACAAAGTCGATGGCGCGCCGGCGCGGAACGGCGCATCACCCGTGAGTGCTCGAAAGGTTCCAGCGGGGACATAAGGCAGCGGGGAGTGGATTGTCAGGCGATTCGTCGAAGGGAAGGGGCAAGGGCATGATTTATGCACCAAGGCAAGCGGTACTGTTGGGCTCATCCGGCATGCTGGGGCAGGAGCTCCTGAGCGTGTGTCGGGCGCACGGAAGTTCACCGATCACCTTTGCTGATTCGAGCGTGCTTGATCTGACGGATCATGAGCGTGTGCAACGGGAGCTGACGTCGATTCGCCCGGCAGTGATACTGAATGCAACCGGATACACAAACGTTGATCAGGCAGAATCTGAAGGCGATCGGGCGGACGCGGTGAATCATCTTGCGGTGGCGAACCTCGCTGATATTGCAGCGCAACTCGGGGCGACACTCGTTCATTACTCAACTGACTATGTATTTGATGGGACCGCAAGCGTTCCGTATGTCACCGATGCGAAGACCAACCCGATCAATCGCTACGGTGCATCGAAGCTCGCTGGGGAACAGGCGATTCAGTCGAGTGGGTGTGAGCATCTGATCATTCGAACGAGTTGGTTGTATGCACCGCATGGCGGGAATTTCGCCAACACGATCCTGCGCCTGGCTGCTGAGCGTGAATCGATTCGCGTCGTCACCGATCAGCGCGGACGACCGACACTCTGTTCCGACCTTGCCCAACTGACATGCCGCCTGCTTGATGCGGGGGCGCGTGGACTCTTCCACGGAACGAACGAAGGCGATTGCAGTTGGTTCGAGTTTGCTGAGGCCATCGTTGAAAGTGCCGGGCTTTCCTGCCGGGTCGAACCAACGGTGACCGCAGAGTTTCCTCGGCCGGCCCGGCGTCCACCTTTCAGTGTGCTCGACCTGAGCGAAACGAACGAAGCCATCGGCTATGGCCGTCACTGGCGCGATGCACTTGCCGAGTGCATTGACATCGTGCTGAACGATGGTCGCCCGGCCCTCGATCGTCAATACATCTCCTGACTCAACGCGGAAAACAGTCTTCATGCCAACCGTTCTGATTACCGGCGGCGCGGGCTTCATCGGCTCGAACTTTATTCATCTGCTCCGCGCCCAACGACCGGACTGGGCGATCATCAATTACGATGCGCTCACGTATGCGGGCAACCTCTCGAACCTCGAATCGATCGCAGATTCGCCGCAGTATCAGTTCATTCATGGTGATATCCGCGATCGTGCGGTGCTTCGCGATGCGCTTGACGGGTGCGAGTTTGTCGTACACTTCGCGGCGGAGAGCCATGTCGATCGCTCGATCCACGACAGCGGACCGTTTGTTTCAACCAATGTCGTCGGTACCCAGGTGCTGCTGGATGCCTGCCGTGATGTTGGTTCCGTGAAGCGATTCGTCCATGTCTCGACCGATGAGGTGTACGGCTCGCTGTCACTTGATGACCCATCGATCAAGTTCACCGAAGATTCACCGATCCAACCCAGCAGTCCCTACGCGGCCAGCAAGGCCGCCAGTGACCATCTGGTGCTCGCCTATGCCCACACGTTCAAGTTTCCGGCGATGGTGACGCGCTGCTCGAACAACTTCGGACCGTACCAGTTTCCCGAAAAGGTCATCCCGCTGTTCGTGACCAACCTGATGCAGGGGAAGAAGGTCCCGCTCTATGGCGATGGTCGAAACGTTCGTGACTGGCTGCATGTGGTGGACCATTGTGAAGCGCTGCTTGCGGTGCTCGAACGAGGGCAGGAGGGCAGGGTCTACAACATCGGCGGCGACAACGAACGGAGCAACCTGGAACTAACCCGAACAATCCTCGAACTCACGGGCTTCGGCGAAGAGATGATTCAGCGGGTTCCGGACCGACTCGGCCACGATCTGCGGTACGCCATCGACGCGACGCGAATATCGGACGAACTCGGATGGCAACCCAGGCAAAGTCAATGGCCTGCTGCGTTAAAACAGGTAATCTCCTGGTACGAACAGCATGAGATCTGGTGGAAACCGTTGCAGGAACGGGTTTTTGGAGCAACACTTTCCGGTAGCAAGCGTAGATGATGCCGGATGGGGCGGAGGTTGCCTCCGTGCGTTCCGGCCACAACGAAAGATCTTGAGAGGAGAAAGAAAAGATGAGAGCTTTGCAAACGCTTCTGGTGGGGGGACTTGTGTTCGGGGTGGCATCGCCCGCGCTGGCGGCGGACACGATGACCCTCGATTTCATTGGTACCGGAAAAGGAAAGAACACCCGTATCTCCTACAACGGAAGCAAGCAGGTTGTCTTCGCCGGCCAATTGGAATGGGAAGTCGATGCCGATACCTCCGGCACGTACAGCGAGGGTGATCAGATTCGCACCTTCTGTATCGATATACTCCAGAACGCCGGTGATGGAACCTTTACGCTCGGCGATGTCGCCGATGCGCCGATTCCCGGTGGCGGCATGGGCGCGGTCAAGGCCGCGATGGTTGAACACCTCTATGCCAACTACTTCTGGCTGGTGAACGATGGCACCGCGACCAACAACAACGCCGCCGCGTTTCAGGTCGCCGTCTGGGAAATCGTGAACGAAGACATCAGCGTGAACTCACTCAGCATTACCGATGGCGCGGGCAAGTTCTACATCGAGACCTCCGGCACAAATGCTTGGAGCGCCGGCGATGCAGCTCGAACCACGGCAGAGGGCTGGCTGGCAGCCGTGTGGGCCGCCCATGTGACAACGTCACTTGATCAGTTCAACGGCATGTTCAGCGCGCTCCTGAGCGGTGGTGGTCAGGATCAGATCATCGCCAACATCGTGCCGGTTCCCGCGCCGGTGATGCTTGGTGGCGCCGGCCTGCTCGGCCTGGCGGTGCTCCGCCGCCGTCGCCACGCCAAGAAGGCGTAACCGCGACTTCAGAATCGGTTGTGCGGTACCACCGCGCGACCAACGACGACTCAACAGCATGACACTGAC
>CBFGRU010000016.1:0-23059 GCA_965651255.1 uncultured Phycisphaerales bacterium
CACCCCGACTTGAGGAGTTTGGCGTTCAGGAGTCACAATTCCGGCAAGACTCGGCGAAATCCTAACAAACTTCGCGATTCCGCCTGAATCGTTGAGATTTGGGCGCGGCCGTTTGCGATGACCCAATGTTCGCCAAAATCGTGATATTCAGCGCACCGCGCGACACATATTGACGCGAACCGCGGCGCGACTGGCGTGTCCGAAAGAAAGTCCCAATCCGGCGAAGTTGGTGTTCACTCACCGAGCATTCTGAACAGAATCGTGCGCGCCAGAGCATCCGCGCGGTCGCCCCGGCGCGCGCAGCAGTCGGTCGGGACGTGCGCGCGAATCGTGCCATCATTGAATCAGAGATCATCTCACCGCTCGCCATTTGACCTTGACCGTTTAGCCGAAGAGTGGCAACTGTCCGCCAAGGTCAGGCCGGCGGAAGTGTGCGGATGAGAGCGGCCTCACATCCCGGTTCAGGCCACATCGCCTGGTGAAAATGTCAAACGTCTGCGCGATCTGCCGCGCGTGGTGGCCCTGGCCCCGGTGGCGATTGGTTGATGCATGATACAACTTCCCGCCGCGTGCCTGCCGAATCAGCGACTCCACCTTCCGCGCCCGGTCGGGGTGGACGTTCCGTTCCAGCCACTCGAGGAAGATGTCCTTCAACTGGTAGGGCAGTCGCAGGAGCGCCCACGCCGCACGTCGCGCGCCGGCCTTGGCGCATGCTTCCAGCAGGCGCGGCAGTTCCGAATCGGTCAATCCTGGAATGATCGGCGCAATGTTCACCGTCACCGGCACGCCCGCGGCCGTCAGCTCGCGAATGATGCGCAGTCGGCCCACCGGTAATGTGGCGCGCGGTTCAAGCGTCTGCGCGAGGGCGGCATCCAGCGTCACGAGCGTAATCGTCACCCGCCCCGCGTTCATCGCCGCCAGTTGTGTCCAAAGATCCGTATCCCGAAGCACCAGCGCGCTCTTGGTCATTGTCGACACCGGCTGGCCGCACTCGACAAAAACCTCCAGACATTGTCGGGCGATTCCGAGTGTGTGTTCGATCGGCTGGTAGATATCCGTGCTGGCCGACATCACGATCGGTTCCGGCTTCCAGCGCGGCGAAGCGAGTTCCTGCCGCAGCAGGTGCGCTGCATCGGGCTTCGCCATCAACTTCGTCTCAAAATCCAGACCGCAACTGAAGCCCAGGTATTCGTGGTAAGGCCTTGCGAAACAGTACACGCAGCCGTGCTCGCAGCCGCGATAGGGGTTCACCGTCCAGTCGAACGGCACATCGCTCGTGCGCGAAACGCGATTGATGATGCGCTTCGTCCGATCGTTGAACACCTGTCGCTCGACCCGCCTCGGCGAACCATCAACTCCGGCGGATCGCGAATCCTCGATCCATTGCCGATCAATCTCTTCACCGAGAATGTGCAGGCGCACATCCTCAAATCGGTTTCCGGGGTTCAGCCCCGCTCCGCGCCGATGGGCCACGCCGCCGGGCAGGGCATCGCGGTACGAAAAGTCCTCCCACACCTCATCCGTGCTCGGTTCCGGCTCATTCGGCATACCGTACATCATGCAAACAAATGTGCGGGCGTCAAGCGCGTTGCTGCACATTCATCGCCTCGTTTATGGTGCAGGGCGCCCCGGTCGCATTGCCGGCCGGTGGTGTGAATCGCCTGTTCGCGAGCGTGGGAGTTTATTGTCGTTTTCTAAAACGATGATCGCGGCAGCGGCACGGTCTTTCAGCGCGGCCCCTTGATCGTGGGAGATGCAGCCAATAGACTGACCCTGAGGGCACAGAGTCTTTTGACGAGCTCGATTCTGGATGGAGTCAAGAAAATGCAGCGATCAAGTTTGATCAGCGTGGTGTTTGCAACCGTCGTGTGGTCAGGTGCGGCCAGTGTCTGCGCTCAGAGTTATGGAGATGCGGGGACTCAAGACAGTCCGAATGGTGAGAACGGCTACCCGGGGGGCGACATCGATAACGAATATGCACCCAACGGCGGCCCGGGTGGGCAGGGGTACTTTGATGGCAACGGCGGTCGAGGCGGTGATGGCGCCGCTGTCATTGGTAACCCGGCCGGCTTTCTGATCGGCGATGGCGGCCGAGGCGGGGACAGCGGTTCCTATGGAGGCGTCGGCGGCGGTGGCGGGAACGGATCGAATGGCATGTCTCACGTTCAACTCGGCGCCCGCCATGGTGGATGCGGTGGCGATGGCGGAGATGGCGAAGCCGGCGGCGGAACGGGAGGCGATGGGGGCGTCGGAGGAAGCGATCCTGGACTGTCGATGATCGACGCCGGCGGCGGGAACGGCGGGAATGGCGGGGATGGCGGGCATTGCATGAACATCGGGCCGGCGTGGGTCCAGGGAGTGGATAAACCGATCATCGGCAACGGGGGCGGTGGCGGGCTTGGCCGCAACGGAGGCCTGTCGAGCATCGCGTTCGGCGGAGACGGCGGATGCGGCGGTCATGGAGGAAATGGCGGCATGCACGGCGGCAATGGTGGCGCTGGCAACGCCGGTGGCAATGGCGGGTCGGCGCCGTGCGATGTATTCGGTGATGGCGGCTTTGGCGGGCATGGCGGAAGCGGCGGGAATGCAGTGAGCGGCAACGGCGGATCGGGTCACAACGGTGGTGATGGAGGGTACGGCCTGAACGGAGGCGACGGTGGGTGGGGTGGCCTCGGAGGCAATCAAGACCAACAGACGGAAGGCCCAGCGGGCGATGGCGGCGATGGCGGTGGCTCGTGCCAGCAGGGTGGTGAGGGTCTCGACGGCGTCGATGGTGATGCAGAACCGGGTTTCGGGCGCGTTCTCTATGATTGCCCGCCTTGTCAGCGGAACAACCATCATGCGCTCAAGGGGGAATCGTCCAATGACACCTAAGAGTCATCGTGCGCTCACCGTTCGGGAGAGGCAACTTCGATCTCGTCGCCGCGCGTTCGCATGGCTTATTCCGCTGATGCTCCTCCTGACTCTGGCGCATGCGTTTCGCGCTTCGGCGCAGCGAGTCGAACGAATCGACCGCGCGCAGTTCGAGACGTATCTGTGGTGGCTCGATCTCGCTGAAGATGAGCGACGAGTTGCCGAGATCTATTTCGAAGACTTTACCAAGCGAAGTGACGCCGACTTCCGTCAGCGCGCTCGGGCGTATCACGCAGGCATTCCGTCGTTTGGTTCTGAAGCATACTGGAACATCTACGAGCAGAAGTCTGCCGAGCGGCAGGCGTTCATGAAGGACTTCGGCGAACTGGCGGAGGTGCTGTTTACGGACTTTGCAACACTCTTGACTGAAGATCAGATGATGCGAGTCACGCGCGTGCGCAACGCGCGGACGAGGCACCTGTACCGGCCGGGTACCCGCGAATTGCCCGAGGGGAAAGCCGACCTCGCCTCGCTTCTGGTCGGCATGACGCTGACGGATGAGGAGTGGGCGGCCCTTATGCCGGTGCTCGACGAGTACGAGCCGATCTTCATCGCCGCGCTCAAGCGAACGCAGGATGCGCACGTCAGAGGAGGCAAGGCCTCGGCGCGAATGGTTGCGCTGCTTCAGGAACTCGACCGGGAAAACACCGAGCACGGCCGGGATCCAGACCACTACATCAACTCGCCGCTCTACCACGAAGCGCAGAAGTTGAGAGATGAGAGGACGCGCATCACCGAACCGGCCTCGATACACCTCGCGCAGGTCAACCGCGAATGGGTCGCTCGTATCGAGGCGGCCCTCGCTGAGGAAAACGCGGACATCTTCCGCCGGCGTTTCCTCGAGACGGCCTACAAGCCGATTCATCCAGATCCGGCACACGCCGATGCGTTGTACGACGCAGCGCTCGCGCTCGACGATCTCACGGATGAGCAGCGCGACATCCTTGAGACGCTGCACGAAGAGTTTCGCCGCGCCCATGAACGGTTGAGTTTCGACATGCGTGACATCTATGATCGGCAGCAGGAGGCCCGGATCACCGCGTCGCGCGAGAAGCGGGAGTATTTCACGCAGGGGATCTACGAACTCGCGCAGGCCGGCCTGAAGCGCGAGCAACTGAACGAAGCGCAATTGACGAAGATCAACGCTATCCTCACCCCGGAACAGGCGAAGCAACTGCCGGAGTGGGACTTCACGGAGCACCCGCGTAAGCGGCCGTTCGACTGGACCGGCCAGACCAGGCAAGTGACCACCGAAGAAGAACTGATTCGCCGACAACAGCGCCGAGAGCGGGGCGGCGACTCGCAGGATCAATCAAAGCCAAGCGCATCAGATACGAGAGGCCGGTAAGGGGGAGAAGCGCCCGATCCGTGAATCGATGTCATCGAGATGACGGTCTCTATTAGTTGTGTCAAGATTCAAATGGTCTCTCCGCGAACCTCGGTGCCCACGGTGTTTGGGTCTTCCGAAGTTCAGCGCAAAGACCAGGACTCAGTCGGGCGAGTCGCCGTGTGGGGGGGGGCGGCTCGGGCGAGATTGGTGTGGCTTATCGTCGCTTCTTCACGACGACCGCGCGTTGCCGTGCGGTCGCGCTGCCGCCGATGAGGCCGAGATCAATCATCACCGCAATCACGATGATGACGATGCCGAGGCCGGAGATGGACCCGCTGCCCATGTGCCACGCCGCCGCGTATGCCAGCGTCGTCAGCGGCATGAAGAAGAACCCCAGCAGAGGCCAGAGCATCGTCTGATACGCCGCGCCGAGCCAGTCGCTGAAGATGACGACCAGCACGATCACCAGTCGCGGCATGAAGAGCGAGAGAATGGCCAGCAGGCACCCCATGTCCGACAGTGTCCCCGATCACGGGGCGAAATGCAAGATGCCTTTCAGCGACTACTGCATGCTCTGGACAACGGCGCAACCGATCAACGTGCTTGATCGATCTTCACCGAGATCGCGTTCAGCAATCTCTCAATTCGTTGCTCCGCTCCGACCTGATCGACTCGAAGGCCCATGCTTCCGAAGGCCCGTTCAATATCCGCGGTCCTCAGGGTGCCGAGGGCCGCTTGTTGCTTCAACGGTTCATGGATGCCATCGCTGATGATTGTGGCAAACTCTGTACCCAGTGATCTGTCGAGCCAAGCGATATGTTCTGTTTGACCGTTTGGAATCCCACTCTCCGCGAGCAGGCGATATACAAAAACATGCCATCCGTCACATTCGGCGAGTCTCTCTCGCAATGTTGCTCGCCACTCCATCTCTCGCGTCTTTCCATGAATTCCAGCAAGAAACACCTCGAGTTCGGCCTGACTATTTCTGTGTGACTGTTTCTCATGAAACCAATCCTGCGATGCCTGCACCTCCTCAATGACCTCAAGGATTCCGGCACAGTGTTTCGCACTTATATCTGGCGCGTTCATGGTATCGATCGCAATGTCCAAAGACGAGTTGAATAGCTTCGCTGCAACTGCTGAAGAAAGCCAGCTCGGCTCCAATCCAATATGTCTTGCACATTGGCTCATCATGGCAATGTATCGAAGCAAGCTTGCAAGCTCGGTATTCGTTCGTCCCTGTTTCACTCGATTTGACATTCGTTGCAGGCCGGCCTGTATTGCGTCATGAAGTGCTAGAATTTCTCTATTTATTGGATGAACATGCTCGACTTCAACACCATCGTACAGGCGAGTAAAATCGATCTGATCAATGGACACCGCTTCTTCGAGCAGTTGGTATGTCTTCCAGAACTGGCTCCATACTTCATCATCAAAGCTGTCTTTCAACTGAACTTCATTGTTTACCGTGCTCCAGTCCAGATGGCGGAGTTCTTCTGGTAACGCTCTCCATGCCGCTCCTGCTCGCAGGTACAGGATGGCGCCATTTAGTAAATCGTTGCCCGCGATGAGTCCCTCGCTCATTGCAGACAGAAACGACTGATGCTCCTTATACAGATCCGCAAACGCTATTCGTTGTAGACGTACATCGTCCAGGCGCTGAAATTGAATGAAACAAAGCGGTAGTACGGTACCTCGTATCAACTCCACCACTGAGTTCTTTACTTGCTGTATGTCATCCTCTTCACTGACCATTATCATCCACTGTTCGAGGATTGGATCAACATTCGCGAGGGTTGCTAAGGCGTTGCCCCGGGTAATTTCAGTGTGCTCACGCTGTTGCTTCGTCAAATGGCGCCCAAAAGTCGCCAGTAGACCATCCATCCCACCCTGTTCAAGTACGGCTATTCTCTGGGCAGCACCGATCCTAAAGAAATCGATATGACCGGAAACAATCCCCACCGGGTCGGCGGAATCCAATTGCTGACTCGATTTCAGAATAAAAGATGCGCTTGAGGGTAGTATCACACCTGCCTCAAACATCTGGTGTACCATGCGTAGCCAAAAGCGAAGCATCCCTTGAACAGCAATCGTCTCAGAGATCCTTCCGGCACTTGAAAGTTGAGCGAGGAGTTTGTACCCGGAGTCGATTGACATCAGCGCGCCAGGCAGATCTCCGTTTTCTGCTGCCCAGCGCGCATGTGCTCCCAGGACGAAAAGAAGACGCCGAGTATGCATATTGGGATCAAAGTGCCGATCGGAATATTCAGTCGTACCAAAGAGGCCTCGAGTGGCCATGGAATCTAATTCGTCTTTTCCGGTGCCGCGAATAATCGCCGATCGGGCACTGAATGATTTGTTCAACGATGTTACGAGCAGTGGATCCTCTTGCACTGCCCAGGACATGGCATACGTCTCCACGTGCCTCCATTCACTGTCAGTGAGTCGGTCAAGAATCGCGTTGGCACGAAGATACTCTGCGATTGCAGTATCTTTGGGTTGCTGGGCCAGTGCTGATCCAACAATGGCCAGGAAGTAAACTGTGGCAAACACCAGTGCCGTGATAGAGCAAGCGGGTCGCGAACTGCACATGATCGCCTCCGTGATCAGTGATCTATTCGGCTATCCATAGGTGGGCCAATAGCTTCGTAGCGAACCGGAGTGAGCCATCAATGGGCAGAGGAATCCTGCATAAGTCAAAGCAGAACATCGTGATGTGAACTGCCATCGGCATGTCCATCTACGACCCTCTGCGAGGGGATCATCTGTACAGAGACGCCTACAAACTACCGCTCCTCCGCGCGGTGTCAAGCCCAGACCTCTGGGAAGATTCAATTGCTGCCTTTGGAGTGAGGCGGGCGTGAGGCGTCACGGCTGATTCACCCGAATGAACCTTTCCGGCCTCGGTCGAACGGGCTACAGTCGGGATTCCCTCGCACCCCCAGCCAGGGCGCATCCAGACATGAGCGACCGCCTTCACGATCGTCCGCCGCACGACGAAGTCATTCCCATTCTCGATTTCGGCAGCCAGTACGCGCAGCTCATTGCCCGGCGTGTGCGCGAAGCCGGGGCGTTCAGCGTGCTGATGGCCCCGAACGCGCCATTGGAGCAGATCGCAGCGCTGAACCCGAAGGGCATCATTCTCTCTGGCGGCCCCTCGAGCGTGAAGGAGGTCGGTGCGCCGCGGTGCGACCCCGGGCTGCTGGATCTGGGTGTGCCGGTCCTGGGCATTTGTTACGGCATGCAACTGGCCTGCCAGATGCTCGGCAGCAACGTGGACAAGGCGAAGGCGCGGGAGTACGGCCACGCGCGGCTGGAGATTCGCGATCGGACCGACCTCTTCGCCGGCATTCCCGCCAACACCAGCGTGTGGATGAGTCACGGCGACCAGGTGCTGGACCTGGAAGATTCGTTCGACACACTCGCCACCACGCCGACCTGTCCATTCGCGGCGGTGCGCCACAAGTCCCGGCCGATCTATGGCGTGCAGTTTCACCCAGAAGTCACACACACGCCGCATGGTGTGGATCTGCTGCGGAACTTCCTGTACGAAATCTGCGGCTGCCGCGGCACGTGGCGCATGAGCGACTTCATGCAGACCGAATGCGACCGCATCCGCGAAGTCGTGCGCGATGATCGGGTGATCTGCGGTCTTTCGGGCGGGGTGGATTCATCGGTCGTCGCGGCGCTCTTAGCCAAGGCGATCGGTGAGCAGTTGACGTGCATCTTCGTTGACAATGGTCTGTTGCGGAAGAACGAGCGGGATCTCGTTGAAGCGACGTTCCGCGATCATTTTGACATTGACCTGCGCGTGGTGGATGCATCCAGGGAGTTTCTGGGCGATCTGGCGGGCATCATCGACCCGCAGGAAAAACGCCGGCGGATCGGCCATCGGTTCATCGATGTGTTCAAGGAGGCGGCGAAGGGAGTTGAAGGGGGCGTCAAGTATCTGGCGCAAGGGACGCTGTACCCCGATGTGATCGAGTCCGGCCACGGCTACGCGGGCACAGCGGCGAACATCAAACTGCATCACAACGTGGGGGGGCTGCCCGAAGACCTGGGCTTTGAACTGATCGAACCGTTGCGCGATCTTTTCAAGGATGAAGTGCGCAAACTCGGCGAGGTGCTCGGCCTTCCTTCGCACATCGTCTGGCGTCATCCGTTCCCCGGGCCGGGGCTGGCGGTACGAGTGCTGGGCGAAGTCACCGAAGAGAAGCTGGCGATCGTGCGCGATTGCGATGAGATTCTGCTGGAAGAGATCGTCGCGAACAACCTGTACCGCTCGACGAACCAGGTGTTTGCAGTGCTGCTGCCGATCCGCAGCGTGGGGGTAATGGGCGATGGGCGGACGTACGACCATGTGGTGGCGGTGCGGGCGGTGGAAACGCAGGACTTCATGACGGCGGACTGGGCGCGCATTCGGTTCGATGTGCTCGCGCGAATTTCCAACCGCATCATCAACGAAGTGCAGGGCGTCAACCGCGTGGTGTACGACATTTCATCCAAGCCGCCCGCCACGATCGAGTGGGAATAGAATTTGCTGGCTTGATGGAACTTCAGGTCGAATAATGGGATGTCATGTCCGAAATTCATACAACGAACATCTCACTGTCCACGGACTTGGTCCGCGAACTTCAAGCACAAGCATGTCAGGCGGGCATGTCGTTGGAGTCGTATCTTGCGCTGATGGCCCGGTCAACGCGACATGGGCATGATGCCGAATTCCTCAACGCAGCGAGGCATCTGTTCAGCAAGTTTCCAAATGCATTGCGGAGACTTGCTGAGTGATTCGCGGAGTGTTATCAAAATCACCTCGGTTCATCACCATTGATGAAGCCGAAACGCTCCACCTGACTTCAATCAAACAATACGGCGGACTTGCCGGGATTCGAGATCAAGGGCTGCTTGAATCTGCGCTCGCGATGCCTCGACAGGGCTTGGGTGGTGAGTTCAACCACGAATACCCCTTCGAGATGGCCGCCGCTTACATGTTCCACATTTGCAGGAATCACCCATTTGTTGATGGAAACAAGCGAACGTCGCTTGCATGTTGTGTCGTATTCCTGCGTATGAATGGCTGGACCTTAACCGCTTCTGAAGATGACATTGCAGATAGGGTTGTTTCTGTTGCCGAGGGAAAGTTAGACAAAGGGGAGCTCGCCGCGTGGATTGAAAGAAATGTTCAGGCGAGACCTTCCATTGAACTGCGGGATTTTTTTCAACGGGTTGATTACGGCACACTGGCTTCGATGTTTGGTTCGATCGCCGCGGGTCCGATTCATGAACGTGCGGCCACCATTCATGAAGCCGGCAAGGCAGTCAGGATTATTGAGCAGGCCAATCTGGGGGCACTCTCGGCTGACCATTCAGGCGATACCGAATCAGCACAGATCCTGAGGCACCATGCGATGTTGTTGACGGCGCTCGTTCGTGTTGCAGAAGAGTTGGGTTACGACTGGCACTGACCCAGCGCTGAGCAATCAGAGAATGCGGGGAGTCCTTGTTACGGATTCGAGCGATTGCAATCAGCCGCCCATCGCGTTCGCGATGGCGTTGCCGAGCAGAGTTGAGCTGATGGCATTGACAGCAGCCATGACGCCAGCGACGGGGATGGCCTTGATCTCCCATTGATCGACATCTCGGCTGCGCAGCACGACCGCACTGAACGCGTACATGTTCATGATGCCCAGCAGAAAGAACGTCCAGCGGATCGTGATGCTTTCCCAGTTCATGCGCGGAAGGCCACCATGTTCCGCTGCGGCGGTGATCAGCACCGCGATGCATGGCGAAATGGCCCAGAGCACAGTCTGCCAGGCATTGGGGCGCCAGCGCGGGAGCGGGTCGGGAACGGGGCCGTGTTCATTCATCGGGGCGTCTTCACTTCCGGTCGCGCAGGTGAGTCAGGTGCGAGAGAACGTCACGCGCTGCAGCATGAGTTCCAGCGTCTGGCAGACGAGGTCTACTTCGTAGTCGGTCATCGCGTTGTAGAACGGCAGCGCGATCGTGCGCTGGCTCATGGTTTCCGCCATCGGAAAGTCACCGGGCTTGTAGCCGAACGTCTTTCGGAAGTACGGCAGCAGCGGGATCGGAGGGAAGTAGTTGGCCGCGCCAATCTCGTGACGACGCAGGCCGGCGATGATTTCATCCCGATCCGCGCCGGAGAACTGATCATTCAGCCGCACGACATACACGAACCAACTCATGCGCGTTTCGCGCGGGATGGTCGGCAGCAGCAGATGCGGATTCATCACGAGCCGACTGTTGTACTTCTCTGCCAGCAGGTGACGGGTATCGACAATCTCATCCAGCCGCTCCATCTGCGCGACGCCGAGTGCGGCCTGCAGTTCGCACATGCGGTAGTTGTACCCGACGCGCTCGTGCACGAGCCAGGAGCCGAGGCCGGGTCCCGATTCCCGGTTGTCGGCTGCGCGTCCCTGGTTGCGCAATGAGCGGCACATGCCGGCGAGGGAATCGTCATCGGTGACGATGACGCCGCCTTCGCCGGTCGTCACCTGCTTGTTGGGGTAGAAGCTGAACACGCCCACCCGGCCGAACGAACCGATCGGTCGATTGCGGATGGCCCCGCCGAGCCCTTCGCAGCAATCTTCGATCAGCGCGATTTCATGTCGGTTCGCCAGCGACTCAATCTCCGCCATGTACGCGGGGTTCCCGAAGACATCGACGGCGATGATCGCCTTGGTCTTGTCGGTAATGAGCGATTCGATTGTCTCGGGTTTGACGTTCAATGTTCCCGGATCGCAATCAGCAAAGACGGGTTTCGCGCCGACATGCAAGATGCAGTTTGCGCTGGCGACAAAGCTGAACGCAGGGGTAATGACCTCATCGCCCGGCCCGACGCCGAGCGCGAGCAGCGCCAATTGCAGCCCGCTTGTGCCGGAGTTGACCGCCACCCCGTGCGTTCGCGCGGCACGGAGGGCGACGAGGTCCTCGAACTCCGCCATGCGGGGTCCGAGCGCCAGTCGCCCGGAGCGCAGCGTGTCGGTGACGTAGCGGATTTCAAGGTCGGTAATGTCTGGTTGACTGAGCGGAATCGAGTTGGACACGGTGCGTCCCTTGGGGTCAATCGTCAGTGCGCGGAAAATCGTTCAGGAATCGGCGAGCACGCGCGCCACCGCCTGTTCGCTTCGCTTGAGATGTCGTGCATACAGCCATGCTGCCTGCGCCTGGTGCCCGGGGCTGAGTCGGCCGCCGCCTTCACCAATCAGTCGAAGGGCGGCGATGTCTTCAGCGGACAAAGTCGATTGATGCCGGGCAAGCAGCAGCAGCGTCAGGGCATCCGCGCGCGACAGCCCGCGGCGCGGGACATCGCGCACGGCATCGCCCGCGGCGGGAGTTTCGACCCCCAGCAATCCGAGGAGAATCGCTTCCTGACGCAAGCCATCATCCGCTGCCCCCGCCAGTTGGCGGCGGACCGCATCGGGGTCAAGGCGAATCAACTGTGCCACCGCACGAATCGCCAGCTCAATGCGTTCATCGCGTCGCGGGCCTTCGAGGTCGCAGCGGGTAATGACATGTTCATACAACCGCACACGCTCCGGTTCGGGCAGAAGCGATGCCAGTTCCAGCGTGCGGGAAGCGGTGGGCCAATGATCGAGGTCGATCAGTTCCATCATTGCGGCCAGCCGATTGACCCGGGAGTGCAGTGCAATCCCCAGTTCCGCGATCTGCCTTGGAAGTGAATCGTCTGATCGCACACGCTCGAAGTAGCGCGGCGGGATCGGGTGGCGATCCGCAAACTCAAGGAGGAGTCGTCCGTACCGCACGCGCGCGGTCAAGGTGGGTTCCGGGCCGAGCATTCGCTCCCAGACCGCGAGCCCGCGTTGCGGGTCGAGGTAGAGCGCCGCGCCGGTTCCTGCCAGTGCAAGCGATGCATCAATAGATTCTTCGGTCAGGATCGACTCGATCCACCCGACGAGTCGGGTCAGGTTGTACCGCGCGAGATCCTCACAGGCCCACATCCGGACCTGCAATCGTCGTGTGTCGCTCAGGGCAGCCAGACGCGAGCGATATGCCTCGAATGCCTGCGGCCGCTCCAATTGCATCAGCATGGCTGCCGCGAGACCGCTGATCGAAAGGTCATCGTGCGCGGCGAGCTTTTCGAGCACATCGACATCCGGCGTGATGCCGCGCTTCATCAGCTCCGCCATCAGCAGAACGCGCGGCGCATCCTGCAGGTCGTTCCACGCGATCATGGATTGCATTTGCTCGGCAGAGAGCAGTTCGCTTTCAATCGAGTGGCGGATGGCCAGGTACCGCGCGCGTTCATCGCCCAGGCGGGAGATCAGGAAGGGATCGACCTGAGGCGGATCGGACAGCTCCGCCAGGCCGAGAATGCCGTTGATCTGAATGACGGGATTTCCATTCCCCGCGAGATGATTGAACAGTGGTCTCAGATGCGGATCACGCAATTCCCGCAGCGCACGCAGCATGACCAGATGCCTTCCATCGGGCTGCTGGACGGTGGCGCGTTCGAGTTCAGCCACGACGCGGTCCAACTCATCGCCGAATCCGCGGTCAAGTCCTTTGCGAGTGCTCTCGCGCATCAATGATGCGTGCGCGGTGTGCCGGGGTGCGACGCCCAGCAGCGCAATAGCGCCCGCCGCGGTACACACGCTGAGCGCGAACGACATTCTGATTCGGCCGGTGGGGGGCATGGCCGTGTAGTCTACCGCGCCGATTCCATCGCGACCGCGCAGAACTCGGGGAGATCAACGGGATCACTTTTTCGTGCCCGATCGCCGTGCAAGACCCGGACGAACATGACCGCGTGTCCAGAGTGTCGCTTGCGGCTGATGGAGCACCGCTCGCTCATGGCGAGGCGGTCAGTGTCCACCACGAAGCAGATCGTGCCGCAGTTGATCCACGAGTTCACGGAGTGAGATTGCGCCGGTCTGCGGGTCAATCTCCACGGATTCACCCCGTTCAAGCTGTTCAGCCAGTCGCCGGCCCGCGGTGAGAACGGTGGAATGATTACGTCGACCGACCGCTCGCGCAATTTCCGGGTAACTGAGTGTGGTCATCTCCCGCGCCAGGTACGACACGAGGCCGCGCGCCAGCACGATGCGCCGATGTCGACTGGAGGCAAGCAACTCGGACTTTTCAACGCCGAGCCGCCGACAGACCACATCCAGGATGGTCGCGACGCGCAACGGTGTGCGAGAGGGCTGGCGATCCTGAAACAGCCGTTCGACGAGAACGACGCCGATTTCCGCATCGTTCCCGCCGCCGGCCGGGGAGAGGAGTCTGAGTGCTGCGAGTTTGGTCAGGGCGCCTTCGATTTCCCGCACGGACCCGACGCAATTCGTCACGAGCAGTTCAATTGCCGCATCGTTCAGGCGCAGTCCGCGCACATCCGCCATTCGCCGCACGATCGCGATGCGCGTCGCCCGGTCCGGACGAGCAATCTCAACGACCATTCCCTTGAGGAAGCGGCTGACCAGTCGCTGACTGAACGATTCGATCTGCGAGGGATGCTCATCAGACGCCAGAACCACACGGGCGCCACTGAGGTCGATCGTGTCGAGCGTGTGCAGAAACTCCGACTGCGTCTGCTGTTTGTTCGCAAGGAAGTGCACATCGTCAATCGCAAGCAGATCGACTTGGCGCAGGCGCTGTCTGAATTGGTCAATGGTGTTGCTGCGCACACTGGCGATGAACTCATTGGTGAACTGCTCACCGGTGGTATAGCGCACGATCGAGCCAGGGAACCGCTCGAGATAGCGGCGACAAATGCCCTGCTGCAGGTGCGTTTTGCCGACACCGCATTCACCGAAGAGAAAGAGCGCGGTCAGGGCGTGGGAATCGCGGTCCTCGGCGATGCGCTCGGCTGCGCCGAAGCCAAGGGCATTGCTCGGACCGACGACGAACTCTTCCAAACGATACCGCAGCGGAAGCGACGGTCCGCCGCCGCGGTTCGGCCGGCCGGCGCCGACCGTGGGTCCGCCTCCCCGGCGATTGCCGTGGCCACCCGCTGCGGTCGGGGGCGCGGGGCTGCTGCGCTCGTGGGGCGACCGAGCCGGGAGCGCAGTGGATGAACTCTCACGGCCTGATTCCGGCGCGAGATGCGGCGCGAAGCGCACTTCAACCGCGGATTCATCACCCATGACTTCCCGGACAACGCCTTCCAGCGCTTCGCTGTAATTCCGCGTAATCCAGTCGGCTGCGACGGCGCTTCCGGTACAGACTTCGAGGTGATTGGCTCGCACGTGCAGTTCGGTTGAATGACCGAACCACATGTCAAACTCACGGGCGCCGATGCGTTCCACCAGTCGCCCGGCGACGGTCCGCTCGAGTGGTTCACCCGCACCCCGCTCATCGTGTCGGGCATGCATGGGGCGGGGTTGCGCAACACCTCGAACGTTGGTCATGAGTCTCCTCCCTCTCCGAATCGCCGGGCGCAGGGATCGCGCTCCGGGGCTCCGGCTGACCATGTGCATCTTCGTGAAATGAAGGAGATTCCGTTCCACTGCCCGCCTCGATCGTGACCCCCCACGCGCGAAGGCGGCGGTCCCGATCCGTTCGTGTTCGCGACCAAGCGGCCTGGCGCGAAAACGATTCAGCAATCCTCAGCGGTGCGAATCCTGTACACCGCCGGTCGGGTTCGCTCTTCCATGAACGACGCCACGAGGGTATCCGAGAACCGTCGGAGGACAACCGGCAAAGTGTGCGATGCGCGCGATCTCAACAACGGAGTGCCCAATCCTTGCGGACTTCCGTGCTGAAAAAAAAGTTCTCCACCGGTTGCGCCGGTGGGTGTCGATCGACTGTGGACAAACCACGCGCAATCTTCACGAGACGCAGCGTACCGCTTGATTTACTGCAAAACTCGAATGAACGCGGACTTGCTGAAGACGCGACGAAATCCTTCCGACGCGTACAGGCCGCGCGCTGGTTCGTTGCGCTCATCGACCGCCAGCGCGATGTGCTTCTCCCGTCGGCCGGCGACGAGTCGCAAGCCGTGACGCAGCAGCGTGCGACCGATGCCGCGCCCGCGCGCCGTCCGCGCAAGGCCGAAGTATACGAGTTCCACCGAACGTGATGCAGGTGATGAGTTCAGCAACAGGACGCCGGCGGGTGCGCCATCCAACCGCAGGAGAGACCAGAGCCCCGGGTCAAACGTCGGTGTCGCCATATGACCTTCCAGAACATCGCTGGTCGCGCGCAATCCTCGCAGTTCCGGGCAGTCGAGTGTCTCTTCGTACGAGGCATCCAGCGCGGCGAGGAATGCCTCTCGCGCTCCGTCCGTGTACGGTTCGATCGAGACGCCATCTGGCCACTTGAGAACGGGCTTGTATCGCGCCGAGGGAACGGGCCGACTCAAGTAGCTCAATTGGGCGAGGTGCTGAAAGCCAGATGCCTTCAGTGCGCTCGCTTTCGGCTGATCATCCTGATCGAGCAGCGCCTGAATCAGGCGAATCGACTTCTGCCCGATTCCGACGCAGGCGCGATCGAACATCGCACCAAACCGAGCCGGTGGACAATCTGCGGTCGGCTCGCTGAGAAAGCACATCGCAGTCTTTCCTGCGCTCGGGACGATGAGCACCGCGCCGATGACCGAGCCATCCGGCCCGGCCAATGCCCATAACTCGTTGAGGGATATTGCGTTATCGCGGGCGTAGTCGATGAATCGATTAGCCGCCCCGACCTGTGGGTGGCCGCTGACCGACATCAGCCGGGCGAGGGCATCGCGTTGCCGGGCCCCTTCGGCGCGGAACAGGCCCGGTTCATCATCGAACGTCGGGGCGAATCCCGGGTTGGCGGTGGTCACGGTCATGGGCTGTCCGTATGGTCTCGACGGTCGCCGGGAATTTGACGTTGTGCAATCCGGGCGTTCATCTTAGAATACCCGGCTCACCTGACTTGGAGTATGTACTGATGAAGCGACGCACGGGACGCCTCTCCCTGATTCTGGCCGCGGCCCTCTGCACTGGCGCGGTGGCGTTGACGCCCTCATCTGCCCCGGCAGATTACCCGAAACCGCGCGAAGTGCCGGTGCGCTGGGAACTTGATTTCAAGTCCGGCCCCTTGCGCCTGTACATCGATGCGCAGAATCGGCCTTGGTGGTACTTTACGTACGAGGTCATCAATCGCACCGGCCGCGATCGGGTCTGGGCGCCGCTGCTGGTGCTGTACAACGATCAGGGTGAGATCATTCGCTCCGGGACGAACGTTCCGCTGGGCGTGACCAATGAGATTCTTGACCTGCTCGGGAACCCGCTGCTCATGCCGCAGAACCAGGTGATCGGAAACCTGTTGCAGGGGCCTGAGCACGCGGTAGAAGGGCTGGCGGTCTGGCCTGCCAACTTCCTGAACGTGACAGAGATGAACCTCTTCATCTCGGGCATCAGCGGCGAGACGGCGGAAGTTGCCAACCCGAAAACCGGGGAACGGGTGATCTTCCAGAAGACATTGCAGATCGACTACGTGATACCAGGTGATCCGCTGGCGCGAGGTTCGGACCCCGTTTCGGTGCAGGATCAGCGCTGGATCATGCGGTAGACGCGGGCTACGATCGCGTTCTCCGCAGGGGCCCGAACTCGGGTCTGGCTGCGGAGCCGGTGTTTCGCAGGTTCTCTGAATTGTCACTTTCGCCTCGCGGATTTGCGCGGGGTGTCTTTGTCGGAGCTTAGCCGTGGCACATAAGAAGGGTCAGGGTTCATCCAAGAACGGTCGTGACTCGAATCCACAGTTTCGTGGCATCAAGCGATACGGCGGAGAAGCCGTGAAGTCAGGGCACATTCTCGTCCGCCAGTGCGGAACGCGATTCAAGCCCGGCTATCTCGTTAAGCGCGGCAGCGATGACACGCTGTTTGCGATCGCGCCCGGAACGGTGCGCTTCCGCGGACGATACATTGACATCATTCCCGCCGATGAAAACATACCTGCCTATACCGCGGCGGGAAGTGTCGCCTCCGCGTGAGTCGCCGCCGGCGTGAAACCAAACTTCATACGGCGGGGCGTCCATCGGGCGCCCCGTCTTTCGTTGACTTTGTTGCACGATGTGCATCATTCACACGCGACAAGTGCGGCAGGCACTCGTTGGCTGATGCTCTTCCATGAGCGTACTTGTTGACCAGGCCGTGATCTTCGTTCGTGCCGGAAAGGGCGGCGATGGGTGCGTCTCGTTCCGTCGCGAAAAGTACGTTCCGAAAGGCGGGCCGGATGGTGGCGACGGTGGGGATGGAGGCGATGTCATTCTCATCGGCGATCCGCAGATGGATACGCTCGTGGGATTCACCCAGCGACCGCATCACCGCGCAAAAAACGGGCAGCCCGGCGGCGGCAAGAACATGAATGGCGCCGGCGGTGATGACTGCCTGGTGCCCGTTCCGCTCGGAACGCTCGTGTTTGATGACGAGACCGGCACGCTGCTGGCCGACATTTCGGAAGTCAATCAACGTGAGGTCATCGCCAAGGGTGGAACCGGCGGATTCGGAAACGAACACTTCAAAAGCGCCACCAACCAGACGCCGCGCGAATCAACCCCCGGTGAACCGGGCGAAGAGAAAACGCTTCGGCTTGAACTGAAACTGATCGCGGATGTCGGCCTCATCGGCCTACCGAACGCCGGGAAAAGTACGCTGCTTCGCGCGATCAGTCGCGCCACACCCAAGGTCGCGGACTACCCGTTCACCACGCTCGAGCCGGGTCTGGGAATTGCAGAACTGACCGATGAAAGGCGACTCGTCATCGCGGATATCCCCGGCCTCGTGGAAGGCGCTGCTCAAGGCGCGGGCCTTGGTCATGACTTTCTCCGCCATATCGAGCGCACCCACATTCTCGTGCACCTGATCGATCTTGTTCCGATGGATGGCAGCGATCCGGTACGGAACTATGAGATCATTCGCAAGGAACTCTTCGACTATTCCGTTCCGCTGGCGGAGAAGCCAGAGTTGCTGGTCTTCAACAAGATCGATCTAATTCCTGATATACGTGAGCGCCAGGAGCGCGTGCAGAAATTCCTCGCCCGCGCGGGGCTTCCGAAGGATGAGCCGGTGCATCTGATTTCCGCGGCATCACGAATCGGAACCAACGAACTGCTCGAAGCGTGCTGGAAAGTTCTCGGGAAGCGACCCGAGGCCGGGTGGCGAACGCCCGGCGGACCGACTTCTGCGCAACCGATGAGTGAATCCAGCGGCGAGGCATCCCCGCGCAGCACAAAGCCCGAATGAATCGCGCGATGTGAACAATCTTCAAGTCGATGAAGCATCGTTGACACGATCGTCATCAGCCGGTCGAACCGGTTTCTCATTCGGTGCATCCGGTTCGGGATCGGGCAGCGGAGCTTCGCGGAACAGTTGACGAACGCGGTCACGGTCGGCGAGGTGGTGAAAGAGATAGACATGATCGCCCGGCTGGACCATGGTGGCGCCGCGCGGCGCGATGAGGTCGCGTCCGCGGACAATCATGATGATGGTCGTCCGCTCCGGCAGCGACAGGTCGCGGATCGCGCGTCCTGCAATCAGGCGATTCGGCTCGACGTAATAGCACGAGACCTCACCGTTGAGGAGTTGCGTTGCGTTGATATCAAGCACCGCCGCCGGTTGAGGCGGTTCGGGTGATTGCAGGCCGAGTTTGGAGGTGACCCACCGCAGCGTGGCACCGGGGAGGATCGCGTTGACAATGACAATGAAGAACACGATGTCGAAGATGCGGGTTGAGTCAGGAACCTCCGCCATGATGGGGATGGTCGCGAGAATGATCGGCACAGCGCCGCGCAGGCCGACCCAACTGATGTACAGACGGTGTTTGAAGGGAAAGCGGAATGGCAGCAGACAAAGCAGGACCGAGATGGGTCTCGCAATGAACGCCAGCACGAGGGCGGTGGCAACTCCGATCCAGAGCACATCCAGCAGGCGCGATGGAAAGACCAGGAGGCCGAGGATGAGGAACATCGAGATCTGGCCGAGCCAGGCGATCGCATCGTGAATGCGGCGAAGTCCGCTGCCATACGGCACGGCACCGTTCCCAATGACCAGAGCGGTGATGTAGACCGCAAGGAAACCGCTGCCTTGCGCTAGCGTTGCAGCCCCGAATGAGAGCAACGCAAGGCCAAGGGTGAGGACGGGAAAGAGTCCACCCGCGCGAACCTGCACGCGACGCAGGAGCAGCAGACTGAGCAAGCCGATGATGAGTCCCACCGCCGCCCCGATGAAAAGCTGAAGCGGAACCTGCCACAGAATTGACATCGGCAGCCGCCCGCTCTCCGCGAGCGCCACTTCCGTAAAGGCGATGGTCAACAGAACCGCCATCGGATCGTTGAGGCCAGATTCAAGTTCAAGGGTCACCCCGACGCGCTTCTCGAGGTTTAATCCGCTGCCGCGAAGGACGGAGAAGACCGCTGCCGCGTCGGTCGAGGACACGACTGCCCCCAGCAGAAACGCCAGCATCCACGGGAGTCCGAACAGCCGCGCCGTGAGGGCAACGATGAGAGCGGTCATGAGGACCCCGACGGTGGCGAGGATCGAGGCCGTTCCGATCCCGGCGCGCACCATCGCCCAACGAGTATTCAGTCCGCCGTCGAAGAGAATGAGTATGAGCGCGACCGTTCCGATGCGAAACGCGAGATTGTAATCCTCAAACGCGACGCCGCCGATTCCTTCCGACCCGGCAAGAACACCAAGCCCGAGAAAAAAGAGCAGAATCGGTACGCCCAGCCGTTCGAGCAGCCGACTGAAAACAACGCTGATGATCAGCAACACCCCGAAGGTTGTCACGAGAAACGCGGTCGGGATGGGTTCGGCCGTGAACATGGTGCTCAATTAACATCCGTTGCATGCTCGCGCAGTGCAACGACTGTATGCGCCAACTCGCCGGTGAATCTGCGGCGCAGTGAATACCGCCGATTCACCGGCGAGCAAGCCGTGGTCTTAGGCACTGCGATCAACGAACAGCCACATGGCAATGATCATCAGTCCCATCGAGATCAGCAGCATGAAGGTGAGCATCAGACAGCCGCGCGCCGTCTGGTAGGGGGGATCGCCTTCAACGGGTGCGAGCGATGGGTCAACAGGTTCCGTGGTCTTGGCTGGAGTGGAAGAAGAAACGATTGACTGTGACATGGGAAAAATGTCTCAAAGCGCTTGCAGACCGGTACGCAACAGCGCACTGAACAGAAGTTCAGCGATGCCGAGTTCGGTACTGGCAAGGGCGAAGGAATGCAGAGGAAGGAAGTTGGATTTTCCGGCTCAGTCGCGTGAGCAGGGCGGCGCCCGGGGTGCACGACCGCATCGCCACGCGCATCGTTCATCGGTCTGATGAAGGGCCGTTCGATGGGAAGCAGTCGTCGCGCAGAACACATCGATCGGACCCAGCGCAAGGGCCGCGCCATCGTCCGAAGGGTGGCGATCGGTCGCGGGTGGTGCAGACTCGGCCTGACGAACTGAGCGCGCCGAACCCGATGCGTTCACATCAAGCCAGGCCTTCGGCGCAAGATCGCGTCGAACCCGCAATTGATCCGGCGCTGCCCCGGCAGAGTGTGCTGCACATCCCGCGAGCACGGCGATGATGACCGCCAGGTGCTGCACGAACGTCCACCATCTGCGGGTTGACTGTCGCGTGACCTGCATCAGGATGGAGTCGGAATGGGCGGTCATTTCAAGGGAAGGCACATCGTAGGCCGGCCGCTCTATTCGACCTCGAACGGTGACGCCAGCGGACGAGGGGCTCTCTTTTGGGGAGGGGATACGCGCGGTTCGGGGTATTGAACCCGCGGCTTTGAGTTGTTGACTTTGGATCGCGCGAGTACACTCCGGTCCGATGTTTCCGACCGAAACCGACATGACGATGTACCTGGCGATCGGCGTTCTCATCGTGATGGCGATCATCTTCGCCGTCGCGAACCTGGCGCTGACGCACATCATCGGCCCGAGCAAGGCCGGCGAGACCAAGGAAAAGGCGTATGAATCCGGCATGGAGCCGTTCGGCTCGGCCCGCAAGCGGTTCAACGTGCGCTTCTACATCGTCGCGATGACGTTCCTCGTCTTCGACATCGAGATCATTTTCCTGTACCCCTGGGCGCAGACGTTCGCGCAGCTCGAGCCGCGCAGCCCGGAGGCGGCGCTGTTCTTCGGCCGCATCCTCTTCTTCATCGCGACATCCATCATCGCGTACGTCTATGCGTGGCGCAAGGGCGTGTTCCGGTGGGATTGAACGTGCATTGTTGATCAACACGGGCGCGGCTCGTTGTGCGTTCTTGATCGGAGATCTTCTCTTGTTCGGATGAGACCGCGTCGGGCACGACGCGGCTCGCTATCGTTGGTGCTCACCATGCCCTTCGATCTCCAACCAACGCTGACCGGTGATCTCGTCGAACTTCGCCCGTTGCGCGAGGGGGACTTTGAGGCGCTCTTCGCCGTCGCGTGTGATCCATTGATCTGGGAGCAGCATCCGTGTAACGACCGCTGGCAGGAAGAGGTCTTCCGCGCGTTCTTTCGGGAGGCGATGGAGTCCGGCGGGGCGTTCCTTGTGCTCGATCGCGCTTCCGGCGAAGTCATTGGGTCATCGCGCTACCACGGCTACGACGAAGCCAAGCGCGAGATCGAGATCGGCTGGACGTTCCTCGGCCGCTCGCACTGGGGCGGGGCGGTCAATGGCGAGATGAAACGACTCATGCTGCAACACGCGTTTCGGTTCGTGGAGTCGGTGGTGTTTCTCGTCGGCCCCGACAACATCCGCAGCCAGCGCGCGATGGAGAAGATCGGCGGCGTGCGTGACGGCACGCGCACCAACGGCGCGGGGCTGGAGAGCGTGGTGTTTCGGATTGAGCGATGTCAGTGGAGTCCATTGATGGAGAAGCGTCGATGAACGATCTCAGAGAAGTGTCATTGACATGGCAGGGACCTATCAGCTCTCCGACCGAACTACCGGCAAGCCCCGGACTCTACGCAATCAGCGGTCAAATGTATGGCAGTGCCGGCGTGCGATTGCTCTACGTTGGAGAGGCGAAGAGTGACCTTTCGTATCGTTGGAAGGATTCGCTCCATCGGGAGTGGTTGACGCGTAGCGCTCGCTTTCTCAACGCGAAGCTGCATTACACAGTCGTGGATTCATTGGACTCCGCGATGATATCTGAGATTGAAACCGTACTGATCTACGTGCATCAGCCGCACCAGAACAGCAGCAAGATCATGACATCGTTGCCAAGTTCGCGATATCTGATTCACAATCTCGGCGATCTTCCAGATGGGCTCTTGCCTGTGATTGATACCAACTACCCATGGTTTGGTCTGAGACCGGAGGGTTGATCATTCAGATTGGAGTTGCTGCGCGATGCTGTTCACCCGCTACCAGCGTGTTCGATTCATCAACTCGTTTTTGGCGCTCCTCATCGGTGCGGCGATGTTCTTCTGTTTCACGCAGGGCATGCTCTCCGTGCCGGCAGCGATCGGTATCGGATTCGGCGCGATCATCGTGATGGTCATCATCATGCCGAGCCCGCGTGCAGCGGCACTGCGGATGATCGAACAGGATGAGTGCCCGCTCTGCGGGTTGAACGGTGATCTGCGCGAGTACCCGGGAGAGCGGGCGCGGTGGTTCTGTCGACGTTGTCACGCGGGCTGGACGGAGCGCGGTCGGCGCTGGCGCGAGGAGGATGTGGCAGGAGAGGAGTAACCGATTCGCTCGTAGGGGCGGCGGATTGTTGCCACGGGTGGAGCAACGATCGCCAGGCGATCGAGCGCAACCCGTGGAAGGTGAATCGCTCGATGTTCCCACCCCGGAGGGGTAGAGGAAGTTCCCTTCGCCCCTCTGGGGCGAGTTCGCAATGGCGCATTCCGTTCCACGGGTTGCGCCCTG
>CBFGRU010000017.1:0-22969 GCA_965651255.1 uncultured Phycisphaerales bacterium
TCCACACAACGGCTTTGCCATTCGTGATGATGTCCAGCGGGCGATCCTTCTCGATGTCGATCCTCTCGATGGAAAAATAGTCACAGCGGCTCAGCATTTGGGTCCGAAAACCATGCACGGTAATGGCAGGGTGGGGCTGCATGGTTTCTATCTCTTCGGCTGGAAAGGTCATGCAGGCCAGAGCTTGTTCTACATGAAGCGTTCGCCCCGTGCGGTTCCAGTCGTACAAACGGAACGTGGTATCGCTCGGCGTCTGCACTTCGGCAACAACCACCCCCGCGCCCAGGGCATGGCATGTTCCGCTGGGCAGATAGTGGCATTGCCCGACCTTGACTGGTATCCGCCGAAGCAGGGACTCGATGCCCCCCTCCCGGAGTGCGGTTTCAAACCCTGATTGAGTGGTACCCGGCTTCAGGCCGGCATAGATCGCAGCTCCCGGCTCCGCGTGAACAATAAACCACGCCTCATGTTTGATGTGCGCTTCTGGATGAGCTCGCGCGAATTCAACGGATGGATGAACCTGAACGGACAGATTCTCACTGGCATCAAGAAACTTGATCAGAAGTGGGAATCGACCGTGCTGGCTTCTCGCCGTTCGACCGAGGAGTTCCTCCGGTTGATCGAGCAACACCTCGTGTAATGTGCGCCCGCGCCATGGGCCGTTGGCGATGAAGCTCACTGCATCTTCAGCGACCGAGCTCGCAAGATCCGAGACCTCCCAGGATTCACCAATCGATCCGCTAGAGGGGAGATCCTTCCCGAATGCGGCCAATCGGCGACCACCCCAGACTCTCTCTCTCAGGATTGGTGCAAATCTCAGCGGGTAGAGTGGCTGTGTCACCAGGAATTCTCCTCAGCTTTCGGCTGGCCGAAGCGGTTCGCGAATCCAAACATAGTGTGGAACCATCGGCATGAACCGAAGGAGTGCGGTTCGATGAGAAGAATTCTTTCACCGTGTGTTGGGGCGATCTGTCTGATCTTCGTCCCGCAGCCCGTGTTGAGTCAAACGATCATTTCCATGCCGGCCCCGCCGAAGGTGCAGGATGCTGACGATGCGTCCAATGCCGCCACCGACGAGGGTGCTCCGTCCGCTGCCGTGCCCGATGCACTCGGCGTAACGGCTGTGACTCGATATACGAGGGCGCGGATCGGGTCGGACTACACCTACGGCATGATGAATGACGACCCGCTGCGTGGGCGTTATGTCACAAGCTATGGCTGGCCTGCGGCATACTCCCCCGCTGTGTTCTATGGCTCACCGTGGGGATGGGGAGGCGGCTGGGGCTGGGGTGGATATCGCCCGGGTCGAGGGGGGCACCACCACGGCCATCATCATCATCGCCACGGCGGATGGTGGTGGGGTACGAAGTGGAACATTGACATTCGCATCGATTGAAGCTCGACCCTGCCATCATCGGCCAATCTGTTCAGCGTTCGTCCTCATCCGGCATGACCATGCCGGTGATCGTTGCTTCAAACGCGATCTGTCCATTGACGATTCCCTGTGTCCGTGAGATGAATCGTCTTGGTTTGAATGAAACCTCCTCGGCCAGAAGATAGAGCGTATCGCCCGGCACAACGGACTGGCGAAAGACTACTTCATCACAACGGGTGAACCCAAGAAACTTCTTCTCACTCGAGCGCGATCGATACAGAATGCTTGCCATCTGAGCGCCGGCCTCGATCATGATCACACCCGGCAACAGCGGCCGACCGGGTATGTGACCGGGCACCCAGAACTCATCCGCGCGAACGGCCTTCACCCCTAAACCGCACTTGAAATCATCGCTCATCCAGATCACATGATCCAGATGGCGCATGTCACCGGCCTGCGGGTTCATCTCACCCACCTGCTCACGCGAAAGGCGCGTCTGCGTGAGGTCGATCTGAGAAAGATCAAAGAGAGGCGCTGTCGGCACGCCGGACACTCCTTACCGCCTGTTGAGCAACACTGCGGACAGACCGGCCACTCCGGGCACGGTAGATGTTCGTGCCGGCGAGAGCGGCAGGATGAAATCGAACGGGCAACCACGCACCCCAGCGCTACGCGGAATGCTCAGTTCTCATCGGTGCGGGCTTCGAGCAGCGACTTGCGGACTTCCTGCGCTGCATCCTTCACTTCCTGCATGATCTTGCGGGCCCGGACCCCTGCTGCCTTATTGCCGCCACCGGCCTTCTGAATGTCATCTGCCGCTGATTCAACGAGCTTTCGCAGTTTGTCGTACGCTTCCATTGCGTCCAGCTCCTTCGTTGGTTCGCATGAACTGTCCTGGCCGGCGACCCACTCCGGGCCGCGCTCCAACTCGGAATATCGCGATTCTAGAGCAAGACCGCCGGTTTCCACAAGCGCCCCTACCAAACGACCTTTTTCGCGATGTCCAAACAGGCCTTGAACTGGGGATGGGTCGAGTCAGCCATCAGCTCGTACATCGCACTCAATACTCCGGTCGGAACCGCTCCGGCTCGAGACATGCGCTCAAATGCATACGGTATCTGGCCGGGCTGACTGGCCGAGATCGCATCGGTACAGAACCATGCCTGACGCCCCGTCGCCTGCAGATCCAGGACCGTCTGCAACACACAGACATGGGCCTCGACACCGCAGACAATGACGTTCGCTCGATTCCAATTCGTCAGCGACTCATCAACCAGATCGACCAATGCGCTGAACTGGGTTTTCTCGACTCGCCAGGATGCATCGGCCATCACTGCCGTTACCGGTTCGACGGTCCGTCCTAATCCCTTGACGTACTGTTCGGTCACCAACCCCGGGATCGCAAGCGCCCGCGCCATACGCAGGAGGTTGGCCGCGTTCCCGATGACCCGTTCACGATCAACGATCGTGGGCATCAGGCGCTCCTGCACATCGATCACAAGGAGCGCGGTGTTGTCGGGCTTCAACCGGGGAATGGGCATGGCGGAGAGTGTACCCGGCGCGAGTCGGTGTCGCGAATCCGGCGCGACAGTCACACTTTCAGGTCCGCCGCCTTCGCGCTGAGCGATTCGGCGTAGCGTGCGCGGATCGGGGCGACGACCTCCGCGATGAACGCATCCACCTGTTCCGGCGCGCGACCGACGAAGGTGCTCGGGTCCATCACCGATTCCAGATCAACCTTCGCGAACATCGGTTCGTCACGGAGACGTTCAAGTAGATCGTTTGCTGTACCCTCTCCCTTCACTCGCTGGGCGGCATCCTGCGAATGCTGACGGATCACCTCGTGCGCTTCCTGTCGGTCCGCGCCGTGCTTCACCGCGGCCATCATGAGGTTCTCACTGGCCATAAACGGCAGTTCCGCGAGCAGGTTCGCACGGATCGTCGCCTCGTACACCACCATGCCGCTGAACACGTTCTGCATGATGTCAAGGGCCGCATCGAGTGCAAGGAAGGTCTCAGGCAGTACCAATCGACGGTTCGCTGAATCATCAAGCGTGCGCTCCATCCACTGCGTTGCGGCGGTGTCGAGCGGCGAATGTACCTGCGTCATGACGAACCGCGCAAGGCCGGTGGCGCGCTCGCAACGCATGGGATTGCGTTTGTACGGCATGGCACTCGACCCGATCTGCTTCTTCTCAAACGGTTCCTCCAACTCCTTGCGGTTCGCGAGCAGGCGAATGTCGTTGCATGCCTTATGAATACCCGCGGCGACGACCGCGAGCGAGGAGATGACTTGTGCATCCACCACGCGCGGATATGTCTGCCCGGTCACACTGAAGCGTCGATCCACCGGCCAGCCCATCTTCTGGGTCACCAATTGATCGAGTTCCTCGACTTTCTCATGATCGCCGGCAAAGAGCGCAAGAAACGACGCTTGTGTACCCGTTGCACCTTTTACTCCGCGGAAGCGCAGCGTCTCGAGGCGAAACTCAACCTCTTCGAGCGCCAGTGCAAAGTCCTGCGCCCAAAGCGTTGCTCGCTTTCCGACCGTGACTGGTTGGGCGGGTTGATAGTGGGTGAAGCCAAGGGTCGGCAGCGACCGAAACGCTTGCGCGAAATGTCCCAGTGCATCGATGAGCCGCGCGAGCTTCGTCGCAACCAATCGCAGCGCATCGCGCAATTGCAGCAGTTCGGTGTTGCAGTTGACGTATTGGCTCGTCGCGCCCCAGTGAATGATCGAACGAGCGTTTGGCGCAACATCGCCCAGCGCGTGGACGTGCGCCATGACATCATGCCTCAGTTCGGCTTCGTACCGGGCTGCCGCTGCGTAATCGATCGAGTCGAGGTTCGCGCGCAGTTCATCAATCTGGGCTTCGGTGATGGGAAGCCCCAGGGCTTGTTCCGCCTCTGCCAAGGCCAGCCACAGGCGTCGCCAGGTGCGAAACTTGCGATTGCTCGACCAGATCGCCTGCATGGCATCGCTCGCATACCGACCCTCCAGGGGAGATCGGTAACGGTCGTTCGGATCAACGGTTGGGGCAGCGTTGGTCATTTGGCGGCGTATGCTGGAGAGTGTGGCAAAACCGCCCGAGAATCTTCGGGCAGCGCTCGATGGTACCCACCGGAAGGGTGGGAATCCCCCCCACTCTCGACGCGGAGCGATCGAGCAGTACCCCGCAACCGCTCTAAAGAACGCACGTGTGACCGATAACTCTCGCCGCCAACCCGACTCGCCGCGCTCGGCTGGACCGTATCGGCTCTCACCTCAGGATGAGGCGGAGCTGCTGATGGCCTACCGAGATGGCGACTCTGCTGCACTGGCAGATCTTCTGCGCGGGTACCAGAGGCGGATCTTCGCGGTGTGCTTCCGCATGCTGCGTGACGATGAAGAAGCAAGAGATCTGACCCAGGACACTCTGCTGCGACTGATCGAGCGAATTGACACCTATGACGGGCGGGCCGCCCTTTCGACCTGGATCATCCGAATCGCCATGAATCTGTGTTTCAGTCACTTGCGCAAGCAGAAGCTCCGCAAGCATCAGAGTCTGGATGGGGTGTCCAGCGGCCCTGAAACCGCTGCCCCTGCACTGCGATTGGTCGATGACCGGGAACCGACAGCGGAGATCCGCGTCCAACGGGATGAATCCCGAGACCGCTTACTGGATGCCCTGGAACGTCTGGAGCCGGATATGCGGGCCGTTCTGATTCTGCGTGACCTGCAGGATCTCGACTACCAGCAGATCGCGGATGTGTTGGATCTTCCGATCGGTACGGTGAAGTCTCGACTGTTTCGTGCTCGTGAAGCGCTTCGAACGAGGTTGGAGGAGTCAGAATCTTTGGGAAGCACCCGCACAGATTCGTCGCCCGCAAGGAGGGACGGAACAAACTGATCGTGACCTGCGAGCGCTCTCGGCAATGTTGGCCCGGAATGCTCATCAGGTACACCGTCCGCCGGTGAACACGCTATGACAAGAATCGACCTTGACACCCAGGACCTTCTTGCCTTCGTCGAAGGAACGCTGTCGCGCAAGGAGCGGCAACGAGTGAGCGCCCGATTGGCCAACCAGCCCGAGTTGCTCTTGAAGCTTGAGCTCATGGCGAAAGACCGCGCTTCGCTGCAATCGCTTGAAGAGCCGTTTCTCGCGGAAGATCTGGTTGCGTCGCTTGAGCCGGTTCTCGCACGTCCCATGTTGATGGGTCACGAGTCAGGCCAGTACCGCCGGGTTCTTCGTCAACGGACGCGCTGGCCGCAGATGGCCATCGCCGCTGGCCTTGTTCTGTTAGTTGGAATCGGGTCGATTGCCTGGTTGAGTGGGGTACTGAATCAGGGCGGTTCGCGCGATTCAGACCTGGCGCTACTTCCGGCTCCGCAGACTCCGCAGCATCAGTCACCATTGGGTGATCTTGGGCACCACGAGGGCGATCTTCATCACCTTGAACCCGGACCATGGCCGCGCGAGGTGCGATTGGCGGATGCAGACGCTCCGAATGAGTCCAGTTCCATCGAGGTTCCGTGGACTGAGCGTTTACTGCTCTCCGGTGCCGCAGCGGTTGAAGCTGATTTCATTCTTGAGATTCGTTCGGCGTCCGAGGCAGATCTTCTGTCGGGACTGACATCTACATTTTCTTCTTCATCCGGGAGCGGTCTCGCATTGGTGCGGACATTTACCTACGACGATGCTCAGCGCGTCTGGAACGAACTCGTAGCCGGATCGAATCTGCGTGAAGAGCGTGAGTTGCTCCTGACGAGTCTTCGCGGACATCGCGCGGGCGCGGCGTACACCCCACAACAACGGGAGAACATACATCGAGTCGTCCGTGCAAACAGCAAAGTGACCCTTGGTGAACGTCTCTTCGGTCAGGATGCGAACACTCTCGCGCCGGATGACCAGCTCCGTCTCGGAGAGGATGGGGCAGACTTTGCGATGGTCCTTTCGACGGACGGCGCCCGAACGCTTCTGGAACGCCTTCTGGCTGATTCGCGATGGAACGCCCGACTGCGAAGCACCGATGCTGACAATCAAACCAGTGAGCCGAACTCGGCATGGGACTCCTGGAAGGACTGGGCTGCTGCGAACGAAATGTTCGCTCGACTGGAGATCATGGTCGAGCGCGGTGCAGAGCGCGTCATCATTCCAATTGAACGGCGATAGCGGTCTGTAGCGCAAGAGACCTCGCGACCGAGTTGCGCGGGTTGGTCCGGATAGCGAACAAACCAGTACGTGTTACTTGAAGGAATATGAAACGAAGGCGGCAACCCCATGGGCTGCCGCCTTCGTTTTCGATCTATGTAGAGGCAACACTCTGTGCGCCCCCGTCGGGTGCACGGGTTACAAGTGCAGCCCCTTACAACAGTCACAGGAATTATTCACTGGATCACCTCCCTATCTGAAAAGAGTCTTCCTCGGCCGTCGCGAGCGTGACCACCCGCCGCCAAGCCCTTTTCCCCACCGAGCGTCCTCAGTGGGCTCATCGCCCGGCAGCAGCGTGCGGCCGGTCGTCGCGGGTCACCCAAGCCGCCCGGCAGGGGGTTCTCCCCTGGTTTGGCAAGGGCTCAACGCGATGCTGGTAGTATCGCCCCGATTGGGGATGATGCAACAGAAAAAGCAGAAAGTTGTGATCGAAAATCCATCGATCACAAGATGTGGTGGAGCACCTCACTCCCCTCCCAGATCGTGGTCAATCTGGGCGGCATCCGGCGTGGGCGGTTATGGTCATGCGGCTCGACGGCGCCAACCGCATTCGGGGCAGCCCGTATCGAGTTTGCCGCGTAAGCAGTACCCGCACCGTAGACATCGACCACGAAGATGACGTGCCACGCGCCGGCCGGTCGAGAAAGTGATCAGCACAACGCACCAGAGCAGTGCAAAGATGAACGTGTTGCCAATCAATCCATCCCACATCACAGCGCGCGGAATGTTCAATGCATGGTCGGCCTGTGAGATCGGGCCGCCGCGGTACCGCGCGAGCAATTCCTGATTCACCGCTGGCCCGTTGATCAACCCCGGTGCCCCACCATTGACATCCAGCGGATGATCGCCTGACGACAAACATCTCCACGGCCAGCCGTACTGCTTCTCAATCGTGCTGTTTACAGCACCCGGATTGACGATGGTCGACGACTGGCGGGATCTGGGTAGACGAGTTGCTTGCATCCAAGTGACGCCGGTGCCCTCGACAATCATGCCCTGCGCCCAATCGAAGAGCGGCGGCCCCAAGACCGGCGATTCGATGCGTTGCGAAAGCTTGAAGTACGCATTCGTCTGCCCGGTGTCCGTCAGCACATCCGACCAGTCAACCGATTCCTTCGTTAACAACTCCTCGCGTGCTTCCGCATCGAGTACCCACTCCGGCACGCTGTCGATGATGTGCACGTAACCCGGCGCGAACGTAGTCGGACGGCTCCAGTGCGCGCAGCACACCGCGACCGCAATCGAGGTGACCATGCCGATTGCCAGTAGCGTGAAGAACAGAAAGCACCAGCGCACCATTCGGATCCCTCCGGTCGGATCCCTCTGAAACCCGCGGGATGAACGCTCGAGCCCGTGACCGCTTTCACGTGGTTCGCGCGTCGTGTCGCCATCCGCATTCCGGACAATCGCAACCGAACACACCTGGCAGGTTGTACCCGCAGCGAGGACATCGGCCGCAACTTCGGTGGAGTTCCTCGCGAATCGCCAACAGCGCGAATGGCAGAATGATCAACCCGGCGCTCAAAAATGTCCCTTCACCCAACGGCACACCGCCCACAACACGATAAAGAACACATCGCGAAACGAGCACCAGCGCTCCACGCACGGTTGAGATGAGCGCACGGTTAGAATGGGTTCAGCTGCGCGACACCATACGCGGATCAGTGCCGATACTCATCATCGAATTCCGCTGGCACTGCATCCTCTTCATCACTGGTCGCGGCAAACGTCTCAACAAACGGTGTTCGACCATCATCTTCCGACCGGTCATCATCGTCATCGGCTTCACCAAAGAGTGTCCCGGACGCCTCCTGCTGTTCTTCGAGTCGTTTCATCTCCTCCCACTCTTCGAGAGAGATGAGCACTTCGCGCGCGACCGAGCCCTTGTGGTCGCCGAGGATGCCGGCGAGGCCCATCTGGTCAACCAGGCGCGATGCGCGGCTGTAGCCGATCGCGAGACGACGCTGCAGCAGCGACACCGAGCCGCGACCTGTTTCGATCATGATGCGCACAGCGGAATCAAACAGCGGATCACGCTCGGCGGGATTCAAGCCCCCTTCGCCATCACTACCTTCATCGGCACCTGCTGGGCGAATGGCCATAAGCTGACGCTCGAACGTCGGCCGTGCAATGTCGCGCATGAACTTTGTCACCTTGCGCGTTTCCGCATCGGTCACGAGCGTGCCCTGCGCGCGGCTGAGTTCGTGCGAGTGCGGCGTGAGGAAGAGCATGTCGCCCTGACCGAGCAGGAGCTCCGCACCCTTCTGGTCGAGCACGATGCGTGAGTCCATGCCGCTGGACACCTTGAAGCTTGCGCGGCAGGGCATGTTGGACTTGATGAGGCCGGTGACGACGTTTGCCTGCGGGCGCTGCGTCGCCAGGATCAGATGAATCCCGACCGCCCGCGCCTTCTGCGCGATGCGCACGATCGAGTGTTCGACCTCCTTGTGGGTCATGATGAGATCGGCAAGTTCATCGACAACGAACACCATGTACGGCAGTTTCCGCGGAATCTTCGCCTTCTCAACATCATTCTGCGGCGCGAAGCGATCGAAGAGCTCCTCTTCGGTGAGCTGGTTGTAGCTCGCGATATCGCGGACCATCGCCTCTTTGAGGAGTTCATAGCGCTCCTCCATCTTGTTCACAGCCCACTCGAGAATGGCCGCGGCTTTTCCCATTTCCGTTACAACCGGGCACATCAGATGTGGGATATCGCTGAACATGCTCAGCTCGACCATCTTCGGATCGACCAGCACAAGTTTGAGTTCATCCGGCCGTTTCGTGTACAGCCACGACATGATGATCGTGTTGATACACACCGACTTGCCGGAGCCGGTCGTACCGGCGATGAGCATGTGCGGCATGCGCGTCAGATCTGCGACGAGCGGCTCTCCTGAAGAATCCTTGCCGAGGAACATCGGCAGCACCATGCGCTCGGCGTGGCCGCCGGACATGAGCTCCTTCAGACGCACCTTCTCCTTGTGCAGGTTCGGCACTTCAATGCCGATCGCACTCGTACCGGTCATGTTCGGCACGATGCGGATGTTCTGCGCACGGAGCGAACGCGCGAGGTCGCTGGAGATACTCGAAACCTTTGCCACCTTCGTGCCCGGCGCGAGCTGCACGGCGTAGAGCGTCACGCTTGGTCCTGCGTCAATGCCCTTCACCTCACCGTCAATGCCGTAGGTCTGCAACGCTTCTTCGAGAACCTCGGCCTGTTCTCGCACGAACTTCTCCATCTTCTCCGAGAAGTTCGACTCGGGATCTTCCAGGAGATCAAGAGTCGGGAACTGATATCCCTCAAAGTTCTCCTGGCGCGGAATGTCCTCATCGCGGGCGATGGTTGGCGATTTGCCCGCCATCTTGACCGGCAGTTTTGCAATCTTCGCGCGAAGATCATCGCGTGACAGTCTCTCGCGCTGCCCGCTGCCAGCCGTGGCATCGTTCGCGGCATCGGATGATTCATCTTCGCTTTCTTCATCCGAGTCCGAGAGTTCATGTTCATCCGGATCGAACGCTTCGACTGCTCCGACACCACCTGCATCAGCATCGATCTGAACGCTGTCCTGCTTCGATCGCCGATGACGCTTCCGGCGTCGCGAACTCGGACTCGAGTCGATCTCAGTCACCGAATCGACGTCCAACTCGCCGACATCACTCGCCAATCGATGCTGCTTTCGTTTCCACGTTGGCAGAGCCAGCCGCGGCAGTGAGATAGATGGCAAGGCCGGGAGGCGCCAATGTGAGATGGTGGTCATACCACGGTACAGAACTCGTGGAAGTGAGAGCATTATCTCATCCGCAGCAACGATGCCCCCCACGGCGAACGCCCCAAAGAGAAACAGGAACGATCCCAGGGTCGAAAACCGGAGAGAGAGTTCAGTCACAAGGAACGTAGAGAGCAGACCGCCCTCGACCGAGGGCATCGGCCCAATGTGCGGCAGAAGAAGTCCCTGCATCGACGCAAACGCCGTTGCCATGAACACAATGCCAAAGAATCGGACGATCGGGTGGCCAACAACCCGTCCGGATGCGGTCATGCCCAGATATGCGGCAACACCCAACAGGATCACCCAGACGCCGACACCAAACATCAGAAAGGCGTGGTACGCGATCATCGCCCCAACTGGTCCACACCAGTTCACTGCGGGGTCGTTGTGGGGAGCCACCGCATGCGACGGAGCATCGCCCGCGTCGAAGGACACGCATGAGGCGACCAGGAACAGCCATGTGCCCAGTAAGGCAACCCAGCCGATACGCCGCGCCAGCAATCCCGGCGGCAGTGTTTCAAGGTCAGTCGATTTCGATGTTACGCGCGCAGCGCGACCACGATTGCGAGCCATGGTGTTCGTTATCGGCAGCCGCTGGAATCAGCGTCCACAATCGCGAACTCGGGGCGGTGGCCGGGTATCGTTCCGTCGTCAATGGCCGCGACGTACGGTCGTTCCGATTTGCCCTGAATGTGAAAAATCGATACCGTTCGCGGTTGTTCGCAGGAAGTTCGTGCATGAAGTTCGAGTTGATTGATGAGATTCTGGAATCCGAAGCCGATCGACTCCGGGCGGTCAAGGTGGTCACCCGCGCGGAGGAGTATCTCCAGGATCACTTTCCCGGATTCCCGGTCCTGCCGGGTGTCTTCATGCTGGAATCGATGGTGCAGGCGGCTCGATGCATGCTCGCCCCCCGGGGGAACAGGCGATTGGTCCTGGGTGAGGTGAAGGCACTGAAGTACGGGGCGATGGTTCGGCCGGGTGATCGACTGGAGATTGAAGTCACCTTGATGAAACCCGGTGAGAACGGGGCATTCGTCATCAAGGGGCACGGAACGGTCTATCGGCCGGGGGAAAATGACAAGGAGCGCGAGACAGCAGTCTCGGGCCGGTTTACCATGCGGCCCATTCGACTGGCACCGTGAGCCGTATGCCGATTGAAACAATAATCCATCGCCGGGCGATCCCCGCTGAACCGGTGCGCACGACTGCGATGGCGACCAACAAGACAAGAGACCTGGAGCTGTGATGGGCACGATGAACCGAGAAGAGATCTTTGAAAGTGTGCGGGACGTCTTGATCGAGGCACTGGGGGTGGATGATGATGAAGTGACGCCCGATGCCAGTCTCACCGGTGATCTGGGGGCCGAGTCGATCGATTTTCTTGACATCGTGTTTCGGCTCGAAAAGTCGTTCTCAACCGCGGAGAAACCATTCAAGATCGGTCAGGGTGAGTTGTTTCCCGAGAACCTGATGGAGAACGACGAATGGGTGCAGGATGGTCGCTTTACCGACGAGGGAATGACCATGCTGAAGGAACGCATGCCGCACGTCGACTTTTCGGCATTTGACGATGACCGCGACGTCAACAATGTAGCGGAACTCATTACCGTCAAGTCACTGGTGGATTTCGTTGAGCGCAAACTTGCGGCCTGAGTCAATCCAAACACGCGCTACAGCTAGATTCCATGCGATGGATGTGGATCGACCAGATTGTGCAGTACGAGACTGACCGCCGGCTGGTCGCGGTGAAGAACGTCTCCTTGGCAGAGGAACATCTTCACGATCACTTTGCTGCGGATGTCGGTCTCGAATCGCAACCGGTGATGCCTGCATCACTCATCATCGAAGGAATGGCCCAGACGGCCGGCGTACTCGTCGGAAGTGTGAACCGCTTCCGCGAGAAGGTCATTCTTGCGAAGGTCACTCGTGCCGAGATCAGTTACGAAGTTTCGCCGGGTCAACAGCTGCGCTACGACGCCGTGATTGAGCGCATGGACGCTGCCGGTGCAGCGACAAATGGTGTGATTCATTGTCGCAAAGCCGGAGAAGACACCTGGTTCGCGATCGGTCATATCGATCTCATGTTCAGCCATATTGATCAGAACATGGCCGGGGTGAAGTTCCCCGAGGAGAACTTCGTCTTCAGTGACAACTTCCGCACGATTCTTCGCAGTGCCGGGCTGGCCCACCTGGCGAATCCGGAGACGTGATCGACGACCATGGCATCTGAAACTTCAACGAAACGAGCCCGCATTCGTCCAATGCGGGCTCGATCGACCACCAATCCAAGATAAGAAGGAATGCGTTGCGCCGAAACAATTGTCCGGCACACAGAGGGGGAATCCATCAATCCAATGCGCAATCCGTCGAACTAAAGGCCCCGATCGTGGAGGCGTACGAAACGGGGCCGATCCAGGGTTCGTCCCACCCTTGCTTGCGGGGAACTTCCCATCCGACAACAACGATGCGATATCGAATGGGGAAACACAAATCGAATGAATCGGGCCCCGTGGAGATCGGGCCGTTTGTGTGGTCTGGGAAACCGGGAACGCTGAACGGATGACATTCGCACCGTACAATCGGATGTTATGGCTACCTCGCATCTTGCCGTGTATCCCGGCTCGTTTGACCCAATCACGCTCGGTCACCTCGATGTTCTCGGTCGAGCACGGCGGATGTTCGACTCAATTGTCGTTGGGGTCGGCCAGAACCCGGAGAAGGCCGCTCTGTTCACCGTTGAAGAGCGGATTGACGCCGCGCAGCATCTCGTCAGCGAACTACTTTCCTTCGAACCGAGCGGCTGCCCGGTTCGTGTCGAGGCCTACTCCGGCCTGACGGTGGACTTTGCCAAATCCCTCGGCGCCGTTGCGATCATTCGCGGCATTCGAAATCTCAGCGATGTAGCAGCCGAGTGTCAACTGGCGATTACAAATCGCCAGGTAGCTGACATCGAGACCATCTTCATTGTGACCGGCGAACGTTTTGCCTACACCAGCTCGAGTCTCATCAAACAAGTTGCTGCGCTCGGCGGCAGTCTTGACCGATTGCGGGGAATCGTCCCGCCCGTTGTACTCGACAAGCTTCGCGCCAAACTGAGCGAGCCAAACAATCCGATCGGTCGCCTCGCACAGGATCAGAATACGGACTGAGAGTGTCCGCTCAAGGCAATGCCCGCATGACTATTGAGTATCGCGTCATTTCAATCGGTACCCTCGCTGCACATTCGCTTTGGGGCGAGAGGCAGGAGCGTCGCACCGCGCGCGCGACGACAACGCTCCTGACCGATGGCACGTTGAACATACTCGTTGACCCTTCACTGCCGGAGCAGATTCTGACCGCGCGCCTCGCCGAACGAGCAAACCGAGCGCCATCAGACATTACCCATGTGTTCCTGACTTCGTTCGAGCCCTTTCGACGTCGATCGCTCGGCGCATTTGACAAGGCCGTCTGGCTCATCAGTGAACGCGAACGCGAGACCATTGGCGCTTCCATGGTGCATCGATTACGCGAGGCCCACGAGGCGGGCGATCGCGAGATGGCCTCATTGCTCGCACAGGAAGTTGCGCTGCTCGAACGATGCCAGGCCGCGGAAGATTCACTCGCCGAGGGCGTTGACCTCTTCCCCCTGCCGGGCGTGACTCCGGGCACATGCGGTTTGCTATTGGCACAGCCGAACCTGACCGTTCTGATCTGTGGTGATGCCATTCCCACGGTTGAGCACCTGGCCCAGGGCAAAGTGTTGCAATCGGCCGCTGATGTCGAGCAAGCGCGCGAAAGCTTCGCGGAAGCTGTCGAGATTGCGGACCTGTTCATACTCGGACGCGACAATCTAGCGGTGAATCCACTGCGGCGATTCTGAGCGTTCGCGCAATACATCGTGCACTGAACGAAATCAGGTCATGCCGCGCACTATACTTGGTGCATGCAACGACGACGTCTTCGATCGTGTCTGCTGATCAGCTTCTGTACCGCGTTCGCACTACTTTCGTCTGCAGCTTGGCCGCAGGCCCGCGAGGCAACACCGCTTCCGCGTGATCTCGAAGAACTCCACTGGGCATCACGTATGGGTGTTCGTTCGCTGCAGGTTCAGCAGGGGATTCCGGTTGTCAATCGTGTCGTGTTGGTTCCTGATGCCGCAACGTATCTTGATGAGCTCGCGAAATGGTCGATCAGAGACGGCATATGGCCAGTCCTTTTTGAAGATGATCTGTATGCGCGGCTGTTCATCAGGCGGTTCGCACCGGAACAGGTGCTTCGCCGCTACCCCGTCGAAAACCCGCTGGATATCTGGCCGAAGGACTCCGATTCACAGTGGCACGTACTCCAAGACCTGTTGCTTCGGTTCTGGCGCCGAGGTGGTGAACAAACACTCCCGGCAGCCATGCATGCACATGGGCTTTCACCGAATGGCGCGGTGTTTACATCAACGACCGACCCTGCGTGGCCTGCCGCGATTGCGCTTGCCCTGGCACGCGGCCAGTTGCTCAAACCACTTGATGGAGATTACAATCGACCGAATCTTTCGATTTCAACGGGGCAACTCGGGGAGATTGATGCAGCAATCAGAACATCGCTGACACAATCAGGCGTACCCTTCGCGACGCTGGGTGATGCCATTGACGCCATCACGATCTGCCGCTCCATGGCAGGCAGAGTGCAGACCAGTGCTCCCGGCGCAGATCCGGTGGAGTTTACTGCCGTGACCGACGCACTCGGCCGGTCACCTGATGGCTCGCGGTACGCCTTCGTCGGTTGGATTTTCGGAAGTGAAGATCACAGCGCGTACCTTGCGATGTGCTCACTCTTTCTGCCACGGACTGACCTCCAGCTTTTCAATACCTACCCCGCAACCGGTGCCTGGGGACAGTTCGATGTGGTTGATGCCGCGGCAACCTTTGAACCGCGTGGATACAGCGTTGATGTCAAGCGTAGCGAGCAAGCGCACCTGAATGTATGGCGGCGATTGCTTACGGGCGGTATTTCCTGCGATGTATTCATGATCAACTCCAAGGGGAATGCAGACTACTTCGACTTCGCGGACGGGCGCGGTTATCCCAATGATGTACCGATTCTCGACGTTCCAACTGCCGTCCACATGATTCACTCCTGGTCGTTCCGCTCACCCAATGCAGGCGATACGGTTGGCGGCGTGTTTCTTGAGCACGGTGCGTATGCCTATGTGGGAAGTGTCCAGGAACCGTTTCTGCACGCATTTGTCCCGCCCAGCGCATTGGCACAGCGCACCGTTGCGGGGGTGCCGTTCCTGGTCGCAGCGCGTCACTGGGATGCCAGACCATGGAAAATCAACACCTTCGGTGATCCCCTGATGATGCTGGGGCCCGGTCCGGAACGACGGGCACCGACTCCTCATACCGGTGTCAATCTGCGCGCTGCCGCCCGGGATGCGCTGCAACGGACGAAAGGGGACGATGCCGGCAGCGCATACGCCGATGCGGTGCGCTGGTTGTCGCTGCTGGGTGAAGATACCTTGGCACTGCACGCCATCCACCTTGCACATGAAGCCGGCTACCTTGCGGATTGCGCTACCGTTTCCCTGCCGGTTCTCTTCCGCCTGCAGCGCCGCGACCTGTTCGTTGAAGCGTTTCTGTTGACGCGCGAGCGGAGCAATCGAACGAAAGCCATGCTGTGGCACCTCGTTGCGCCACGGCTCGCCGGTCGTGCGGATCCAGATCTCGTGGTCTTACTGGCCAGCAACCTGCGGCAGCCGCTGTCGCACGCAGACCTGGAAAGACTCCTCCCCGCGATGCTGAGCGCCTTCGATGCTGCGTACGCGCGACAGACGATTCAACAGGAACTCAACCGCACTCAGCACGCAGGCAATCGTCGGAACCTGGAACGTCTCCTGCGCGAAGTGCGGTAACGATCAGCCGTCGCGCACCGGCTCGTCGAAGAGCGCGGTCTGATTGGGAAGCGCGCGCGGCCTGGCCTTCAACTCGGACAGTTCTTCTTCAAACTCATCCAGCGTTCTGAAATTGTAGTACTCGCTGGCGTATCGAATGTACGCGATCTGATCGAGATCGCGCAGCCGCGCGATGACGCGACGACCAATCTCATCGCTCGGAACCTCGCGATCAAAATCGCGATGCACTTCTTCCTCCACCAGATCGACAAGTTCGATCTTCGAAGGTTCCGCAATCGGCCGCTTGCCGCACGCGGCCTGCACACCACGCAGAATGTTCTCTCGATCAAATGCGACCCGTGCTCCATCCTTCTTGATCACCATCAGCCGGGCTGTGCGCTCGAACTTTTCGTACGTTGTGAAGCGGCGACCACATGAAAGGCACTCCCGCCGACGACGAACGGCATGGCCACCCTCTGAAGAGCGGCTGTCGATCACCTTGTCGTGGTCAGCAGAGCAGTACGGACAGATCACGGGCAATTCCCTCAGGCGGCATTGAACTCGGTGCCGCCCCAACATCTGGACACGGCCCACGAATGTATCACCAGCCGTAGGGTATCTTCCAACGAAACACCCGCGCCGTCAACTTCGGCGCGGGTGAAGTAAGGACGTCATGCAAAATCCGGCGCTGAAGTCACTGTGGGAGTTTCGTTGCCACCGATTCAGCAGGGTTGACGGCCGAAAAGATGGAAATCATCGGATCGTTCACGATTCCCGACAGTGCGTTCCGCAGATCCTGCTCAACGGCATCGAACGAGCGCCCTCGTGCTTCGACGACACCGAAAGGTTCGGGCAGACGCAGGCGGCCATCGCGCTCAACGAGGCGCTCGAACCGCGCGAGTTCCGCCGGCGCGTAGAGCCCCCAGACTTCAACCGCAACGACATCCCCCGACTCGAGCGTGGAGATCGTGTCTTCGTCGGTCGTCATCTGGTCGACCAGATCCTTGATGCGCAGTTCATTCAGCAGCCATTCAACCTTCTTGTGAATGCGCGGCGGCGCTTCGACGAAGAGATGGCCGGAAACGAACTGCAGGCGCGCAAGCTCTCCGCCGTTGGGTTCCCAGTCATTGGGGGAAGCAAAGTTGATCAAGAGCGACTCGATGTCCGCTTCGCCGGCGACCCCGTTGTCAACGATGCCAGCGATGTCGTAGCAGATGAGTTTGCGCTCACGCGCATCGAAGAACTCGCGCGTCGCGACTTCGAGGATGCCGGCGGAGAACCGCCAGTCGAGTCGGTGGCCCTCGAATCCATCGAGCACTTCGCGAAGTTCTCGCAGCATGTCGTCGAGTAGAAGATCCCCTACGATGTGCGTGATTTCCGTTTCCGCATCAAGGCCGGCATTCAACAGCGGATTCCAACGGACGACGACCCGGCTGTCAGTGGACTCCCTCATCTCCTCAAAGATCGCGCCGAGCGTGGTCGGCCTCTGCAGCGAGATCTGCGTGTTGCTGAGCGATTCCGGGAGCGCCGGCGCTTCAGCGCTGCTGAAGACGGAAGGCGGTGGAGCGTTGGAAATGGCGGTACCCGCCACGAGCCAGGTGGTTCCCGCCACCGCCAGAACGCCGAGTCCGGTGAGCATGGATTGCATACGTCGCCTCCTTCTGTGGGTGTGTGTCATGTCGACCAACCGCCGGGCAAAGGTTGCCGCATCGCCAAATTCCTCTACGGCCCGATGAACGGCCTCACTTTCCGTCTCCCCTGTCAACATGAGGTCGCGCACCCGCTCGCGAAGATGCGATTCAACTTCTTCACGCAGGCCGAATGCTCCAAACTGCTCTGGGAGCAAAGAGACCACCAGGTTCAACCAGTGATCGAAATGCGACTCATCGCCCAACGTCGTTTCATCGCCATGCGCTGATTCGACGACATCGCCCTCGAGCTGATGAAGGCGCCGAATCATGATGAGGCCTTCTCTTCATCAGCGCGAGGCAGGAACGCCTGAATCATGGACATGAGCGAGCGGTGTTCATTTGCGTGTTTCTGCCAGCGGCGTTTGCCCTTGGCCGTGAGCCGATACCACTTTCGCTTTCGGCCGCCGGTGGATTCATCACTGCGCTCGCTGCGAACGGTTTCCCAGGTGGCCGAAACGAGCCCTTCCTGTTCGAGCCCGTGCAGCGCCGGATACAGCACACCGGGCGTCAGCCGGATCTCACCATCCGACTTTGCCCCCACCGCCTTGATGATGGCGTAGCCGTACAACGGCTCATCCGCGAGGACGGAGAGGATGATGAAGTCGAGCGATTCACGCTTGCGAGCGGCACTGAAGATCATTGTTGATGGTCCGCCGTCCTTGATCGGGTCATAGGCCAGGCATCTCTTCTGGATTCAATATATCTTCATTCGATATATCTGCAAGCAAGTGTACCAAGATTTCTGCACATTTGGCTTTGCCCCTCGATTTCGGCTGCGTTCGGCTGGTTTGACTCCCCCTTTTCAGCCGATATCCTCTACGCGCATGAGCCGACTTGCGGCCATCACGACGACGACCAGCACGAACACGCCCCAGTTGGGCGCGTGACGGCCGTCGTTCGCGGACACCACAGGTGAACCTCGAGAGGCACGGCCGACTGGTCGTGCCTTGTTCGTTCGTCCACAGAACAATCAGAAAGTAGCGTGAGAGAGACCCCACTCGAACCGCGAGATGAATCGCATGAAGACCGCGCAAGAATCCAACCTGAAGCGTCGCATCACCCTGCCTGATGGAACCGTGAAGGAGTTCGACCACGATGTGACCGGCGCTGAACTCGCCGCGTCGATCGGGCCCGGGCTCGCGAAGGCGGCCGTCGGCATCAAGGTGAACGGCGAGCTCACCGACCTCAACGGGCCGATCCGACAGGATGCTGAAGTCGAGATCGTGACTCCCAAGTCGCGCTCGGGCGAAGTGAATGCCGATGCGCTCTACCTGCTGCGCCACTCGACCGCGCACGTGATGGCCGAAGCGATTCAGCGCGTCGTGCCCGGCGTGCAACTCGTCTACGGTCCGCCGCTCGAGACCGGCTTCTACTACGACATGGCGGTGCCCGAAGACCGGCCGCTCCGAGCGGAAGATTTCGAGAAGATCGAAGCGGAGATGGCAAAGATCGTCGCAGAGGATCGACCGTTTACCCGATACGAACTGCCGGTTGATGAGGGGATGCAGAAACTCGCATCGGAAGGATCGAAGTACAAGCTCGACAACGCCGAGCGCGCGATCGAAGCCGGTTCCGATCGCCTCTCCTGGTACGCCACCGGCGAACCGAGCAAGCACTGGGAAGACCTTTGCCGCGGCCCGCATCTCCCGCGCACCGGATTAATCGGCGCGTTCAAAGTGCTCTCACTCGCCTCCAGCTACTGGCACGGCGATGCGGACAGCGATCGCCTGACCCGCGTGTACGGCACCGCGTTCTTCGATGCCAAGCAACTGCAGCAGTACCTTGATCAACTCGAGGAAGCGAAGAAGCGCGATCACCGTGTACTCGGCAAACGTTTGCGCCTCTTCCACATTGACGAGATGGTGGGCCAGGGCTTGATTCTCTGGACCCCGAACGGCGCAGTCGTGCGCCACGAGTTGCAGAGCTTTATCGCGGAAGAGCTGCGCAAGCAGGGCTACTCGCAGGTCTTCACGCCGCACATTGGCAAGCTCGATCTCTATAAGACTTCGGGCCACTTCCCCTACTATCAGGACAGTCAGTACCCGCCCGTCATCGAGCACGAACAACTTGCTTCGTTCGCCGAAGAAGGGTGTACTTGCGCAGAGCTTTCCAACCGGATGAAAGAAGGCGAGATCGACGGCTACCTGCTCAAGCCGATGAACTGCCCACATCACATCCGCATCTATGCGAGCGAGCCGCATTCATACCGCGACCTTCCGGTGCGCCTCGCGGAATTCGGCACCGTCTATCGCTGGGAACAGTCCGGCGAAATCGGCGGCATGACTCGTGTCCGCGGATTCACCCAGGATGATGCGCACCTCTTCTGCACCGAAGACCAGATCGGGAAGGAACTGCTCGGCTGCCTTGAGCTCGTGAAGATCATCTTCGCCACCCTCGGCATGAAGGACTACCGCGTGCGCGTCGGGCTGCGCGACCCCGATTCGGGCAAGTACGTCGGCGATCCTGCGAACTGGGACAAAGCTGAACAGGCCTGTCGCGAAGCCGCGAAGTCATTGGGCGTTTCCTTCAGTGAGGAGCCGGGCGAGGCCGCGTTCTACGGACCCAAGATCGACTTCGTCGTGCGTGATGTCATCGGCCGAGAATGGCAACTCGGCACCGTGCAGGTGGACTACAACCTGCCCGAGCGCTTCGGCCTTGAATACATCGGTGCCGACAATAAGGCACATCGGCCGGTCATGATCCATCGGGCGCCTTTCGGCTCGATGGAGCGGTTCATTGGTGTGCTCATTGAGCATTTCGAAGGCGCATTCCCGACCTGGCTGGCCCCGGAGCAGGTGCGCGTGCTCCCCATCAGCGAAAAGTTCCTTGACTACGCCCAGGAGGTCCAAAATCGTCTCAAAGGCGAACGGATCAGGGTCGGGATCGATACCGGCAACGACCGTGTGCAGGCGAAGATCAAGGTCGCATCTGACTTCAAGGTGCCGTATCTGCTGATCGTCGGCGGGCGTGATGCGGAAGCCCGAACCGTCAGCATTCGCAAGCGGGGCGAGGGTGAACAGGGTGCGGTGCCGCTCGAGGACTTTGTGAATCGTCTCACGGAGGAAGTCCGCACCCGCTCGCTTTGACGGCGGATCAGGTTCGTTCAATTTCGCGTCCAGTTCGTTTGCTTGCCCGTCTGAGAGGCGTTAGTCTAAAGGGAACGGGCGGCAGGTCCGATAGGGTTTGGAGCCCGCCCGTGGGCGTTGGAGTTCGGTTGCGTATGCACCATCATTTCACTTTGACCGAACGTCAGGTTGCTGGGCTTCATGCACAGTGAGGCGCCCGTTCGCCATTAGTTGCCGTATTGACCATCACGCATCGGACGGCGCGTGTCGTCCGACGATGGTTCGTTGAACGCAGGATAAGGAATCCCACCATAGCTCGCGGCCGTTACTACAGAGGTCAGGATGGTTTTCAATCGGGTCCGCGGATCAATGATCAGATCCGCAAGAGTCCAGTCCGCCTGATCGATCAGGATGACAATCAGATCGGCGTCGTCGATCTGGATGAAGCGAAGCGAATGGCGCGTGAGGCGGGGCTGGACCTCGTCGAAGTCGCCGCTGATTCGCGTCCGCCGGTGTGTCGCATCATCGACTACGGCAAGTTCAAGTACGAACAGGCCAAGAAGGACAAGGCCAACAAGGCCAAGTCCAAGACTTCGGAGTTGAAGGAAGTGCGCATGGGTCGATCCATGAAGATCGATCCGCACGACATCGCGATCCGCATGAAGAAGGCGCGGCAATTCCTCATGGAAGGCCACAAGGTGCAGATTGTGCAGAACTTCCGGGGACGCGAAGTGACGATGTCCGACCGTGGTCGCGATCGCATGCGGGATATTGCCGATCAGTTGTCCGACATCGCCAAGCTCGAAATGCCGCCGCGGCAGATGGGTCGGCGAATGACCATGCTGCTCACCCCGGATCGTACAAAGATCGAGCAGGTCAAAGCGAAGCTGGAACGGGAGCGCAAGGCCGCGGAGGCAGCCGGTCAACCACTCCCCGAACCGGAGGAGAACATCGAACTTCCCGACGATGAGGATGAAGATGATGACTTCGAGGATGATGCGGATGAAGTCATGGACGATGAGTCAGTGAACGCCAACTGACTCCCCTCCTCACCCGAGGCCCAATCGAAGATTCCCCCAGCACGCCCGTTCAGGGCGTGTTGTCATGTGGCGGGGATTGAAATTCCAACGTGTCAACTCGCAATAAATCACACCGGACGTGCCGATCCCGCTTGGGTTCGTGCGTCTGAATGTCCGATAGGTACGAACAGAACGGCGATGCAGAACGCCTCGCCACCGGAGATCGGAATCCGATATGCCACGCGTCGCGGTCATTTCTGACATTCACGGCAACCTGCACGCTCTGCGTGCGGTGCTCGAAGCCATTCATCACGCGCGCATTCGGGACATCGTCTGCCTCGGCGATATCGTCGGCTATGGTCCTCATCCCGGGCTCTGCATCGACCTGGTCATGGAGCACTGTCACATCGTCATCCGCGGCAACCATGAGGATGCCGTCGTCGACCCCGCCTGCGCTGCTGGCTTCAATGCCACCGCCCGGCATGCGATCGACTGGACCCGCAAGACCCTGTCGCCTGAACAGCGCGAAACGCTGCGCATGCTCCCCGCTGTCGCGACGCTGCACCGGCGCGTGCTCTGTGTGCACGACAACCCCACGCCCGGCCCCACCGGCTACCTGCACAACTCCCAACTCGCCGCCCTCGCGTTCCGCGGCCTGCACACGCCGATCTGCCTCGTCGGTCACACGCACGTACCCATGGTGTTCGAAGCGCCCTCGCGCCTCAGCTACCCCGAGTGGGAAGAGATCACCTCCTATGGCTTGCGAGATGGCTCGGGACATCCGCTCAACTCCGGCCGCCGCTACATCTGCAACCCCGGCTCGGTCGGCCAGCCGCGCGACAGCGACCCCCGCGCGAGTTGGGCGGTCCTCGATCTCGACCGCGCAGAGTTCATCCTCCATCGCGTCGAGTACGACATCGAAGCCGCAAAGATGGCCTCCCGCCGCGCGGGACTCCCCGCCCGACTCGGCGAACGCCTCGCGATCGGGGCGTGA
>CBFGRU010000018.1:0-22798 GCA_965651255.1 uncultured Phycisphaerales bacterium
CAGTAACGACATGATGACAGAAGAGCAGAACCAACCCGACGATGATCAGGATCAGCCCGCGCCGGGTGAGAGCATGGTCGTCCCCGCCCGCGATGAGGCGATGGCAGAAGAAGAGGGCGCTCCATCGGGGCGGCCGGCCTTCATCACCGAGCTGAAGTCGATCGAAGTGCAGGTCGGTGAGAACGTCGTGCAGGCGCTTCGGCATCAGACGGCCGCGGCGGTGCTGACGTTCGTGCAGCCGAGTCCCGAAGGCGGGCAGCGGATGGTGACGATTCCGGTTGATCTGGAGACGCTCGCCCAGATTCAGGAATTGCTGCAGGAACCCCCCGCGCGGCAGGAGGTGCCGTGCATCGGCTTTCACTGTGTGCTGAACGATGAGAAACACCACCCGTTTCTGCCGGATGATGCGCACGATGGATCGAAGGGCGATGGCGCGAAGGATGAGGACAACGGCCACGAGAAGAAGGATGAATCGTCATGAGCAGACGGATGATGATGGGTGATGATTCGTTCAATCGTCGGCGGTTCGTGCAGTCGCTGGCGGGTCTGGCGGGTGCGGCGGCGATGGGCGCGATGCCGATGTTCGCCCGCGCGGGGCAGGATGCGCACCCTGCTGCCGGCGCTCAGCCGCAGAAACCGCTCTTCGGTATCTCGCTTGCGCAGTGGTCGCTGCACCGGGCGCTCAACGGCGGGCGGATCGAGCCGCTGATGTTCCCGCGTGTCGCCAAGCGCGAGTGCGGTGTGGATGCGGTGGAGTACGTGAACCAGTTCTTCAAGGACAAGGCCGGCGACCATGCGTGGCTCGATGAGTTGAAGCAGCGCTGCGCGGATGAAGGGGTGAAGAGTCTCCTGATCATGATCGATGGTGAAGGTGCGCTTGGACATCCGACTGAATCCGAGCGGATGAAGGCGGTGGAGAATCACTATCGCTGGGTGGATGCGGCGAAGCGGCTGGGGTGTCACTCGATTCGCGTGAATGCGGAATCGCGCGGGAGTTGGGATGAACAGAAGGACCGCGCGGCGGACGGCCTGCGCCGCTTGACCGAGTTCGCCGCGGAAAGCGAGATGAACGTGATCGTGGAGAACCACGGCGGGTTGTCATCGAACGGGCGGTGGCTCGCGGAGGTGATGAAGATGGTGAATCACCCGCGCTGCGGTACGCTGCCGGACTTCGGCAACTTCATCATCGACTGGAATCGCCGCAATGAGCCGGAAGGACAGTACGACCGGTACCGGGGCGTGGCGGAGTTGATGCCGTACGCGAAGGCGGTGAGCGCGAAGAGTTATGACTTCGATGAGAAGGGGAACGAGACGACGATCGATTACCGGCGGATGATGAAGATCGTGCTGGATACGGGGTACCGCGGGTACGTGGGCATCGAGTACGAAGGTGAGCGATTGGGTGAGTTCGAGGGCATCGCCGCGACGCGCCGGCTGCTGGAGCGGGTGCGTGATGAGCTGGCGGCTGAACTCGAATCAAAGAAAGAGTGAAATGCGCAGGGCATGGGCGGTGTATCGTGTGTGAGACCGATGGCGGATCATGCGTGGACTGATCTCGGCCCTGGTCTGTGAACAGCAATGTGATGTCGGTCAGTCGGCCGGCCGAACAGCGACGTTTGAGGGATGGAGAAGACCCGTGAAGCAATTGAGTAAACGATCGCGCCGCCTTGGCGCGTGTGTGACCTGGCGCACCCGATGGTCGATGGTGGTGATGCTTCTGGCGATGCTGGCGGTGTCGATGGTGCCGACCGCTGGCGTGATGGCGCAGGGGGGAAACCCGCTTGATCGCCCGCGCCAGCCGGCGGAAGTCTTCCCCAGGTACTTTGAAGGCGACGGTCTGATCATGGCGATCGAGCGGCGCGATGCAGCGACGGGGCAGGTTGTCGGCCGCCTCATGCTTGGCGATGACATTTTCGCCTTTACGGGTGAGCGGGCGTCGAACGACGCGATTCGCGGAACGTTCCGCGCGGGGGAGAATGACTATCCATTCACCGCCACGCCCGGCGAGAACGACACTTTCCGATTCTCAACCGGCGGTGCGAACTACAACCTGGCCAAGGTCGATCGGCCATCACGCGCACTGCCGGGCACGCCCGAGTCGCGGAATCCGCTGCGGGACCGGCCCGATGCAACGGGCACCGGCGAGAACGGGGCTGCGCCGATGGAAACGTTGCAGCAGGCCGTCGACGCATGGGGTCGCAATGACATGGTCGCGGTGATGCGGGTGCTGCGTCCGCTGGCTGATCGCGGGCATCTCGGCGCGAGTTATCTCACGGGCCTTCTGCTGGCCGACGGCGCGGAAGGGGTGGAGCAGGATCCCAAGGCCGCGCTGCGCTATATCGAACATGCGGCGAATCACAAGCATCCCGGCGCACTGTTCACGCTGGGGGAGATGTATTTCTGGGGTCACGGCACCGAGCAGAATGAGCAGCGCGGACTTGATGCGATCACCGCGGCCGCGAAACTCGGCGAGCCCGCCGCCATGGCAAACCTCGGCACGTTTCTGTATGACGGCACCACCGTCACCGAGAACGTGACCGATGGGCTTGCGTGGCTGCTCATCGCAGAGAAGCGCGAAGACCCCTTCGCCCGCGACACTGTGGGACGGATGAAGAACGATCGCAACATCACCCAGGAAGACTGGGATCGCGCCGCCAAGCGCGTGCCGGAGATTGAAGCCCAGATTGCGCGCGGCCCGGTGCCTGACTACCTGCTCGGCTTCAACCGCAGCGAACCGATCGAAGAACGTGCGCGGCCGACGAACGCATCCGAAACATCAGCCGACACACTCGCCGGTCGATGGACGGGCACCGCAACCGAGCAGTTTGCCGATGGCACCACCGGTCGGTACCCCGTCGTGCTCACACTGGCGAGCGCGGCAAATGGCTCGTACTCCGGCGATTTCTCGTTCGAGACCACGGCGACCCTGAACGACAATCAGCAGGTCACGATTCGCGGACGCGCGCAGATGCGCGGCGCGAAGGAGGGCAACCAGCTCGTTCTGCGCACCGATGACCTCACGCTGACCATCGTGCAGACGAATCAGCAGCATCCGCTCGGCGCGCAGTTGATGACGCTTGAATCATCGGGCAATCGTCTCACCGGTCGCATCGGAAACGATGAAATCGGGTGGACCAACCTCACGCTCGAGCGTGAAGCCGGCGCACCCCCGCGCGGGGGCGGCATTCTCGGCGGTGGCGCAGGAACCGGGGGAACCGGGGGTGCCGGGGGCGGCGGCGGACCGGAACGCGAAGTTGCCCGACCGACGCTCGCGGGGACGTGGGCCGGCAGCGGTCGTGATGAAGCGGAAGACGGGACACCGCTGACCTTCCCCGTCACGATCACGCTCGCCGAGGGCTCAGCCGGTTCGTACACCGCGCAGTTGCACTCGACGATGCAGTACCCCGTCGGCCAGGGGCAGACGGTGCAGGTCGATATCCGCGGCACGTTCACCGGCCGGGCGAATTCCGCCGGCCTGATTGAAATGCGGTCGCGCGACATCACCGCCTCGGCCAACGGGCAGACCGAGCCGATGGGTGAAGTCGGCCTGCGATTGCGCCCCACGGGTGAAAACCGGATGAGCGGGCAGGTCGGGACGGATATCGACGGGTGGACCGAGATCACCCTCGAACGCCGCGGCGGTGTGCCGTCCAATCAAGGCGGGGCCGGCAACTCCAACCCACCGCGCGGCGGAGGAATGAACACCAACACCGGTGGCGGCGCCGCGGCGGCCAATCTGCCGCAGACCATCTCCTTTCACAAGGTCACCCTGCGCGACCCCGGGATGGACAACATGGTCTCGCACACGCTGCTCGTGCCCAAGGGGTGGGAAGTCAAGGGCGGCCAGCAATGGAACCCGCAGGCGTTCCGCGATGCGGTGCATCTGAATCTGCGCATCAGTTCGGGCGATGGCCATGAGCTGGCGGTCTACCCCGGCGGGATGTATGAAGATTCTGACATCTACGAAATCGGCGCGCAGATGGGCGCCCAGAACGCGCGGCCCCGGCCGGGGCAGGTGCTGTCGAACGGCATCACGCACATGCCCGTTCCGCAAAGTGTGGCGCAATACGTCACGCAGATTCTCATGCCGATGAATCGTCCGCAGGCGCGGAACATGCGCGTCATCAGCGTGACGCAACTGGATGATCTTCGCCGGCAGTTGGAGGAAGTGCTCGCGCCGGTCCGCCAGAACATGGAGCGGAACGATCAGCAGTTGCGTCAGATGGGCGCGCAGTATCAATCCACCCTGACCTCGCTGGCCGAGCGCGTGCGCATCAGCTACGAAGAAGGCGGCCGCGCATTTGAAGAAGATGTCTGGGTGCTGGGATCAGTCACCCACACCCGTCAGCAGATGTCCGGCATGCCCGCGACGCAGACCTGGAACTGGGGCATCATCGACCCCCGTGGCGTTCGTGCGCCGGCGGGTCAGCTTGATGCATCGCGCCCGCTGATCGAAGCGATCAGTCTGTCCATCACGCCCGAGCCGCGGTACCAGGCGCTCCTGATGCACATTCAGCACAAGATCAACATGCAGCAGCTTGATGCGATCGCTAAGCGGGGTGAAATTGCCCGTCAGGGCCGTGAAGAAGCGTGGCAGATTTACCAGTCAACCGTGCAGGAACGGCAGGCATCCAACGACCGCATGAACGAACAGTTCAACGATTACATTCAGGATGTCGGCCCGTACCAGGATCTCGACGGCTCGAAGATCAAGCTGCCCAGTCTCTACAGCAATGTCTACAGCAACGGCAACGGTGAATACATCCTCACCAACGAGCCGACGTTTGACCCCAACGATCAACCCCACTCCACGGTGCGCTGGGAGCGCATCAACCCGACAAACTATCGGTAAGCCGCTGCAACAATAAAGAACGCCGGACGCGCGTGAATTGCCGCGCAGGTCGATCGCGGTTCATGCTTCGACCAGACCTTCACGAATGGCAAAGCGAACGAGTTCGCCCCGGTCGTGAATGTCGAGTTTCTGCATGATCTTCTCGCGGTGGCCGTCCACGGTCTTCGGGCTGCGGCAGATTTCCTCGGCGATCTCGGCGCGAGTCATGCCTTTGCCGATCATGCGCAGCACTTCGCGTTCGCGCGCGGTCAGCGTGTCCAGCCGGGTGCGCGGGGCTTCGCCCTGCTCGCGGCCGTTCCCGCGCCGCCGCCCTTCCACCGGCTTGCACCGCTCCTGCACCTTCGGGCCGAGCGTGAACTCACCGCGCGCCACGGTTCGCAGGCCGGCCACGATCGCTTCCGCCTCATCGCTCTTGGAGAAGTATCCCCACGCGCCGGCGCGAAATGCGGAAGAAAGATAGTGATCACGCACATATGCAGAGAGAATGACCACCTTCGTGTCCGGCGCGATGCGCTTCAACTCGCTCGCCGCCTCAAAGGGGTCAGGGCCGGGCATTTCAATATCCAGCAGCACGATGTCCGGCCGATGCTCCTTCACCGCGGCGATGAGTCCATCGGCGGATGAAAGCCGCCCGACGAGGTCAAGATCGCGCTCCATGGCGAACCGCGCCTTCAGACCGTCGATCAGAAAGGCGTGGTCATCCACGCAGAGAATGCGAATGGATTTGTGCAATGTCATACGGCAGGGGTCTCCACCGCGGCGGTGAGGGCCGCGCGAATCGCTTCAAAGTCATTGGGGTCGATGCAGATCACGCGCGGTTCATCCGCGAAATCATCACCAAGCTCATCAAGCAGAAAGATCGGCGGCGGGCTGGGCTCGCGCAGGGCGTGCAGAATCGCGGTCGTCGATTCGGGCGTCGGCTCAACGATCCAGATGACGCCGTCGGTGGTGGCGCGGTCGAGGTCCGCGGGGTCAGTGGTGATCGACACCGCGCCAGCCGCATTGAGCAACGTCGTCAACAGGCCGCGCAAACGCGGATCGCTGACCGCGATGATGAATCGCGGTGATTCCGTGCCGTCGCCCGTGTCGTCGCCGGTCATGATGGCGCGAGCGGTGGGAACGGTCAGTGTGATGGTGGTTCCCTGCCCCGGTTCTGATTCAATCGAGATGTCGCCGCCCGCGCCGCGGACGACGCCGTGCACCAGTGAAAGGCCGAGTCCCGTCCCCAAGCCGCGCTTCTTCGTGGTGAAGAAGGGGTCAAGGCATCGCGCCCGAACATCGGCGCTCATACCCGAACCGTTGTCGGTGACGCCAAGCTTGATGAACGCGCCATCATCATCGGTCTGGGCCCAGATGCGCACGCGCCCCGAGTCTTCATCCACCGCCTCGCCGGCGTTGACCATCAGGTTCAGCACCGCCTGCGTCAATCGGTGGGGGGGGACGGCGAGCGGCGGGAGTTCGCTCGGCCAGGTCGTCGCGAGGCGCACGCGCTTGGGCAGCGCCCGCGCGAGGAGCGGGCCGACCTGTTCCCACCACACCGACAGGTCGGTCGCGTGCGTGCTGGCATCGGCATCATCCGGGTCGAGCGCGAGCAGATGCAGCGCATCCGCCAGATGTTGCAGGTAGCGGGTACTCGAACGCACCGCCTCGAAATGTTCGATGATTTCCGCCGGCAGGTCGCGCGTGCTGAGCGCATCCAGCCGGCAGCGGATCGGCAGCAGCACGTTGTTCATGTCATGGCCCAGACCCGCCGCGAGCGTCCCGATCGAGGCCAGTCGGTCGGCCTGCTGAAGCTGCGCGTGAGATTGCTCCAGTTCGCGTGTGCGCTCGCGCACCAGCTCTTCCAGATGCTCACGATGGCGCGCGAGTTCCCGCTCGGCCTTCATGCGCTCGGTGACATCGTGCAGAATGCCGGTGAACAACGGCTCATCACTGCCGGGCATGTCCACCCGCGAGACCGAAAGCTCGATGTTGAACCGCGAACCGTCCTTGCGGACCGCGGTGAACGGCCTTGTGCGGTTGAGAATGTTGGTGCGCCCGGTCTGGCGATAGTTCGCGAGGTACCCATCGTGCGCGGTGTGGTGCGGTTCGGGCATGAGGACATTCACGTTCTGCCCGATGAGTTCCTGCGGTTTCCAGCCGAAGACGCGCTCGATCGAATCGCTGGCGTTCAGAATCATGCCGTGCGAATCGATCGTCACGATGGGGTCCAGCGTCGAGGCGAGAATCGCGCGGAACCACGCATCTTCGCGCGGCGGAGCATCGCCAGAAGACGCTTTGTGGCCTGGTTCGGCCCCGGACATCGCCGTGGGATGGTCAGCCGCGGGATGTTCGCGATGGTCCACCATGTCATCTGATAGTATCTGGTGGATGCGATTCGGGAGTCGTCCGCCGTTTCGGGGTTGATTTCCCGTAGCGAAAGGCGAGGCGGCTTCGTCTGATGATGTCGATCGAGCGGGCATCATCGACCGACGTGACCGGTCGTTGGCACACGAGAGATGGAAGCGAGCATATGACAACACTTCGACCGCTGAGCCAGATCATCGTCGCGATGGATTTCTCTCCGAACGCGGAGCGCGCGTTCGGCTGGGCGCTGGCCTTGGCCAAGCCGCACGGCGCCACGGTGCTGGTGATTCACGCGATCGAGCCGGACCTTGAGTTTGCCAGCGACGAGGGACGCGCGAAGTACGAGAAGACTTTGGAAACCCGCGCGGTGCACCTGATGAAACAGGCCGAGGCGGAAGGGGTGGAAACGCAGTTCGGCCTGGGCGATGGCCAGCCGTGGGAAGTGCTGACGCAGATCGCCGATGAGCGCGAGGTGGACCTGATCATCACCGGAAGCCGCGGGCTGAACCCGTTCGACCGCATTCTGCTCGGAAGCGTCGCCGATCGCGTGCTGCGGCACGCGGCGATGCCCGTGTTGACGATTCACCCCGACGATGCACCGCCCGCGGAGGTGCGGACGGTTCTGGCGGCAACCGACTTCACCGCCGAGGCCGACCACGCGGTGGCCGAAAGCGCGCGGCTGATCGCCGGTGTCGAAGGCGCGACGCTGTACCTGCTGCACGTGAACATGCCGCCGATCGTCTTCGCCGAGGTGGATATCCCGACCACGCTGGTCTATCAGGATGACGCGGCGGATGAGCTGGCGCAGAAACGACTGGCTGAGGCGAAGGCGCGGTACGAGAAATCGCTTGGTGTGAAGGTCGAAACGCGCCTGGCCACCGGGTACGCCGCGGAAGCGATTCTGCGCGAGGCATCGCTCATCAAGCCGGATCTCATCGCTCTGGGAACGCATCGGCGCGACTGGCTGGATCGATTGCTGCTGGGGTCGATCGCGGAGCGCGTCGTGCATCATGCCGATCGAGCGGTGCTGACGGTCCGCGTGAGTGAGGATTGATGTGAAACGTCGCTGAAACGGGGGCAGCGCGGGGGGGCGGTCGAACGATCACGCCGCTATGCTGTGTCCGTGCGCGGAGAGATGGATCAGGACAGTCCGAACGCGATGGAGCCCGGCCGGCATCGACTGAACGGTGCAGCGGTGCAGGATGAGCAAACAGCGACGACGATCGATGGGGCTCGTCCGCGCCCGCGTGTGGTCATGATGGTGGCCAATCGGTTCACGCATGACACGCGCGTCTACAAGGAAGCGCGCAGTCTCATCGAGTGGGCGTGCGAAGTGCATGTCCTCGCGCAGAGCGGGCCTGATCTTGCCGATGAAGAGGTGCAGGATGAGATTCGTATTCGTCGGGTCACGCTGACGAAGCAGGCGCTCATGCCATTGGGGCTGATGCCGCTGGTTCTGGTCTTCAATCGCTCGGCCGGATTCCTCGAGTGGGTGCTGCGGCGAACATTTGTGCTGGAGAATCTCGCGCCGGGTTCGGCGCTCGACCGTTCAGGCCGGGCCGGCGCGAAAGGCGCAGCGCGGAAGCGGCGATTCAGTCCGACGCGCTGGTTCGATGAGCGCGTCGAACAGTTGAAGTCATGGGTGCACGACACCCAGCCGAATGCGGTGGAAGGTGCAGCACGACTGTTCTGGCGCGTGATGCTTCTCCTGCTGCGCACCGCGCGGAAAGCGTACCGGGTGCTTCGTCACATCGTGCGCCTGGTGTGGTCGCGCACGGGCGGGCCGCTGCTTCGAGGCCGCTCGCGCATCAAGCCGCTCTTTGCAAAGCTCGCGCCGCCATCGGTGCAGCTCATCGGCCTGAACTACCGCTTCGCGCGGCTCGCGATCGACCGGAAGCCCGATGTCATCCTGGCGCACGATGCGAACACGCTGCTCGCGGGCTTGATCGTCAAACGCATCACCGGGGCGAAGCTCGTGTACGACTCGCATGAACTTTTCCTTGAGCGCAACATCGGTGAGAAGAGCCGATGGAAGGACAACCTCGTCTGGGCGCCGATCGAGCGGGCAGGCATTCTCGCCGCCGATGCGTCGATGAGCGTTGCCGAGGGAATCTGCCAGCATCTGGAGCGGCAGTACCACATTTCCCGGCCGCATCTGATTCGCAATGTGCAGCCGTACGAACCGCCCGCGGCGCGCTCGACGCTGCTCGCCGATGAGTTGGGGGTTGATCGCGCGACGCCGCTGGTCATCTACGCCGGTGCGATCACGATCAACCGCGGCATCGAAGTGATGATCGACAGCGCCCCGTTTCTCGAGCGCGGTGCGTACGTCATCATGGGCTACGCGCGCAACCCGAAGTATCTTGATGCACTCCGCCGCCGCGCAGAAGACCTCGGTGTTGTCGGAACGAAGGTGTTCTTCCGCGATGCCGTGCCGATGGACCAGGTGGTGACCTACGTCGCCTCGTGCGCGCTCTCGATCGTCCCGACCCAGAACATCTGCCTGAGTTATTACTTCGAGTCGAGCAACAAGATCTTCCACTCCATGATGGCAGGCGTCCCGCTGGTGATGAGCGACCACCTGGAGAAGCGGTTGATCGTGGAGAAGCACGGCGTGGGCCGACTGTTTGATGAGACGGACCCGCGCGCGATCGCGCGCATCGTCAACGAAACTCTCGCCGATGAACCCGCGCTCGAGACGATGCGCTCCAACTGTCTCGACGCCGCGCTCCAGCTCAACTGGGAGCACGAGGAACATCGCCTGCGGCTGATCTACGCGGACCTTCTGCCCGGCCGCGTGCCGCCCGTTCCGCCGCCGGTGTTGCGACACCCGGCCCCGGCCCCGGCGATGACGGAGACATCGACACCGCACTCCATGGTTCCCGCGAGTGAACCCTGACCTTCCCATTCCCTTTTCCGACGGAACGAACCGTGGCGAAGTACCCCTATTCCGACAGCTCATCGATCGATCAGAAGATCCTCACCGCCCGCGAAAAGGGCGACCGCGCCGATGTCTGCAAGGTCGGCGAGGCGATGGATATCTACTACAACCTCGCGCTCTCGTTCATTGATCGACCCGTCAACCGTGTGCTCGACACCGGCTGTTACCAGGGCGCGTTCACCGCTCGTTTGCAGCGCGAGACCGGCGCACAGGAGGCCGTCGGAATCGACGCGAGCGCCGAGAGTATCGCCGTCGCGCGCGAGCGCTTTCCCGAGGTGTCGTTCATCGCGGGTGATGTCGAATCAACGCCGCTGCCGGGACAGTTCGATTACATCTACGCGATGGGCTGGCTGCATGTGAAGCCGCTGGATGCGATCGAGCGCACGCTCGGAAAGATGATCGACGCCCTCGCGCCGGGCGGCCGCATGATCATCACTGGCGGCTACAAGAACTGGGCGGATGTGAAGTTCGACGACTTCAAGGCCCTCGTCGATCGTCACCTCGCGCTCGTGCTCGATGTCGGCTACGAAAAGCACCGTGAATATGCGCCGGAAGGATTGATCCGCTTCTCCGCGCGACATTATCTGTGGATGCTGGAGCGGCCTTGATACTGATTTGTCATTCCGGCATTCTTCCGTCACTCCCACGAAAGTGGGAGTCCAGTGCTCGCGCGGGGGTCGAACGATGTATCGCCGCGACGCCCGACTTCTGAGTCGCGACCATGAAGCAGCCGGCCGTCTACATCCTCGCGAGCAAGCGCAATGGCACGTTGTACATCGGAGTCACCAGCGATCTCGTTCAGCGCATTTGGCAACACAGGAACGACTGCGTTGAGGGATTCACCCAACGATATGGCGTGCATCAGTTGGTCTACTTCGAGCTACACGGCACGATGGAGAACGCCATTGTTCGTGAGAAGCAGATGAAGAAGTGGAACCGCGCCTGGAAGATCGAACTGATCGAACGGGAGAATCCGAATTGGCGGGACCTCTATGACTCGATCTGTGGGTAACTCAGTTCGGTTGGAGCATGAAGGACGTTCCCCTGGATGCCCGCTTTCGCGGGCATGACGAGTGTCGCTCCACGTATCTCGTCGTTCCCGCTTTTCGCGTCACTCCCGCTTCTCTCGTCACTCCCACGAAAGTGGGAGTCCAGCGATCGCGCATTCGTCGAACGCCGTTTCCCTGGATGCCCGCTTTCGCGGGCATGACGAGTGTCGCTCTACGTATCTCGTCGTTCCAGCCCCTGTCGTCACTCCCGCTTCTCTCGTCACTCCCACTTCTCTCGTCACTCCCACGAAAGTGGGAGTCCAGTGCTCGCGCAATCGTCGAACGCTGCTACCCTGGATGCCCGCTTTCGCGGGCATGACGTGTGTCGCTCTACGTATCTCGTCGTTCCATCCCCTGTCGTCACTCCTGACCCTCTCTTCTCTCCGGATTCTCTGGACACTCCGACGTAAGTGGGAGTCCAGCGCTCGCGCATTCGTCGAACGCCGTTCCCCTGGATGCCCGCTTTCGCGGGCATGACGAGTGTCACCTCCACATAGATTGTTTGTCATCGGCATCAACCCGCCCGTTCGCGTCCCCTTAACGCATCGCACACGCCGCACAGGCCGTAGAAGAGGTGGGCTTCGTGGCGGACGTAGATCGTCGGGTCATCCGTCTTGTAGCCGAAGCGGCCGGGGTGTTCGACCAGTTCGAGTTGCTCGGTGATGCCCAGGAGCATGTCGAGCGCAGCGTGATCGGCGAGTCCCGCACGGTGGGCATCGGCCCAGGCGGTGAGGGCAGCACCGATCGCCCACGATCGGGTCTCCAGTGGATCAACGAAGATCGTGTGCGTTTCGCCAAACGGCTCCTGCACCCAATGTTCGCGCTTCTTGGCCCACGCAGTGACACGATCGTTCGGTACGACGAAGATGCGTTCGCGACCGCGCCGATCGCGGAAATGAACATCGCGGTAGAAGGCAAGGCCGTGTTCGATGGCCGCGCGGGTCTGCCGGGCGAGTCGAGGCGGAAACCAGGTGCGGTAAGTGTTGAGTGCGCGGAGGAGACCTTCGATGACGTACGCCGTGTGAAGATTATCCACCTTGGGTTTTGATTCGGTGGTGAGGGTGTGACGGCCGTAGAACCAGTACCCGCCGGGCTGCATCATGCCGAGGGTGTAGCGAAGGGCGTGTTCAGCGCGGTCGTTGGTTGTATCATCAGTCAATCGATCGCGCGCGAGCTGGCGCAGAAAGCCGGCGGTGCGTGCCGCGACGTTGGTGGCGAGGTAGGTGATCCCGGGCGAGAACTCCGGCGCGGCGGAGTTGATTGCTTCTTCGTGCCAGGTGAGGCCGCGCGCGAGCCAGGCGCCGGTTTCTCTGAGGATGCGATCTTCAATCGCAACCCCCGCGCGTTTCGCATCGAGCAGCGCATCGCCGCACATGGCGGTGGTGATGCCGTAGGGGTGATGGGCGGGCTGCTCCTTCCATGCATAGGGCAACCCCCAGGCGCAGAAGCCGGGGTCGGTGGGAGAGCGGATGGCGAGAAGTTGATCAGCGCACGTGCGCGCATGGTGCAGATGGCTGGCATCGGGCGATCGTCTTGCGAGTACGGCGAAGCCGCGCAGGTAGAGTGACCACGCCATTGCGTCGTCGCGCGCGATCGGTTCCACATCGGGTTCCATGCCCCGGCCGCAGGCGTCGATGTCGATGGCGTTGAGATGGCGCGACAGCAGGCGCGCAGCGCGGTCGGCGAGCACGGTTGATGGGGGGGCAGCAACAGCAGCAGCGGAAGCGGGCATCGCGGTGAATCGTAGTCGAAGTGCGTCCTGTGTGCCGCGTGCGATCGCGTGATCGTGGAACGGATGCAGCCGGGACGATACGATCGACAAGTTCCCCGGTAGCGCGGCGACGAACCGGCCAGAGACATGACGCAATCCGCCCCCACGCCCATATCGACTGACGAAGCCGGCTTCGATCAGGCGGTCTTCCCGCTCGGCTACTTCACGGATTTCCTGGAGTTTCTCGCAGCGAACCGTGATCGCGTTGAAGTGCTGACCTACGCCGACCTCGACTGGGCGGGCGATTGGGATTACGAGCGGAACTATCCGGGTGAGTGGGCGAACTGGCAGGCATCGCTGCGGGACGGGCGGCGGGACCCGGAGAAAATCTACATCTTCCTGCAGCACGATGTGGATGATGCGCCGGAGCGCACCGAGGCGGTTCTGCGCGAAGAGGAACGACTGGGGCTGCCATCGTGTGTCATGATCTTCAATCGTCGCCTCGACCGGCAACTGCTGCAGGATTCCGGCGAACCGCGCGAGAAACCGTACATCGTGGACGATGCCTACCTTCAACGGCTGGAGAAGAAGGGTTGGATCGTCGGCTACCACTCGAATGCATACGAGCAGTCCGGCTTCGATAAGACGCAGGCGGATGAGATCTTCATCCGCGATGTAGGCGAACTGCGCGACCGATTCACGATTGATTTCTTCTGTCCGCACGGCGGGGTGCGTGATGCGGATGGGAAGTCCAACGCGGTGCTGGAGATTCCCGACACGCTGCGTAAGTCGGTGCGGTGGGTGTTGAATCGGCACACCCTGAAGTTCAACGGCGTGTACAGCGACGGAGCGATCAATTCGCCGCGGCGTGATGCATCCAAACGCGACCTGCGCGAGTTCGTGAAAACATGGAAGCCGGGTCGGCGATATCGCATTCTCACGCACCCGCAGTACTATCACCCGGTGTTCGGTGCGACGCAGGCGCTGGCCGGCGTTGAGTGGTACGAAGCGATGCTGGCGGTGTACCGTGATGATCCGCCGCGCAGCGCGTGGTCGGGTATTCAGATCGGAAGCGAGGAGCCCCAAGCCATGCAGGTGAAGAGCGCAGCGGGAGTTCATGCGTCGGGAGAGAAGGTCGGCGTGAGCGGCTTGTCGGGTCGGCCGATCTTCATCGGCGGAGATGGCCGGAGCGGCACGACGCTGCTGAATGTCGTGCTGGATTCGCATCCTCTGCTGGCCGTCGGCCCCGAACTGCACTTTGCCGGTCCGGTGAACCTCGGCCCGTACATTCTGCACTGCTGCGACCTCATCGAGCGGAAGGATCCGCGCACGATCGGCAAGGCGCTCGCGGAGAACCCGGACATCAAGCCGGGCGTGCAGTGCGTACGCCGCATCCAGCGCGCGGGGTTTGAGATCGATGATCTCAAGCGCCTGATCCCCGAAGCGATGCAGCGCACGAAGAGCGATCTGGAGTCGTTTGCCGATCGCTGCGTACTGGTTGACCTGCTGGGCCGTCTTGCGTGCGAACGCGACGGAAAGTCACGCTACGGGTTCAAGATCATGCGCGAAATCCGCAACGTGGCGAAGTATGCGGAGGTCTGGCCGGAAGCGCAGTTCGTGCACATCATTCGCGACGGGCGGGATGTTGCGGCGAGCCAGATGCTGGAGCACGGTTCATGGGGATATGGCGACATCGAAATCGCCGCGAAGGGGTGGGTCAGCGTCATCGAAGAAGCCCGCGCAAGCGCGCTCGGATTGTCGTACCACGAGATTCGCTATGAAGATCTCGTTCAGGACCCGGAGCCGGCGCTGCGGGCGCTGCTGAGTTTCCTGGATGTTCCGTGGCATGATGCGGTCCTGCGCCACGAACAGGAGGATCATGCGTTCTTCCACACGCATGTGCGCCACCCGAGCCGCGATGCCGCAAAGAAACCGATCAACACGCAGGCGGTGGGTCGCTTTCGGAACGACCTGACCCCGGAACAGATCGCGGGTTTTGAAGCGATCGCACTTCCGAAACTGCGCGAGTTGGGGTATCCCACCGCATGAACGATGAGCGAACCGAGCAACCGCCGCCGGTATTCGTGGTTGATCTGCAACTCGGTGCGTCGGGCTGCGCCAATCTGCCGGCCTGCCGCAAGTACGCGGTGAATATCTACACCCGCCTGGTGGGGAAGTATCTCGGCGAAGCAGAGCCCTGCGCAGATCAGATCATCAACGCGCATATCGATCTGCGCGATCTGAGTTATGAAGATTACATCGCGCAGGTGAAGAAGCGATACAAGGGAAACGTCGTCCGCGATGCCCGCCGAAGCGACAAGGCGGGGTTCACCTGCCGCCCGTTTGTCCGCGCGAACCATTTACCCGATCTCGTTGAGATCAACCACTCCAAGGATGAGCGCTGCGGGAAGCCGATGCGTGGCGAATACCTGAAGACGCTGGAGTCGATGGGCGGCCCGCCGAAGAAACTCGAACCGCTGACCGATCCCGCCTGCCCGCTGCATTACGACCGGTGGTGGGGCGTGTTCAAGCCCGAACCGGGACATCGTCAGGGCGAACTGGTGACCAATGAACGATTGATCGCGTACATCGACTTTCGCCGCATCGGCGAGTTGGCGATCTACTCGCTCATTCTCGGCCACGGCGACTACCTCCGCGAAGGCATCATGTACCGGCTGCATTTCGCGATCATGGAATGGGTGCTGAAGCGCGATTCCGACCTGACCCGTGGTATTCAGCAACTGATGTACGCGGGTTTCTACCAGGGCGGCGAAGGGCTGCAACTGTGGAAGAAGAAGACCTGCTTCGAGCCATGCCATCTCGTGGTGAAGGAAGGAACGGGCGCAGCGCTGGGTTTGGATGCGGAAGCTGATGCATCGATTGATGATGAGGATGAGCGCGCTGCGGATGATGATCCCGCTTCCGCGATTCCCCCCGTCCGGGGGAAAGGGCTTTGGCGTACCATCCGCAACATGATGGGTTCGGGTTGAGTGTGCTCGATCGTGCGGGCGGCGGCCCGCACTGGCAGCCGCGAGTGAGCGTGGGCGGGAGCGATGATTCAACGAATCTCGGTACTCTTCAGCCGGATCGGGCGCTACCAGCAGTTGATGCGGTGGCTGTCGCGCGATTCGCTCTGGCGGTTTCGCGGCCTGACGACATCGAGTCTGCTGCTCGGCTTCGGCGGATTGATGGCCCAGATCGGCGCGATCGGCCTGGCGGCGTACTTCGCCCACCTGCTCGAACGAGGTGAAACGGTTGAACTTCTCGGCGAGGTCTACGAGCCGCGATCATCGGTCGCACTCCTTTCGATGATCGGGATCGGCGTCCTGATTCTGCTGGTCATCGGAGCGCTGGGGATGTGGGTTTCCGGCCTGCTCAGCGTGCGACTGCGGAGACGGTACCAGGACTTCTGCGCGGTCCGCGCGGTCGAGCGCTTGTGCGAGCGGCGATTCGTCTGGGTACTGCCGGACAAACGGCGGGGGGACATTGGGACCGTGCTGCGGTTGATTCGCGGTGATGCCGGGTACGCCGGCTGGGTGGCGCAGCTTCTTCTGGCGGCGGTGGTGCCGGCGGTCTCGACGGTGATCGCGGTGGTCGCGCTGTTCTCGCTGGAGCCGGTGCTCTCACTCGTGGCGCTGGCGATCGTTGCCATCTCAATGGTGTTCATGGTGCGGGTGAATGTCGCCGCAGCGCACCATTCCAAGCGGCTGGAAGTGGCTGCGGTGCCCGCTGGGCGTGATGTTCGCAAACACATCGCCGCCCTCCGCGATACGCCGCACGATGCACCGCGGGAAGTGGACCCGGCGACGGTCTTCACCGGCGAGGAGATGCAGGCCTACCTCGATGCACGCGATGGGCGCATGCAGGTGATGGAGACGAGCCGCTTCATCAGCAATTTCTCGTTCGCGGTGACGCTGGTGCTCGTCCTGCTGGTGTTGGGGGGTGATCTGATCGAGGAGGGAACCGGCTTCGGTCGTCTGTTCGTGTACCTGGTCGCGCTGCGCTACGCGCTCTTTTCCCTGCGCTCGGTGACGCAGCTCTTGACGAGCATCAACCGATTCTTCCCGCAGATCTGGCGGTACCGTGAGTTCCTCGATGCATCCGATGAAGCGCCCGCGACCGCAGCGCGGCGCGATCGCTTCGTGCTGCGTACGGCGGAGCCGCGCGTGACGGATTCGCAGAGCGAGATGACGATTCGCGCGCCGATGCGCCTGGCGCTTTTGACGACGACGGAAGTGAACCGGTACACGCTCGGCTTTCTGCTGTACTCGCTCCTCGGGCCGAGCCGTGATCAGGTCGAGGCAGCGCTTCTGCATGCGCGGTTCGTTGCGCTGCGCCTGCACCCGCAGGCAGCGCCAACCTCCGCCGCGGAGCGGTTCGGCCTGCCCGCCGGGGTCATACGTGATGCGTGGCTGGAGCCGCTGCACGGTCTTCCGCCGGGTGAGGCGCTCGCCAGGGTGTTGCCGGAGGCGATGGATGAGCCGTTTGATGCGGCTTCGTGGCAGTCGCTCCCGCGGGGGGCAAAATATGCCGCGGAGATCCTGTCTGCCCGTTACCACCCCGCCCAGTGGATCCTGCTGGATGACCGATTCATGCGGCTGATGAGCGAGAAGGTTCATCGGGCGGTGCTGGAGCCCCTGTCCGATCGATTCGTCATCACGGTGACGGCGGTCATCGACTCCGCCGTGGCGGAATCGAATGACCTGGCGGTGATCGCGGATGAAGGACGCCTGTTCGGTCTGGGGTCGCCTGCGTGGCTGAAAGAACATCGAGCCGAGGTCGAAGCGAGATTCGGCGCGGTGCTGGCCGCCGGGCCGGTCGCGGGCGGTCGCCGCGCCGTGACCGAGGATGCCGGTGATGGCGACGATGATGAGCTGGAACTGGCGGGGTTGTAGCGTCTGAGGCACGGCGGAGTGTCTGCGAAACCGTTGACCCTGTGGGGGCCTCCTGCTACCGTTGACGCTTCATCGACCCCGGGGCGATTGAGTTGGGAGAAACTCGGCCGGCGACGGCCGCGAATGCATGGAGCAAACGTTGAGCTACGAGAGATCGATCGCCGTTTTCGGTTGCGGCGGATGGGGCCGAAACATCGTCCGAACATTGGAAGGTCTCGGCGCCGTGCGCTGCGTGGTGGATCCGTCGGAAAAGGGGCAGGCCGAGGCCCGCAAGCTTGCCCCGGGCGCGGTGGTGTACCGAACGCCCGATGAAGCGCTCGCCGATCCGGCGGTGAAGGGGGTCATGATCGCCACCCCCGCGGAAACGCACTTTGACCTGGCCAGCCGTGCACTGGATGCAGGCCGTGCGGTTTTCGTTGAGAAGCCCCTGACGGTGGACCTCGATGAAGCGCGGCAACTGGTCGAGAATGCCCACGCTCTCGGCCGCGTGCTGATGGTCGGCCATCTGCTGGAGTATCACCCCGCAATCCTGAAACTGCACGAACTCATCCAATCGGGTGAGTTGGGCAAGGTTCGGTACATCATCTCCAATCGACTGAACCTCGGAAAGATTCGGACCGAGGAGAACGCGCTCTGGTCGTTCGCGCCGCACGACATTGCGGTGATTCTGCGGCTGGTCGGTCAACTGCCGATCGAAGTCGTGGCGACCGGGGGGTCGTACGTCTCACCCAACATCGCGGATGTCACCGTCACGCAGTTGCTCTTTGCCAGCGGCGTGCGTTCGCATGTGTTCGTCTCGTGGCTGCACCCCTTCAAGGAGCAGAAGCTCGTGGTCGTCGGGTCGAAGAAGATGGCAAGCTTCGATGATGTCGCCAAGGAACTGGTGCTCTACGACCAGCGGGTGGATTGGGAAGCCGGCCAACCCGTTCCCGTGAAGGGCGAAGGGGTGAAGGTTGAGTTTGGCGAGTTGATGCCGCTGGAAGCGGAGTGTCGACACTTCCTCGACCGCGTGATTGATGGCCAAACGCCGCTGACCGACGGGCTGAACGGTCTGCGCGTGCTGGAGATTCTGCACGCAGCGCAGCGTTCGCTGATGACAAACGGTCACCCGGTATCGCTGAACATGGATGAGCGAAGCCCGGCGACAAGGCGTGCGGAACATGCGCCGCCGGAGATCACGACCGTCCCGCGCCCCAGTCGCGCGGAAGCGGCATCGGTCTGATCACCCGCCGAGGCGCGGTGGCGCGATGGATTGATGCGCGGCGGGTCAATCGTTCTTCACGGTGCAGTCGGATGATGTCGCAGAATCCAGAAAGTGAATCGTGAGTCATGACTCGATTTGATGCGTCGAAACACCCCGGCGTGAAGGTTCACGAATCGGCGTACGTTGATGAGCCGTGCGAAATCGGCGAGGGCACGAAGATCTGGCACTTCACGCACGTGATGCCGAATTGTCGCATCGGCCGGAACTGCAACCTCGGTCAGAACGTCGTGGTCAGCCCCGATGTGACGCTGGGCAACAACGTGAAGGTACAGAACAACGTCTCGATCTATACGGGGGTGATTCTGGAAGATGATGTGTTCTGCGGGCCGAGCATGGTCTTCACGAACGTGATCAATCCGCGGAGCGAGATCGTGCGGCGTGATGAGTATCGTCGCACGCTGGTGAAACGGGGGACATCCATCGGCGCGAATGCAACGATTGTCTGCGGCATCGAGATCGGGCGGTTCGCCCTGATCGCTGCGGGGGCTGTGGTGGCGCGCGATGTACCCGACTACGCTTTGATGATCGGTGTCCCGGCCCGGCGCAAGGGATGGGTCTGCCGATGCGGAAACACCCTGCCGGTGAGCGAGGGCATCCTCGTCTGCGGCAGTTGCGGAAATGAGTACGAACTGGAAGGGGAACACGCCCTTCGACCCCTCAAAGAGGTACAGGACAAGTGACCACGAGCCAATCGACGGCCATCAACGTTCCGCTGCTCGACCTGAAGCCCCAGTACGACCGGCTGCGTGACGAAATCACCGCGGCTGTTCACGAGGTGATGGAGAGCCAGTATTTCATCCTCGGCCCGAAGGTGGTGGAGTTCGAGAAAGCGGTCGCGGCCTACACCGGCGCGAGGCACGCCATCGGCTGCGCTTCGGGGTCCGATGCGCTGCTGCTTGCGTTGATGGCGCTCGACATCGAACCGGGCGATGAAGTCATCTGCCCCGCGTATACCTTCTTCGCCACGGGGGGTTCGATCGCGCGGCTCGGCGCGAAGCCCGTCTACGCCGATATCGACCCGGTGACCTACAACCTCGACCCGAACCATGTGCGCGAGCTTGCGAAGTCGTGCACGCGACTGAAGGCGATCATGCCTGTGCATCTGTACGGCCAGGCGTGCGACATGGACGCCTTCCTCGCGCTCGGCAGGGAACTCAACGTTCCGATCATCGAAGATGCAGCGCAGGCGATCGGTACGCTCGATGACACCGGCGCGCAGGTCGGAACGCGCGGCCTCATCGGGTGTTTCTCGTTCTTCCCTTCAAAGAACCTCGGTGGATTCGGCGATGGCGGCATCATGACCACCAACGACGATGCGATCGCAGAGAAGCTCACGATCCTGCGCGTCCACGGTGGGAAGCCCAAGTACTACCACAAGGTCATCGGCATCAACTCGCGGCTCGATGCGCTGCAGGCAGTGGTGCTGGATATCAAGCTGCGCCACCTGGATCAGTGGCACGCGGGACGCAAGGAGAACGCCGCGTTCTACGACCAGGCGTTCACGAAGGCCGGTGCGAAGACCAGCGAGCATCCGCTTTCTGCGGGCGGTCTGCCGCTGCGTACTCCGACGCCGGCAAAGGCGCCCGCGCGTCACATCTACAACCAGTACTGCATCCGCGTACCCGCGGAGCTGCGCGACGATCTGCGCCAGCATCTGGCCGATCAGAAGATCGGGACGGAAATCTACTACCCCGTGCCGCTGCACCTTCAGGAATGCTTTGCCTACCTCGGCGGCAAGGAAGGTGATCTGCCCGAATCAGAAGCCGCGGCGAAAGAGACCATCGCGCTTCCGATCTACCCGGAACTCTCCAACGAGCAACTCGCGCACGTCGCGAACACAGTAATCAGTTATGTCACCGAGCACGCGGCGGTAAAGTCGTAACCGATCGCGCACCTCTCGAGAAGAAGCATCCGCAACCCCGGTCAGTCGGCCGGGGTTGTTTGTTGCTTGTCTCGCAATTCATCCTCGGTCACGATCGGCGAAGAAGAAAACCAGAAGTGGTCGAGCGGAAAGACGCGGTTGCGATAATCCTCGTTCGAACTGTTCAGAACCTCGCTGAACCCCACGGCGTACGACGGCTGCGAGATGATTCGACCCGCTGCATCCAGGTGGATGGTGTAGCTCATGTTCGAGTGAGGCGCCAGACGCCCGCCCGTGCGGTCAAAGTAATAGTCCATGCTGAGCGCGGCGATTGCCTCAGTTTCGGTCGTTGGGGGCAGGGAACTCGGTCGTATTCCCATAAACCCGGAATCAACCATCGGTTGCAGCCAGTAGTACCCCTCGATCGGGAGACCTTCCCGTTCGGGCCGTGACTTGATGAAGCCCTTGTGCAGTCGGCCGCGCTCCGGGCGAAGAATGGCAACGATAGGTGGGTGTTTGCTTGCGTGAAGGTCGTACTGGCCGGTCCAGTTTCCGATCGTGTCTTCTATATCGAGTCCGCCCGCGATGATCACTCCTTCTCGCGCATTCCAACTGAGAAACTTCAGAATGCCATCGTGGAGGATCTGAAAGTGAACCTGTCCGTTGAGGTCGCGCACTTCGAGCACCCCCGGCCCCATGCCGTGTGTCCAGAAGAGAATCAGCTCATCACCCGGAAGTTCGGGGTAGACATCGGCGTGATGCATGGCGACGATGCCAAACTCGGCCGCCGACTTGCCTTCGCCGACGGTGATGCTGGTGGGCAGTTGGGAGTCCGACAATCGAAAGACGATGGCTGGTTCATTCAGGTCGCCCTGCAGGTCGTACAACTGCGCGGCTCCGCCATGTTCCGAGGTTGCATCATCCCTCACGTAGAGCAGTCGGCCGCGCCCATTGGTGCGATCGGCGGGAATCACGCCATGGGTGCCAACCGAGCTGCGCCACCGGGTGAGTTCGTTGCCGCGCAGGTCGTGCACAATGACATACTGCTCCAACTCATCAACCAAGATTCCGCGGTAGGTGGCTTCGCGCCAGGTGATGCCGAGCACGATGCCCAGGATGAGGACGAGCCATGCAGCGCACGTCGCGATGATGGGATGGCGACCGAGCCAATAGACACTTCGTCGCCATGAACCCGGCCTGCGCGCTTCGACGGGCTGGCCATCGAGATAGCGCTCGATATCGCGCGCCATCGCTTCGGCGGATTGATAACGACGGGTGCGGTCCTTCGCAAGCGCTCGGTGAACAATGGCATCCAGATCGCGCGGGAGCGGCCGCGCATGATGCGTCAGCGGCTTCGGCTCGGCTTCGCGGATCATCTGGGTCGCCAGAAAGATCGATGTGCCGGAAACACGGTAGGGCGGCTCGCCCGCGAGCAATTCATACAACACCACCCCCATTGAGTAGACATCGCTGCGTGTGTCGATCTCGTGCGGATCGCCATCCACCTGTTCCGGCGACATGTACTGCACGGTGCCGACGAGTTGCCCGATGTCGGTCTCGATGGTGGTTACCGCGATGTCTGCATCGGTTGAGCGGGCCACGCCGAAATCGATGACTTTGGGTGTGCCCTCGGCATCGACGAGGATGTTGGCGGGCTTGAGGTCGCGATGAATCACCCCGCGCTGGTGTCCGTGGTGGACCGCATCGCAGACCTTCAGGAACAGTCGCAGTCTCGCCTCGACATCAAGTGCCTGATCGCGGGCAAAGGTGGTGATGGGCTTCGCCTCGGGCAGGTACTCCATGACGAAGTACGGTGTTCCTCCGTGCCCTTCATCGTGCACACCCGCATCGTACACCTGCGCGATGTAGGGGTGATGCA
>CBFGRU010000019.1:0-21585 GCA_965651255.1 uncultured Phycisphaerales bacterium
CACACCTGGTTAGCTGGCGGTCAGTCCTTTGCGGTCTCTGGGGCCGCACCATCTTCGGCGACGGCTTCGGTCTCGCCCATCGTTGAGCCGGAGGCATTCACACCGCGCTTGGCCAGCACGCCCTTCCGAATCTCATCAAAGAGATCGGGATTATCCTTGAGGAACTGTTTGGCATTCTCCCGCCCCTGTCCGAGACGGACATCGCCATAACTGAACCAGGCACCGGACTTCTGCACGATGTCATCGGCCACCGCGAGATCGACCAGGTCGCCCGATGCGCTGATGCCTTCATCGAACATGATGTCAAATTCCGCATCGCGGAAAGGCGGTGCGATCTTGTTCTTGACGATTCGCGCCCGCACGCGGTTGCCGACGGCCTTATCGCCTTCCTTCAGCGATCCGGTCCGACGAATATCGATGCGAACCGACGAGTAGAACTTCAGCGCCCGGCCGCCAGGCGTCGTTTCGGGCGAGCCGAACATCACACCGATCTTCTCGCGAATCTGGTTGATGAAGATGACGGTGCAGCGACTCTTGGCGATCGTGCCCGTGAGTTTGCGCAAGGCCTGGCTCATGAGCCGGGCCTGCAGACCCACGTGCGTATCCCCCATCTCCCCTTCAATCTCCGCCCGCGGAATGAGTGCCGCAACCGAGTCCACCACGATCACATCCACCGCATTCGATCGGACCAGCAGCTCGCAGATCTCGAGTGCCTGTTCACCAGTATCCGGTTGGGAGACGAGGAGTTCATCAAGATTCACACCGATGCGCTTCGCCCAGGAGGGGTCGAGTGCGTGCTCGGCGTCAATGAACGCTGCGACGCCACCGGAATGCTGCGCCTGCGCCACGACCGTCAGCGCGAGGGTGGTCTTGCCGCTGGATTCCGGGCCGAAGATTTCCACCACGCGACCGCGCGGAATGCCGCGCCCGCCCAACGCGATATCCAGCGAGATCGACCCCGTCGAAATGCCGGGAATCTTCGCCGCGGCATCGGCATCGAGGCGCATGATCGAGCCCTTGCCGAACATCTTGTCAATCTGACCGAGCGCCCGAGAGAGCGCCTGCTCGCGCCCGGAATCGGACTCTCGCTCCTTGGCTGCCGTCTTTGTTGTCGCCATGCCGTTCGTATCCTTCGTGCTGGCTTTGCCGTTTCTGGTTGCCACCATATCTTGGGCCCCTTTCCTGGTCAATGTTCGGTTTCTGAGAGGATACCGAATCCTTCGGCCAGATCAAGGGCTGTTCGGTTGATTTTCACCCGATTTTTTCACAAACACACCAATTCATCAACTGCGGAGGCCTGCAGGGGGCGAGTCGGGCCACCGGCCGATCACCCATCTTCGGCCTCATCCTGCCCGGCATCTGCCGGCGTTTCTTCGAGTGCGCCACTGGAATCACCGGCTGGTTCCACGGGATTGAGCAGACTCGGCAGCGTCACCTCGGTGGATGACCGCACGCGCAGGATACGGCCGGTGCCATCAGCATCCACTTCCACGATGATCAGCCAGTTGTACACATCCTCAGGAATCGGGGTGATTGTCAGACGACCGCCGGTCAACGCTGCCACCACCGGCGCGATGGTGTTGGAGTGACTCACCACGACCACTCGTCCGCCGGCGTGTTGCGTGCGCAGTTCTTCGGCGAGGTTGGCCGCCCAGTCTTCGATCGGCGGCGCGATCGGAAACTCCCGCGCGGGCAAGTTCAAATGATTCGCCAGCGGCGCGGCGGTCTGCTTCGTCCGCGCGAACTGCGAGGTGTAGATCGCGGTCACGCCGAACTCGCCCAGCGCTTCGACGAGCGCCTGCGCCCGGGCGTGGCCGGCCATCGTCAATTGCGGGTCACCGAACGCATCCGTCTTTTCCGCATGGCGCACCAGCACCACCGTCACCGCACCCGCAGCGCGCTGCGAGTTGGCACACCCGTTCAACAAAGTCGCCACCACCGGCAACACCAACCAGGTGAGCAGAATTCCGAGTCGATTCGCGCTGACCATTCGCGCCTCCCTCCAGCATGAGATTTCACATCCGCGTGATTCACGGCAGTGTACCGAAAATCACCTCCTGCGAATCTCTACTCTTCGTACCGCAATCTCACCTTCCATACCGCTGCCATCAGTAGTTCGGCGTCGGGGCGCGGAAGGTCGCCATATCCACCGACTTGAACCAGTCGATCGTCCGCTTCAAACCTTCCTTGAGCGCGACGGTCGGTTCCCAATTCAGCCGCGTCCGGGCCAGCGAAATGTCCGGCCGGCGTTGCAGCGGATCATCTTCCGGTAGCGGCCGGGCCTTGACAATCTGCGACTTCGAGCCCGACAACTCGACCACCAACTCCGCCAGCTCGCGAATCGTAAACTCCGCCGGGTTGCCGAGGTTCACGGGCCCGGTCAGATCATCCGGCGCTGCCATGAACTTGAGGAAACCATCAATCAAATCATCCACGTAACAGAATGAACGGGTCTGTGATCCATCGCCGTAGATCGTGATCTCTTCACCCGCCAGCGCCTGTCGGATGAAGTTGCTCACAACGCGGCCGTCATAGGGGTGCATGCGGGGTCCGTACGTATTGAAGATACGCACGACGCGAATGTTCACTCCGTTCGCCCGGTGATAATCAAAGAACAGTGTTTCCGCGCAGCGCTTGCCCTCATCGTAACACGCGCGAGGCCCGATCGGATTCACGTTTCCGCGGTAGCTCTCCGGCTGGGGATGCACTGTCGGATCGCCGTACACTTCGCTGGTCGAGGCGTGGAAGATCTTCGCCCGCACGCGCTTGGCCATCCCCAGCAGGTTGATCGCACCCAGCACGCTGGTCTTGATCGTCTTGATCGGGTTGTACTGGTAGTGCCCCGGTGCGGCTGGGCAGGCCAGGTTGTAAATCTCATCAACTTCGAGCCAGAGCGGGTGCGTCACATCATGCCGAATGAACTCGAAGTTCGGCCGCCCCAACAGATGCACGATGTTGGACTTCTGGCTGGTGAACAGGTTGTCCAGGCAGATGACATCGTGTCCCTGGGCCACCAGCCGGTCGCAGAGATGGGAGCCGAGGAAACCGGCCCCGCCGGTAACGAGAATGCGCTTGATCATGAGACTGCCAGCATAGGGAATCTTCGTCCCATCAGCGCGATTACCGCGTGAGAATCATGAACCATTGTTACGCCCGCTGGACCCACCCACCGATCACGCAACGATGACCAGCATGCACCCACCCCCTTCGCCATCGAAACGCCCGGATGCTGCCCGCCGCCTCGTCGTCGGCATCATGACCGGCACCAGTCTCGATGGAATCGATGCCGCGCTCATCCGCATCGACGGCACCGGCCTTGCCCTCCGTGCCACGCTGCTGGCCCATGCATCTCGCGCGTTCGGTCATGTCGCAGCCGACCTTCGACAACTCGCCCAACAGCAGCCCATGAGTGCTGGCACCATCGCCCGCATTGCGCTCGAATTCGCCCATGAACAGCTCCACGCCATCGAGCAATTGCTCGATCAACACGCAGAACCCGGCATCACGCCCGACCTCATCGCGCTGCACGGCCAGACCGTCTTCCATCAGCCGCCCCTCTCGTGGCAACTCATGAATCCCTGGCCGATTGCCCAGCGCTTCACCTGCCCCATCATCACCGATCTGCGCGGATCGGATCTCGCGGCAGGTGGACAAGGCGCGCCCATCACCCCCCTTGCCGACTGGATTCTCTTTCGTGACGCTGCCGAACGTCGCGCCGTGATCAACCTCGGCGGCTTCATCAACATCACCATCCTCCCGCCCGATGATGGTCGGCACACTCCTGACGACCTTTTCGGCTTTGACCTTTGTGCATGCAACCAGGTGCTGGATGCCATCGCCCGCCGCACACTGGGTTGCGCGTTTGATGAAGATGGCCGGGCTGCCTCACGCGGCACCATCGACCTCGAAGCTGCGAGCGCCCTTGCGACCCTCCTCAGCGCCCAGCGGTCCGCCCATCGCTCGCTTGGCACCGGCGACGAAGCCGATGTGTGGATCGGTCGCTACCACGAGCGTCTTCCCGGTGAAGACCTCGCCGCCAGCGCCATCGCCGCCATCGCGCGGTCCATCACGTCCGCCCTCGCCGAGCACAACGTACAACGGGTCATTCTTGCCGGGGGCGGGGCATTGAACTGCACCCTTCGCCGCGCGATTGAAAGCGAACAATCGGCCGCTTCTCACACTTCCATTCCCGTCATGCTCAGTGATGGGTGCGGTATTCCCTTCGCCGCGCGCGAAGCGGCCGCCATGGCCATCCTCGGTGCGCTTGCCGCCGATGGCGTTCCCATCACCCTGCCCCAGATCACGGGCAGAACGATCGGGAATCACCGTGCCGGCCAGTGGTGCGTGCCGGTCTCATGATGCTCTCAACAGTCCGATGCAGCACGCGCCCGCATCTGCCGGAGTGGGGTTCGGGAGTATGCGGGGCTACCGCAACCTCGCGCCCTCACGGTGAACTTGCTGAGCTGTTCGGGCGAAAATGCCGAAGAACTACCCGGCCACCGGCGCGGTGATCCGGGGCCGGGACACCTCAACCATGATTCGTGCCGACCGCGGGCAGCTTGAACAGCTCCAGCCATCCGACCATCCTGAGAAGCAACCGTTCAACGGCCGGGTGCGTGCGCTTTTCCTCAGCCAGACCTCAGCGGGATTTCGCACCTACGCGCGGCAACTGCGCGAATACGCAGCCGCCCGTGATGATGTCGAGGCAGTGTTCATCGACCTGCCCACCCCGCGCTGGATGGCGGTCCTGGGGAAGTCCATTCCACGGCTGCGCGATCGCGGGTGGGACCTGCACAGTTATCGTCACCTCGTGCTCTGGCGCCGGGCACTGCTGTCGGCAATCCGGCGCGGCGTTCTGGACCTGAACCACTTCGATGCGGTGCACGTGATGACCCAGGGTGCAGCTCTCTTCCTCAATGACATTCGCCCCCGCTGCTCTGCAACGCTGCTGGTGAATATTGACGGAACGGCGCAACAGGATGTGGACCACTTCGGCTTCTCGGCCTTGGCACGGAAACCATTCATCCGCGCCGAGCGCATCATCTTCCGCGCTGTCGACCGGGTGGTCAGCCGCAATCACTTTGCGCCGCAGTCGCTCGAACGCGATTACCACCTGCCGCCGGAGAAGATCCTGATCGCGCGCAGCTCGATGAAACTACCTCCCCGCTCGCGCTGGGATCAGCCGGAGAATCGCAAAGGCCCGGTCCAGTTGATCTATGTCGGCAACGATGCGCAGCGCAAGGGCCTGCCAGAACTGCTGCGCGCGCACCAGCAGCAATTCGCCGACCGCGCGGAACTGCACGTGGTGACAAATGAAAACCTCAGACTGGCGGGCCTTTCGCGCGTTGTTGTGCACCGCGGAGTTGACCGGGCGCAACTGTTGAACGAACTGCTTCCGATGATGGACCTCTTCGTCCTGTGGACGCGGCGGGATCATCAGCCATGGGCGATCCTTGAAGCAGCCAGCGTGGGGCTCCCGGTGGTCTCGACGAGGGTGGCCGCCGTTCCCGACATGGTGATTCATGGAAAGACCGGATACCTCGCTTCGCCCGGGGATTGGGCGCAGTGCTTCGAGTACACCAAACGGTTGATTGATGATGCATCGCTCCGCCAGCGCTTCGGCGTCGCAGCGCGCGAACACGTTCGAGCGGTGTTCGATCCGGAGAAGGAGTTTCATCGCCTGTTCGATCAACTGCGCGCCGTGGAGGCGAACCATTGAACGAAGTTCTCAGCCGCCGCGTGTGATTCGAGCACGGCCCGGCCGCCCGCGCGCTCGATGCGCCGGGCCTCTGTTTCCTCGAAGATGCGCACGAAGACCGGCACGCCCGAATCCTTCAACTCCGCGAGCAGACGCAGATTGTCCTCGATGCGGCGAACGGTGGAAACGATCGCACGGGCGTTGCGGGCATTGAGCGCGCGCAGGAGTTCTGCATCGCCGCCATCGCCGCGCCACACTTCGACGCCACGGGCGCTGAGTCGTTTCACGACGCCGGGATCTTCATCAACCACGATGACTCGGTGCCCTTCCAGGAGCAAGAGATCGAGCAGCACGCGACTGTTCGATCCGCAGCCGAGCAGCAGGAAATGATCGATGGGCGGATCATCCTTGATCGATGCACCTCGATAGGAGGGATGGAAGCGCACCAGGCGCCGACTCATCTGATCGTTCGCGATGAACGAGGCGATCATCATCGAGACCACCGTAACCAGCGCGACGACCGAGAGGACTTCATCGCTGACATGGCCGGACGCCCGGCCAAGCAGCATGATGACGATCGAGAACTCGCTGCACTGGGCGAGCAGCAGGCCGCTCGTGATGATCGATCGCATGGAGAGCCCGATTCGACCGGCGAGCAACACCACCAGCGGCGGTGTGACGAAGACGACAACCGCCGTCAACGCGGCGGTCAGGGCGAGATCACGCGCGCCCAGAGGTGTGAGCGTGGCCCCGAGTGAAACGAAGAACACCGCGAGAAAGAAGTTCGAGAGCGATGCGACCGGCCCCCGAATGACGCCGTTCACCGGAAAGACCGAGAGCGAAACGCCGGCAAAGAATGCGCCAACCGGAAGCGGCAGCCCGGCTGCGTGCGCCAGGCCGACGAAGAGAAACAGGATGGCGATCGCAGTAAGCAGCATCGTCTCCTGATCAAGACGAAGGCGAAGGATCAGCCACGGCGCGATCCACCGCGCCATGAGATAGGTGCAGCCGACCATGAGACCGATGGAGACGATGCTGGTGAGCAGTCCTTTGAATCCTCCATGATCAAGCCCGCTCAGGACGCCGATGCACAGAATGACGAGAATGTCCTGAAGAAGAAGCACCCCCAGAACGAGACGCCCGAATGGTTCAAAGAGTTGCTGCTGCTGCTGAAGCACACGCACCACGATGATGGTGGAACTGGCGGAGATGGCGAGGGCGATGTACAGCAACTCCATCGAACGAAAGCCAAGGCCGAACCCAAGCAGCAGTCCCAGCGATGTCATTGCGGCAAACTGGGCGAGTCCGACCCGAAGCGCTGGCCAGCGCTGCGTACCGACGCGCGCTGGGTTGAGTTCCATCCCGGAAGCGAACACCATGAATGCCAGCCCGAGTTGCAGCAGCGCATCAACTTCGCCCGAAGAGAACGGAAGTTGGGTTGTGCGGCTGATGATGCCCAGCGCGATTCCCGCGAGGACCAGAAGCGGAAGCGCCGGAATACGTACGGCGCGTGAAAGTCCGTATGCGATCGACGCGGCGAGCAGAATGATCATGGTCGCCGTCACGTCGCAACGACTCCCTGTTCCTCGAGCGCGGTGATCAACTGCATGCTGCCTTCCGCTTTCGAGTCGATCAGGTAGGCGACGTTCAGGCGGCGGAGATCATCAAAGACCGAACGGTCGAACGCATGGACCGCGATCGGCACGCCGTACTCTGCGCAGCGATGCGCGAGCAGGTTGTTGGCATCTTCAATCTGGAGCGCGGAGATGGCGAACTTGGCGCGCGAAAGCCCCGCCTCTTCAACCACTTCGAGGTAATCGATGTTGCCGATAAGCGTGCGGCACGGCAGCCGCCGAAGTTTGCGAGGATCGGTATCGATCGCGAGGACCTCCTGACCCGCTTCGTGCAGCCGTTGCGCGATGTGGCGCCCCATCGCATTCATCCCAACGACGACAATGTGGCCGTGCACTTCGGCAATGCGTTCCTCTTCCACAACGTCGCTGGCACGAAACATGCGCAGCAGGCCCCAGCGCTTTGCCTGCGCATACAGCCAGTCGGAATACAGAATCATGTAAGCCGAGGCCGCAATGGTCACGAGACCGACAATCGTGGTCACCGTGACCACCGACTGCCCGATCAATCCGTTGACGAGGCCGACGCCGACAAAGATGAACGAGAACTCGCTGATCTGCGCGACGGTGACACTGGTGAAGAAACTGGTGCGTTCGCCGTAGCCGCAACGGGCAATGATCCACATGAAGATGAACGGATTCCCCAGCAGCACGAAGATGGCCAGCACGGCGCTCGGGAACCAGTTTGCCGCGGCATCGCCGAATTCCATATTCGCGCCGAGCGAAATGAAGAAAATTGCGATAAAGAAATTCATCAATGGGTGCAGCCGACGACGCACATCGTGACTGACCGGCAACTGCGCCAGACTGATTCCCGCGAGGAATGCACCGATTTCGGGTGAAAGATGGAGCTGGTGCGCAATGGTCACGAAGAGCAGGCACCAGAACAGACTCCAGATGAGACTCGCCTCTGCCGATGGTGCCACCCAGTTCATCGGCCGCGGCAGAATGAATCGCGCCGCCACGAGGGCAATGGTCAACAGGACCGCGGTTCCCAGGAATGCGCGGCCGAGGTTCCACGCAATCGCGCCCACCGATGCATCATCCGTCTGGACGAGCCCGGCGAGCAGCGTCAGCACAATGATGACCACCAGATCCTGCACGAGAAAAATGCCCACCGCAATGCGCCCGTACAGGGTGTTCAAGTCCTTCTTCTGATCGAGCAGCTTCACGACGACGACCGTACTGCTGAACGTCAATGCGGTCGCGAGGAAGATGGATTCCATCGCACCGAAACCGAGCAGCAGCGACAGGAAGAAACCGAAGAAGGCAGTGAACACCACCTGGCCGATGCCGGCGATCACGGCGACCTTTCCGATTTCCCGAATCTTGTCGAGACTGAGTTCAAGGCCCACCAGGAAAAGGAGGAGCACGATACCGAACTCGGTGACAAGCGAGAATGAGCTCGAAATGGCTGCATCACTCGCCGCGGATTCACCCGATTCGAGCGTGCCCAGGAGCGGCCCGAGCAACAGGCCCGCCATGATGTACAGAACGATCGTCGGAATGTTCAATCGGCGCAGCAGCAGAACGATCGCCGCCGCGGCGACGATCATGATGCCGATCGATCTGACAAAGGCGATATCTGCCACGAAGCTGGTCCTGATCCCGAGCTTTCAAGCCGTTCACTCGCAGTTCACGCTACACCGGGGCGAGGTAGCATACCAGTGGTCACGGTGCACAGTGATGCGGTGTCGCCGAGAAATCGAGCGGCATCACAAGCATGATCGATGCGTGCAGCGTTCGAAGGTGATGTGAAATCAACGCTCGCTTGGTCTCGCAGCCAGTTCACAGGGTTCCCAAACAACTGCGCTGTTCGGAGACCTGTTCGGTATACTCAGGCAACTTGATTGACTTGAACAGGTGCCCGGAGCGCTTCCGTCTTGCGATCAGTCTTCGACCAGTACACCCAGCCCGAGAATCGATTGACGCACGCGTTGGCATGCGCGCTCGAACATGATCGCTCTCTGATACGACCCTTTCTTCGCTGGGTTGGCGTCAAGCAAGTTCCCCCGGAGCGATCGTTGCGGATCGTTGAGCAACAGGTGCCGGGCGAGGCGGTCTCCGGCGACGAGATTGAGTCGTCCGGACTTCCCGATCTGTGCATGTTTGATGACGACGGAGAGTGGGCTGTGCTCTTCGAAGCGAAGGTCCAGTCTTCCCTCAAGGTCGAACAGCTGCGACGGCATCGTCGAACCGCAGAACGGCATGGATTTGTACCAAGCGCCATTGTCGTACTCGCGGTTGACTCATCACCGAACAAGATGACTGACGAGGTTCCAGTTCATCATATTGAATGGCGATCACTCTGGTCGTGGTTTCGCAGGCAGTCCGACCGATCATTCTGGGCGCGACAGCTTGTGAACTACATGCAGGCATTCGAAAACCACATGATTGCACGTGACTACTCGATTCGCGGGACCATCACCATGTTCGACGGGCTCCACTTCGATGATGACGACCCCTACACCTACCGTGAAGGGAGGCGGCTCATTCGGCTCCTTGGCGATCAACTGCAGAATCGAAAGGACCTGCACACCAAGCTGCGAGTCGATCCCAATGGCGCTCGCAGACCAGCAATAACCGGGCGCGGCGGAAGCGGTGTATGGGACTTCCTACCTCTCCGGGTCGCTCGCGGTGCCAGTATGTTTACGCAGTACCCGCATCTCACGATTGGGATCAATGAGAGTTTCGCGAGCGCCTCGATTACCGTGCCGAACGGCGTTCGGACGAGGATTCGCAATCGCCTGTACAAGTGCGATCATGACACGTTCTGTCAACTGATGCGAGACATCTTCGATCGGCTGGAACCACTTCGTAAGAAATCGAAACAATTGCGCGTGGTCGCGTATGCGCTGCAGCGACATTACCGCAGTCAGCGATCAATGGGAATCGAAGATGGGCGAATTCGCGCAGATCTTCGTACGCTTGTGAGGCAGAAGTCGAGCGAAGGAGTGAAGTTCCAGCCCCAATGGATCGAGGCGATCCACGCGCTGCTCGCGAACAAACGCTCAAACATTCAGTTCGGCATCAGCGCCGAATTCAGTTACGACTGCCCCATCATTCGATCGGCGAAGGCTTCGGATCTCTTTGCCGAAGCTTGGATCGGAATGACACCATTGCTCGACCTTCTGCTCGACGGAGAGTCGCACCACTGATCGCATTAAGCCGCGCCGCCCGTCAGTCTTGCTGGACGACTTTAGCTGAGCTGTGTCCATTGAAACACCCAATCTGCAAGTCTGCGATCTTGCCTTGGAACGCGCTCGCTTGGGCTCGCGGCGAAACGTTGGTTACACGCTGAAGTACTTGGCCTCGGGATGGTGCACGATGATCGCGCTGGTGGACTGCTCGGGGTCAATCTGCCAGTTCTCGGTCAGCACACAACCGATGCGTTCCGGATCGAGCAGACGGAAGAGTTTCTCCTGATCGCTCATCTCCGGGCAGGCCGGGTAGCCGAACGAATACCGTGAGCCGCGATACGTCTGTGTAAAGAGATCGCGAATCTTCGGTGAGTCATCATTCCCGATTCCGAGTTCAGCGCGCATGCGTTTGTGCCAGAGTTCCGCGAGCGCTTCAGCCGACTCCACACCCATCCCGTGCAGGTACAGATATTCGGTGTACTCGTTTCGCTCGAAGTGCTGCTTGGCGATGCGGCTGGCCTCTTCGCCCATCGTCACGCAGTGGAAACCGATGACATCCTTCTCGCCCGAATCAACCGAGCGGAAGAAGTCGCTGATGCACAACCGATCACGCTTGTCCTGGCGGGGGAAGCTGAACCGTTCGATTTCCCGGTCATGGTCTTTCGCATCGAAGACCACCAGATCGTCTCCATCCGATTGACACGGGTAGTACCCGTACACGACGCGCGGCCGCAGGATGCCATCATCTCGACACTTCGCCTGCATGCGCTTGAAGAGCGGTTCAACCTCGTTCCGCAGATACGTCTCGTACTCTTCCTTGCTCATCGCGCCGCGCTTGAACCCCCACTGCCCTCGGAAGAGAGCCACCGTATTGATGTACGGATAGATCTCATCCAGGTCGAGATCGGTCACGACTCTGCTTCCATAGAACGGCGCGACTGGTACCTGCACATCCCGGGCGACCTTGGATCGCACCTTCTCCTCGACCACAACCGCCCCGGCCGATGTCGCCTCCGTCTTCTCATCCTCCCGCATCCGCGCGACCTTCTCCTCGGTGGCCGCGCGCTTGGTCAGGCGACTGGTGATCTCTTCGTTCAGAAGATCGAGCGTTCCGCCTGCCAGGTGATCGCAGATGCGCAATCCTTCGAACGCATCCTTGCCGTAATACAGCGGACCTTCGTAGATTCCGCGCAGATGACTCTCCGCGTAATGCCTGGTCAGCGCGGCCCCGCCGAGCAGAATGGGCGTTGAGATGCCCATCGCGTTCAGCTCGTGCAGATTCGATTCCATCACCCCGACCGACTTCACCAGCAGGCCGCTCATGCCGATCGCATCGGCGTTGTGCTGCTTCGCTGCCTCGACGATCGCGCTGATGTGTTGCTTGATGCCCAGGTTGTACACCTGGTAGCCGTTGTTCGAGAGGATGATGTCAACCAGATTCTTCCCGATGTCATGAACATCGCCCGACACCGTGGCCAGCACCACCTTTGCCTTCGGCCCTCCCGAACCTTCCGACTTCTCCATGTGCGGTTCCAGATGTGCCACGGCCTTCTTCATCACTTCCGCTGACTGCAGCACGAACGGCAACTGCATCTGTCCGCTTCCGAACAGCTCACCCACCACTTTCATACCCGCCAGCAGGTGATCGTTGATGATCTCGAGCGGGCGATACTTCTTCATCGCCTCTTCGAGATGCGCTTCCAGATCGCGCTGTTCACCGTCGATGATGTGACGTTGAAGCTTGTCTTCGATCGACAACGACTCCATATCGTCCTTGACCACTTCCTCTTCCCCATCGGGAAACAGGCCGATGAAGTGCAGCAGCGGATCGAAGTTCTCCGGCGTTCCTTCCGGTCGATTCGCACCTCGACGATCGAAGATGAGCCATTGTGCGGCTTCCCATTTTTCTTCATCGATCTTGTTCTTCGGAAGTATCTTGCTGGCATGAACGATCGCGCTGGTCAGCCCGCGCTCGCGCGCTTCGTGCAGAAACGCCGAGTTGAGTACCTGCCGCGCATTCGGCTTCAGGCCGAACGAAATGTTCGACAGACCGAGCAGAATGCCGCAGGCCGGGAAACGATCGTGAATGCGCTGAATGCCTTCCAGCGTCTCCAGCCCGAGCTTTCGGTCATCCTCATTCCCGGTGCAGATCGTGAACGTCAGCGGATCAAAGAAGAGGTCGCGTTCATCCAATCCCCACTTGTTCGTATAGAGATCGTGCATCCGCTCCGCGATGGCGAGTTTGCGTTCGGCGGTCTTTGCCATGCCCGCCTGCGGGTCTTCATCAATCGTCAACGCCACAACGGCAGCACCGTAGCGTTTGAGCATCGGGCAGACTTCATCGAACCGCTTCTCGCCGTCTTCAAGATTGATCGAATTGACAATGCACTTACCACCGGCGCGCTGCAGGGCTGCCTCGAGTACCGGCGCTTCGGTTGAATCGATCATGAGCGGCACATTCACCTGCCGAACGTACCGGGAAGTCACTTCGCTCATATCCTGCACGCCGTTGCGTCCGACGAAGTCAACGCACACATCCGTCAGGTGCGCGCCCCCCTTCACTTCCTCACGCGCCATCGACACCAGGCCGTCCCAATCCTCTTCATCCAGCAACCGCTTGAACTTGCGCGAACCGTTCGCGTTCGTGCGCTCGCCCACAATGAGAAACGACGGCGTCTGGTCATACTCCACATACGAATAAAGACTCGAGCATCCCGGCTTCTGCGGCGTGATATCACGCTTGATTGGCGTGCGCTCACTCACCGCTTCGGCGAGTTGCCGGATGTGCTCCGGCGTGGTGCCGCAGCATCCGCCGACGATGTTCACACCGAACTCCGCGGTGAAGCGGTCGAGCGCTTCCACAAACGGCCCCGGCTTGAGCGGATACTCCGTCTGCCCGTCAACGAGCACCGGCAGCCCCGCGTTCGGCACCACCGAAATCTTCCGTTCCCAGTGTTTCGCCAGGTACGCGACATGCTCACCCATCTCCACCGGACCGGTCGCGCAGTTCAGACCCAATGAAGCAATCGGAAACGGCTTCAGCGCATTCACGACCGCAGCAATCTCTGAGCCGAGCAACATCGTGCCCGTCGTCTCCATCGTCACACTGATGAGAATCGGGAGATCCTCAACGCGCTTCTTCCGGTTGTGCAGCGCATCAAGCACCGCGTTGATCGCGCACTTCACCTGCAGCAAATCTTGACACGTTTCGATGATGAACGCATCGGCCCCGCCATCGATCAACCCCTCCGCCTGAAGCGTGTAACTGGCGAGCATCTTCTTCCAGTCGATCTGGCCGAGCGTGATCAGTTTGGTCCCCGGCCCCATCGACCCGATCACAAACCGCGGCTTGTCATCGGTCGAATACTTTTCGCACGCGGCCCGCGCGACCTCCGCAGCGCGCTTGTTCAGCTCGTACGCCCAACCCCGTGCCTCATCGTCAAACTCCGCCAGCACATGCGGCGCCCCGCCGAACGAATCGGTCTCCACGCAGTCCGCACCCACTTCCAGAAACGTCTCGTGGATGCCCTGGATCACCTCCGGCCGGCTCTTCACCAGAATGTCCGTACAGTTCTCCCGGCCGAGATAGTCCTTCTCAACGCAGAGGTCACAATTGTGGATGCTGGTTCCCATCGCCCCATCAAAAACGAGGAGGCGCCTGTCAAGCTCGGCAAGAAAACGACTGGGCATGCGATGACTCTACATCGGAAATGCCATCCTTTCAACCGTTTATCCGGATGAACGGATGAATCATTCCGCCGCCCCCGCCCGCCCAGACGGTATCATCCCACTCCCAAAGCCCGCCCCCTCGGCACGTTGCTGCGCGGAAGGGCTTCTCGTCTGAACTCGTTGCGAAACGGAGTCTGCATGAAGACCCCCACCAGGAACCTCTCACGGCCCGCACTCCTTTCTTTGGCCTTGCTGACCTCTCCCATCGCCATGACGGGCCTCGCGGCCACGAGCGCCCCGCCCGTTCCCGCCGGTGGCCAGAACACAGAAGAATCGTTGCCCGCTGCGAAGGACCTCATCAAGAAGTCCCATGATGCGGCTGGCGGGGTTGATGCCTTCAAGGATGTCAAGACCGCACAGTTTGAAGTCACGCTCTCAACCCCCCAGGGCGAGCAGCGCATGACCGCCTTTACCTTGCGCCCATCCATGATCGCCTTCGAGCAGCCGACCCCAACCGGAAACGTCGTCCGCGTCTACAGCAACGGCAAGTACGCATGGGTCCAGTCTCCGCAGGATACCGGTATGCAGATCATCCCGGCGAACCAGCTCGGCCCGATTCAGCCCGTTCTCAACATCCAGAACGTTTTCCTTGAACTGACCGAGCGATTCAAGGATCACCGCACCATCGAAAAGACCGAGTATGGCGGCAAGATGGCCTACCGCGTCGAGGCCGTAGACAAGCTCGATGATTCAAAGACATCAATCTTCTTCAATGAAGAAGATGGCAGTTTCCTCGGCCAGAAGGTCTCCTTTGCAACTCCCATGGGCGCCATGGAAGCGGGCACCATTGTGACGGAATGGGAAGAGATTGACGGCCGCAAGTTCATCCGCAAGCTCGATATGAACCTCGGCCCGCAGCTGGTCACCTTTATGATCAGCGATGTTGAGATCAATGGTGTGGAAGAGTCGATGTTTGACCTTCCCGAGACCGTGAAGGAACAGATCAAGGCCTTTGAAGAACAGCAGAAGGCCGCAGAAGAATCGCAAAGCGATGGCAACGAGGGCGATGGCGGCACCATCCGCTGATCCCGTGTGCTGAACACGCATCGGCCCGTCCTTATCAGACTGCATGCGCGGCGCTCCGGCCTTCGGGGCGCCGCGTCTCATTCAGACGCGTGTGGATGTCCACGCGCGCGGGAAAACGGACGCGCGACCCGATTTCTCGAAATGAAATCGCGGAACCAGCGAACAATCGCTGGACTGCCCGCCACTTCGCGGGCTACCAATCGACCCGATCACACGGCCCGACCATCTGACGGACCCGATTCCACGGCCCCCTTGGAGAGACAGGTGAGCGAAACAGCCATCAAACTGCGCAGCGTGAACAAGTCTTACGGCAGCAATCACGCCGTGCGAAACCTTGACCTTGATGTTCCCACCGGCAGCGTCTGTGGATTCCTCGGGCCGAACGGCGCGGGCAAGTCCACCACCATCCGCATGATCATGTCGATCATCTACCCCGATTCAGGCACCATCGAAGTGCTCGGAAAGGATGCCCTCCGCAACAAGGACCGCATCGGTTACCTGCCCGAAGAGCGCGGTGTCTACCGCAAGATGAAGGTCGCCGAGTTCGTCGAATACATCGCGAAACTCAAGGGCTTCAACCCGCCCGACCTCACCAAGCGCGTGCGCGACTGGCTCGAGCGCGTGCAACTGCCCGGCGTCGCCAGGAAGAAGTGCCAGGAACTCTCTAAAGGAATGCAGCAGAAGGTGCAGTTCCTCGCGGCCATCATCCACGAGCCCGAACTCATCATTCTCGATGAACCCTTCTCCGGCCTCGACCCCGTCAACGCCGTCTTACTTGATGATCTCATCAGCGAACTGCACGCCGACGGCCGGACAATCATCTTCTCCACGCACACCCTTCACCACGCCGAGCGCATCTGCGATCGCATCTTCCTCATCAACAAAGGTGAGAAGCTGCTCGATGACACGCTCGAAGCGGTCCGCGCGCGGTTCGACCCGCGCACCATCGTCGCCGAGCCGCTCAACGGCGAGCTGGATACCAACGGCATTCCCGGCGTGCTCGCGGCCAACCGCATGAAGGACCGGCCGGGCATGGAAGTGATGTTCGAAGATGGCTTCGATCCGCAGGACATCATGCGTGCGATCGCCAGTCGTCAACCGATGCGCGCGATCGAACTCCGCCGGCCGACGCTCGAAGACATCTTCGTCGAAACCGTGCTGAAGGATGCCGGCGCCGAAGCCGCCCTCCGCGCGAAGGAGGAGCTCAGCCATGTCGAATAAAGTCATGCTCGTCGCCTGGCGCGACTTCAAATCAACCGTCGCGACCAAGGCGTTCATCCTCGCAATTCTCGGCGTGCCGCTGCTCATGGTCGTCGGCGGCGTCATCGCGGGCATCATGATCGCCACGCACGAACCGCCCGCCCTGCGCGGCGCGGTCGCCATCGTCGATCGTTCCGGTGAGGTCATCTCCGCCGCAACCGTCGAGTTCGACCCCAGGACCATGCAGTCCGAGCAGGATCGGCAGAACGAAGCGATCGCCGACGCCGCGAAGGAGATGACCAACATGGAGATCGATCCCGCGCAGATGTCCGCGGGGCCGGGCGCCGGCATGGGCATGGGTCAGCGCGGCGAGGTCACCATCACCGTCGAAGGCATCTCCGATCCCGCACAACTCGAAGCGATCAAGGAACGCGTGCGCACCGGCGAACTGCTCGCCGTCGCGGAGATTCCCGAACACCTGCTCGCGGCGAACCCCGGCCAGGCGCTCGAAGAAGCAACCGCGAACGGCGAAGGCGATTCCGCCAGCGTGAAGCGCGGCTTCCCGTTCTTCGTGAACGAAAACGTCTCCGCTGAGCACACCACCATCATCGAACGCATGATGGGCCAGGCGATCGTGCGCGCCCGCGTCGAGCGTCACGGCATGAACCTTGATGACACGCGCGCCCTCCTCAGCCGGCCGCGCGCCGCGACCGAGCGCTTCGTCGAAGGCGGCGGCACAAAGGAAGAAAACGCCGGCCTGCGCGAAGTCCAGCGCATGATGATTCCCATGGCCTTCATGATGCTCACGTGGATCGCGGTCTTCAGCGTCGGCCAGCACCTGCTCAGTTCGACCATTGAAGAAAAATCCAACCGCGTCATGGAAGTGCTGCTCTCCGCCGTCAGCCCGCTGCAACTGCTCACGGGCAAGATCATCGGCCAGGGTGCGGTGGGCCTCCTCATCCTCGTGGTCTATTCCGGCATCGGCATCGCCGGCCTCATCTCGTTCAGTCTCATGGGGCTCATCACCATCACGCAACTCCTCCTGCTGACGATCTTCTTCTTCATGGCCTACGGCATGATCGCTTCGCTCATGGCCGCGGTCGGCAGTGCCGTCACCGACATTCGCGAAGCGAACTCGCTGCTCACGCCGGTGATGCTGATTCTGATTTTCCCGCTGATGCTGTGGATGCCGATCACGCAGGATCCGAACGGCATGATCGCGACGATCTTCAGTTTCATTCCGCCGGTGATCCCGTTCGTCATGGTGCTGCGCATCGCGACCGACACGCCGCCGCCGGTGTGGCAGGTTCTGCTCTCGATCGTGTGGGGCGGCGCGTGCCTGATGGGCATGGTCTGGTTCGCCTCGAAGGTCTTCCGCGTCGGCGTCCTCATGACCGGCAAGCCGCCGAGCCCGATGGAACTCATCAAATGGGTGCGGTACCGATAACGACGAACCCATCGCCCCACCCTCCCGGGGGTGTGGGGTCCGCATCCGAGAAACGAGAATCACTCGTTCACACCGAATAACGCACTCCGGACGCGCCGAACTGTGTGTTTGGACGGTGCAAACACACAGTTGGAACTTCCAACTGTGCAGTTCCAGCGTCCAACTGCGCATGCCCGCGCGGCAACTGTGGGTGCGGAACGTCCAACTCGATGCGTAGGCGCGCGGCGCACACAGTTCCGCCGTTCACACGCGCAATCCGCCGGCGGAACAGCGCGTTTCCCCGTTCCAACTCCCGAGTGGAACCGCGGAAACATCGAGTTGGATGAGTAGAGACAGGACCTCAGGCGTCGCCGCGCCTGTTCCGTTCAGGTAGCATGAGCGTTCGATGACCATGCGACACTGCCTCATCGCGCTGTTTGTCGTGATCGCCGTTGCAGCGATCCGTCTGCTTCTGGTTCCGCACTTCATCATGGCGACGGCCGGCGAGACAAATAAGACCATCGCCGACCACTTCGAAGTAGCGGATGGCGAACCAGAGTCAGATGAGGTGGCCGGTGCCGTTCAGCGAACCATCCTGGACCGCGGTGACTGGATCATCAATTTCAACCTCGCGCTTGATGCCGTGCTGCTTGTATCGCTCATCGCGCTGTTCGTCGCTTCTCGATCATTGCACGGGATCGACGCTCGCATGATCAATCGAACTGAGCGTACGCGGAGCTGAACTGAAGGATGAGTACAGCCAACTGCGGCGTGGACCGGTAACAACAGAGCTTGACCTATTCGCCATGGGCATCATGGAGATCTTCGCGCACGATGACTTCAACCTGCTTAAGTCGATTGCGCAGCTCATCAGACTCAATTTCTGTCAAGAAATTCGGAGCATGAGAATCATCCTGCCATTCGACTTGAAGGACACTGAGTGCACCATCCGGGCCAGCATGCAGGATTCCAATTGTGCGCGTTTTCTGATCCTCGAAGAGCAGCGTGATAACTTCGTCGTCATCTGTCTGAAATCCTTCAACGACCCCGACGACTTTGTGGTCTGCCCCGAATCCGGTGTAGATGATGCCCGCTTCATCGATGAGATAGAAGTTGGACAGTTCAGTACCGGCCCGGAGAATCCGGAATGGCCGATTCAGCGTTGTCGGGGCGACAACTTCGGTCGACCACTCACCTCTCATCGGATTGCCGGTGCCATTGAGCTTCCAGACCATCAACTTGCCTTCACGTACCCCCACGACGATGCATGTGTCAAGAGTTGTGTAAACAACGTCGATCCACAAATTCCACTTCTCACTCAGTGCCTTGTGATGAACTCCAATGTATTCCCCGAGCGGATGAATACGGCACCCATAGTCCTGACCAAATTCAAACATGCCCCGCGCGAGTGCCTTCATTTGGTCTATCTGCTTTACATCATCAAGTGACTCAATCGCGAGCACATCCTCAATCGGAGTAGGCACACAATCGATGTTCGGCCCATTGACGTTGATCTCCAGCGGCGATGAAGGCAGTGAATACACATAAAACACACTATCGTCTACGACCCCCCATCCCTGATGGCCCCAGAGTCTCGTCCAATCGATATCTCCGCCGAACAGACCGTTTCGTGATGCCTTCGTCTCGGCGCTGTCCCAATGAAAGACGCGCGTACCATCCGCTCCAAGTAGAACCAGCCGGTCTTCGGCCCATTCAACACGCTCATTCGTCAGACACACCATCTGATCATTGGCACTCCGAACAACTTTGTTCGCCCCCAGCCCTGCACCGGCAACGCTGGACATCAAGACCAACAAGACAATTAAGTGCATTGCAACTCCCTTCTAACGAACAACATTGTGCACATTTACATCAACTTGCAATCCTGCCGGATTCACTGCACCTACCACACAGTCTTTCCTGATACCGTTCAATTGGCCATTCCCATCAACATCGAATGGCCCAAGATCATTCTCATCAATCAGTGGGGGATTGACGAACCACGCAATTCCATACCCAGCGATCGCATTGCTCTCGAATTGATCGATACTGGTGTAAACCGTTCCATAAGAAGGATCATAGTACTTTCCTGCGACTTGCACGAGGTAATGATCGTTGAAGAAAGATGCGGGATTTGACGTTCCTTGGCCAGGGACACCATGCTGCTCGCTCAGTTCTGTAAAGATCCAATGATACTCATTGTTGGCTATAAATGGTGATTCCACAAAACCAATATGCGGATAATACTGATTGCTCGGCAGTGGATTGTGCGCACCTGGCCCGAACGTCCATTCTTTCACGACAAAGAACGCTGCCCCTCCCCAAATCAGATTGGGATGTTGTGCAGAGATCATTATTTTCTCGTTTAGTGGATCTATCCCGACGGCATGCATCGTCAGCCAGAACAATTCTGCCCATGCGTGACATTGCCCATCCCCGAAAGCCAGTAAACTCTTCACATTTGTGTTCAGCGTGGTCCAATCCGCGTAATATGCAAGCGTATTTACTGGCAAGACATTCTCCAAAACATCCGTACGTCGATAAAGCCCGCGGGCGCCCAAGAATTCCCTATAGATTGCGGCAGCAATCTGTGACTCATGATCCACCGGGATGTTCGTCAGACCATCAGCTCGCCGAACACCTACATCAAGCAATGTGTAATATAACTCGAACCCCTGTGGAGGATCCAGCAGTACAAAGTATACATGGTTGCTAGATATCCCCGCAGGAATCGGTGCATTCGGAGTTACGTACTCGATCGCCCACGATATCTGCCAGTCGGGACGATAATCAATCATACCTGCCTGACTCGGGCTACTACCGGCAAATGCGGTCGCACTGATTATCGTATCTGTTGAGTTGTAGACTAGAGTATTGCTTACAAATAGCACATTGCCATTAACCCGCCCCACCATTTGTGCGCCCGCCAAGGCGATTGAACCGGGTGGGTCCACTTCAACTGCGACCTGATCGATCTTGATTGGGCTACCCGCCGTGTAGGCAATGGGGGCCCGAATGTCGCCTGTCGACCAATCCTCGGCATCTCCATCAAGGTTCGAATCGAGCCATTCCGGCGGATACGGGGGCGGAATAGGTGCAATGGGAGGAACAGGCGGGTTCGCCGTATCATAATCCTTCAATACTTCATGCGATTCAGCAAAGACAACGCGCCTGAGTTGAGCTGAAGCTCCAATTCCGAGGGCAGCAACAGGTGAGCGTACATTGCTGCCTAGATCAAGCAATAGTCTGCCGCTGGTGTCGAACCGGAGCACTAATGTGCCCGACTCAACAACAGTTAAATGGTCCCAGTTGCTGAAAGATGAGAATGGCAAACGCGCTGATAACGGTAGCAGGATGCCGAAGGCATCGTCGTAAGTGACTTCGCCATCACCATTATAATCTGCAGGATCATCGTCCCAAGGATCAAAGGAATCATCTGGCCATATACGATACAGGATATGGCCATCAGCACCCGAGAGGACCAACGTCATCGATCGCGTTGTCGTAGTGTCCAAAGATGTGAGTAGCACGCGTAGTTCACGACAACCGTCTCTATTCAAGTCCGGTGCCAAAGCGATGCGTTCAACTCGTGTTTCAAATGGTAGGTTGAATGCCCAATAGGTCACGTGCGAATCCACCGCAGCGATTCGGCTCTCTTCCACAGCTATCACGACGTCGCTTGGAGGATCTGGATAGGCCAGTGTTAGAAAATCTGCCGGAGTATCTGTGGGCGGC
>CBFGRU010000020.1:0-21313 GCA_965651255.1 uncultured Phycisphaerales bacterium
CACGGGAATTGCGAATCCGGGCACGGGAATGCCGAATCCGGGTGCGGGAATGGCGAATCCGGGCACGGGAATCCGCCATCCGGGCGCGGAAATGCGCCTTCTGAGGCGGACTCCGGGGCATCAGTCGGTTGTCAGCACCGCTTCGGGGTACCGAATCCACCGCAGACAGAGGCCGTGGGGCGGCAGCGTTGGCCCGGCAGCGCGTCGATCGGCTTCGCGGAGGATGGTTCGCAGTTCATCCGGCTGGAGCTTGCTGCGGCCGACTTCGACGAGTGTGCCCGCGATGATGCGGACCATGTTGTAGAGGAAGCCGTTGCCGCTGACATCGATTTCGATGCGTTGACCTTCAACTTCGCGCACGGTGCAATCGTGAATCGTCCGCACCGTCGATTCCCTGCCGTGGTTGATCTGCGCGAAGCTTGCGAAATCGTGCTCGCCGATGAGATGCTGCGCTGCGTCGTGCATGCGCGCTGCATCGAGTTCGTGCCAGGTGTACCAGATGACATGTCGATCGAAGAGCGGCGGGGGATTGCTCGCGCTGATCGAATGCGCGATCGTGTAGCGATAGCCCTTCGATTCGCAATCGCGAATGGGGTTGAAATCATCGCGCACAATGCGCGCAGCGCGCACCTGGCAGTCAGTCGGCAGCCGCGCGGAGATGGCGAGCGGGAGTTTCTCAACCGGAATGGAGGTCTCGGCGGTGAACGCTGCGGTCTGGCCGATCGCGTGCACGCCGGAATCGGTGCGCGAAGCGCCGATGAGTTCGATGCCGGGTTGGCCGAGCACAGCGCGGACGGTTTCTTCGAGCACGCCCTGCACGGTGCGCAGCGGCTCGGCATCGGGCGGCTCCTGCTTCTGCCAGCCGTGGTAGTTCGTGCCGTCGTAGGCGACGATGAGCATGAATCGGTGCGCGGTCATGCTTCGGTCTTGCTCTCGCGCGGCGATGCGATGATGTACCCGCATTCCGGGCAGGTGTTGCCCTTGATGAGGTGCAGGTTGTACGCGCACTGCGGGCATTCCAGGCGCATGGCGGGCACGATCCACCGCGACAGTCGCTTGCTCGCGAGTGCGAGCACGAGGCCGACGATGAACGAGCCGAACGCGATGCCGGAGTAGCTCAGATTGTCGTAGATGACGGAGAAGCCCGTGATGCCGGAGATGAGGACATCGCCCAGAAAGATCTGCACGCACAGCGCGTAGGCAGCGTACAGGAGGAAGATGAGCGCGAGTGCGCGCAACACACAGAGCACGATGAAACGGGCGGTGAGAATGCCGCGGATGCGATCGGTCGGCTCGGCCATGCTCACACCTCCGATGCGTTTGAGCGCATCACGGTTTCGATTCATTCAATTCCCGAACAGATCGCGCTGCGCGAACATGCCGCGTTTTTCAAAGTAGGCGAGCGCTTCATCGACGCTGGTGAAGATCTTCGTCGCGGTTTCGGTGATGAAGGGCGAGGGGTTTTTCTTCGGTTTCCAGACGACGTAGACCTCTTTGGTGTGCTCGAAGGCGTGTTGCAGTTCGCGCTCGACGCCGGAGGAGAGGCCGGGGATGCCGCCGGGGAGTTCGGGGATGTACGAGCAGATCATGTCGGATTGATCGATGAGTTTGAAATCGCGCATGTAGATCTGGCCGTCGATATCGCCTGCGATGTCGAGCACTTCGCGCACGCTGACGCGCATGGGTTGCGCGCCTTTCTTGCCGCCGAAGGAGTGGGGGGCGACTTCGATCCAGTCCTTTCCATCGCGCGCTGCTTCGATGGCGCGGTCGAGCAGGAGTTTCTCATCGACATCGCCGGGGTCGAAGGAAATGAAGTGCTTGGCGAGTTCCGCGCGGAAGTGATCGATCTCGGCGAGCACATCGGGCATATCGACGACATGGCTCATGGGGAAGGAGGGGTAGACCTTGCGCATGTCGCTGCGCGTGATGAGGCGGAGCGCGGTTTCGTAGGTGTCCTGCTGCCTGCCGCGGCTGAGGATGTAGAACGAGTTGTGGCCGCCGAGCGCCTGGGCGAGCAGTTCGGTGGCGAGGATTTCTTCTTCGCGCCAGACCATGCAGTCTTTGAGGGTGGCGTCGATATCGTGCTCTGCGTGCAGGCGGTGGTGGACGACTTCGATGTTGTCGACGAGGCAGATGAACATGTTGGGTTCGAGCTTGTGCATCTGGTCGAAGTCGAACGCGCTGAAGAGGCCGTGCCGCCAGCGGAAGGTGCCGTGGGTATTGATGATGATGTTGGGATGGGCGTCGGCAGGTGTGGTGGCGGCGATGATGTCCTTGAACGCGGCGCGGCGGAGGGCGTTGAGTCGCGAGAGGGGGAGGTCGAGAATGCGCCCCGGGCGGACATCCGGCGCTTCGGCGTACATCATGTTGCCGACGTGAAAGGTCTCGATGCGCGTGCCGCGCTCGCCGGCGATGCGGGTGATGGCATCAAGGTAGGGCTTCTTGTCCACACCGATCTGGCCGGTGACGATCGCACGCATGTTTCATGCTCCAACAATGCAGGAACTGGGCGGTGGCGGCATTCGACTGACGGCCAGTATAGAGGTTGGTGGTGCACCCGTCACAACGGGGCGATGTGCTGATCGGAGCCGGCGCGATGCCGGCGCTAGGATACATGTGTGGACTCGATCGCTGCCGGTGCAGTTGCCGGCGGTGAATGGATTGCAAGCTGGAGGTACGCATGGCCGGAAAGAGCAAGTCGAAATCACCGCACGCCGAGATCATTCGGCTGTTGACTCGGAGTTACAACGCCGAGCTTGAAACGGTGATGAACTATCTTTCAAACTCGGTGAACCTGGAGGGTGTCCGGGCGAATCACATCAAGGCGTCGTTGCAGGCCGATATCGCGGAGGAATTGTCGCACGCACAACAGATTGCGAAGCGCATTCACACGCTGGGCGGAACGGTGCCGGGTTCGCTGGACCTGAACTGGTCGCAGAAGGCGTTGCAGCCGCCGAAGGATTCGACGGATGTGGTGTCGGTGATCAAGGGCGTGATCGCCGCGGAAGAAGAGGCGATCGCGGGGTACCAGGCGCTGATCAAGGCGTGCGATGGCGTGGACTATGTGACCGAGGATCTGGCGATTACGCTGATGGCGGATGAAGAAGAACACCGGCGCGAGTTCATCGGATTCCTGAAGGAATACCAGAAGAAGAGCTGAGGTCGCTGGCGGATTCGCGATTGAATGCGCGGTATCCTGCGCGCTGACGAACTGAGCGACAGGAGCTGCACCATGGCCGAACCGTACACGCCGACGCCGAAGGACAAGTTTACTTTTGGCCTGTGGACCGTGGGAAACCTCGGGCGCGATCCGTTCGGCGATCCGACGCGGCCGCACCTCGACCCGGTGGAGATTGTCGAGCTGCTCGGCGAAGTCGGCGGTGTGTGCGGCGTGAACTTTCACGACAACGATCTGATTCCGATCGATGCCAGCGAGAATGAGGCGAAGTCGATCAAGTCGAACTTTGCCCGGGCGCTGAAGCGGCGCAAGTTGAAAGTCTGCATGGCGACGACGAACCTGTTCACCGATCCGGTGTTCAAGGATGGCGCGTTCACCTCGAACGATGCGGAAGTCCGCGCATACGCGCTGCAGAAAACAATGCGCGCGATGGCGCTCGGCGCGGAGTTCGGTGCGGAGATGTACGTCTTCTGGGGTGGCCGCGAAGGGACGGAGACGGATGGCGCGAAGGATCCGATTCAGAGCGAACAGCGCTTTCGGGAAGCGTTGAACTTTCTGTGCCGGTACTCGATGGAGCAGGGGTGGAAGTATCGCTTCGCGCTGGAAGCGAAGCCGAACGAGCCGCGCGGCCACATGTTCTTCCCGACCACGGGCCATTACCTGGCGTTCATCTCGACGCTTGATCACCCGGAGATGGTGGGCGTGAACCCGGAAGTCGCACACGAGCACATGGCGGGGCTGAACTTCACCCACGGCGTCGCACAGGCGCTCGGCATGGGGAAACTGTTTCACATCGACCTGAATGACCAGGAATTCGGCCGCTACGACCAGGACTTTCGCTTCGGCTCGGTGAATCTGAAGCACGCATTCCATCTGGTACGGCTGCTCGAAGCGCACGGGTGGGACGGCTACCGGCACTTCGACAGTCATGCGTATCGAACGGCGGATCGCGCTGATGTCATCGAGTTCGCGCGGGGGTCGATGCGGACGTATCTGATTCTGAAGAACAAGGCGAAGCAGTTCGAGCGCGATCCGGAGGTTCGATCGCTGCGCAAGGTCATCAATCGGTCGCAGTCCAAGGTGGCAGGGCTGATGGCGAGTTACTCCGCATCCAATGCGGAGAAGGTGCTCAATCACTCATTCGATCGGGTGGCGCTTGCTGACCGATCGCTTCCTTACGAGCGGCTCGATCAATTGACGATGGAGATTCTGATGGGCGTGCGCTGAGCAAGGCAGCATCACGATGCAGCGGCGCTCTTGTTCGTTCGGCGAATGCGCAGCCATCGCACCTTGGCTCGTTCCGGTCGTGTGCGCCGGGTTCGACGTCGCCACGCGCGGACGATGAAGAAGATCGCCACGATGGCCATGATGCCGCCGAGAATCCAGAAGATGTACTTGGCGTTTTCCTGCGTCAGCCCCTTGTAGCCGTGGTAGATGAGCATGCCGATGGAAATCTGCATGGTGACCGTCAGGGCGATGCACCCGAGTTCAGCGAGCAGGAACCGCCAGAAGGACATGTGCAGCAGGCCAGCGACCGTGATGGCGGTGGTGCGCGTTCCGGGAATGAACCGGGCGAAGACGATCACCCACGCGCCGCGCACATCGAACTGATGCTTCATCTCGAGCAGGCGTCGCGGATGAATCATGCGCTTGAACCACCGCTTGTGCAGCAGCGGTTTGCCGAGTCGATAACACCACATGAACCAGAGCAGGTCGCCGATCAGGACGCCGATGTAGGCAACGATCCACGTTGGTGTGAACCCCCAGCGTCCCTCTGCAATCAGGATGCCCGCGGGGATGATGACCAGATCCTCACCAACCGCGATGCCGAATCCGCTGAGGAGCAGCAGAATCAGCATGGCCCATTGGCCGTAGTCGGTTAGCAGACTGTCGATGAATTCAACCATCCGGGACTGGAGATCGGAGCAAAAGAGTGGGATAAGAGTAGACGTGATACGTGACCGAGACCCAGCCCCGAGAAATGATCGTACCGTCAGTGGCCGTGGCGATGTGGCGACTCGACGTCGAATCCTGATCGCCACTGACAGTTGGAAGGGCTCGTGGACTGCTCAGGAAGCAGCGGAGTTGATGTCGCGCGCATGGAGGGCCGAGCGGCCGACTGATAATCTTGACCTCTGCCCCGTTGCGGATGGCGGTGAAGGAACGCTCGATGTTCTGTGCAGCGCGTGGTCGGGCAGAATCCGAAACGCCACGATCACCGGTCCGCTGGGAAAGCCGCATCGTGCTCGATGGGGATGGGTGGACGGGGCCAGGACCGCGATTATTGAGTTGGCAGAAGCGTCGGGACTCTTGCTTGTGACGGAGCATGAGCGCGACCCCACACGAACGACAACCTTCGGAACGGGGAAGCTGATTCGAGAAGCCATTGCCGCCGGGGCCGTTGAGATTCTGATCGGGATCGGAGGGAGTGCGACATGTGATGGCGGGGCCGGCCTCGTTCAGGCATTGGGCGTGCGCTTTCACCGTGCTGATGGCTCAGTGATCAGCGAGCCAATGTGCGGCAAGTTCCTGGGAAGTGTGGCGAAGATCAGTGGTGCGGCTCAGAAGTTGCCCGGAATTCGCGTTCTGGCGGATGTGACGAATCCGCTGCTGGGCGCGGACGGCACCGCGCGTGTGTTCGGCCCACAGAAGGGCGCGACACGTGAACAGGTCGATCAACTCGAAGCGGGCCTCGAACACTTGGTAACCTTGCTTGGCCCGCGTGCGGTGCGGCTGGCGGCTGAACCGGGGGCTGGTGCTGCCGGGGGAGTGGGCTTTGGGCTTCGATTCTGGTCCGATGCGGAGACGTGCCGCGGAATTGATGGCATACTCGACGCGGTTCGCTTCGACGAACGGTTGCGAGCCGCCGACCTCGTCATCACCGGTGAGGGTCGCCTGGATCGTTCCAGTCTTTCAGGAAAGGCAACGGTTGGGATCGCTCAACGCGCATCCGCCAATGGCGTGCGCGCGATTGCCATTGTTGGGTCGAATGATCTGAAGAGCGGCAGTTCAGCGGCGAACATCGGGGAACACTTCGCTGATGTCATCGCTGCCGATGAAATGAAGGAGTCTTCATCAAGCGAAGCAGACCGTCTCATTGCGGCCGTGAAACTCGCTGCCCAGCGGTGGGGGGCCGGCTGAGTTTGAACACCACGTGATTACAGCGATACCTCATCCCCCGGGCGAATGGTCGTGGGGAGCGTTACGTTTGCAAGGTCGTCCGCACCCAGCGCGGTCAACGGACTGATCTCGATCCTGGCATTCACGTGCCCCTCGCCATCGCGTGGAATCGAGACGCCATTCGCTTCCAGCCACGCAGCCGCACGCGCTGTCTGCAATTGATGACTACTGCTCGGGCTGTCGACACCATCTGCATTCTTGATCGGCGCGAACTCTTCACTACGTGACGTTTCAAGCACGATTGAAGAAGATGCCAGTGGTAAAGCATCGAAGACGAACGCCTCCAGCTTCACTCCATTGGGTGCCGCCGGTTCGATGATCTCACCCGATTCAAGATCGATGCAGGGAACGATCTTGTCCGCCCGATGCCAGGGAAGACTCAAACGCCCGTCCGCGGTGAGTCGGCTGACAAAGTCAACGCCAAGCAGATGAATCGCAATGGAACCGGCGATGAATCGAAGTTGCCCGCTTTCATCGCGTTCTCGGGCCAGGTCCAACGGAAGGTCAGAGTACTCAATGACCGTCGTCTTTCCTTTCACATTGCAGAACACGCCGACCTTCTCTTCCGGGTATGCCTTGGGCACCATCTTGCTGGACATCTCGCCCGATGAATCATCTGCACCCATGTGCAGGCCGAGAAAGACCGGGTCAAAGATCTTGACCAATGGATTGTCGACCTGAAAGTAACTGATTGTTTCGATTCCACGGCTGGCCATGTCTTCAATCGCTCCGCTCGTGCGCAACGCTTTCAGTGAGCCACCGTGTCCATCCGGGCTGACCGCAATCTCATCCTTGGCCGCAAGCAGTATGCGGCCGCTGGAAGCATCGAACGAGGGCATCACACCCTGGGGAAACATGAAGATGTTTCGTCGGTTCAACCCGAAACAATTGTTGTCGGAAAAGAATGAGCGAGTATCTGCATCGTTGATCGGGCTGGTCATGATGTACCACGGAATAGAGACCCCGTATCGCTTCTGAGCAGCCAGAATCTGCTCGGCAAACACGCGGAAGAGTGGTTTTCCGGTCACAACCGTCGCGGGGAAAGTTCCCTTCGGACCATTCCAGCCGAGTCGAGTACCCTGACCACCGGCCACGCAGAACGCCGCGACCTTGCCCTGACGAAGGTGCGTTTCGCCCATTGTGCGGAACCGTGGTTCATCGAACGGTCGTGCGTGGCTGCCCGCATTATTCGAATAGTACGACGCCGGCGCAATTGACTTGGGAATCGAAAGTTCCGGTCGATGGCGAACATACTTGTCGATCAGTTCATCGATTGCACCGAAGTCGATCTGCTCGATCTGATCCAGCAGCGAAACTCTTTGGGCCTCGGAGATGTCATCGACGAAACGCAGCAGGTGATCCTGCTGATGTACTTCAAGTGTTTGGCGGATGGTGGTCAATCGGTCAGACATGCGGGCGGCCTCGAAGGGCGTCATCAGAATTGCGTGCGATTCGGTTGAGACTCACGACATCACGCATGACGGCGGAGCATCGCTTCAGCATATCACATTGCTGCCGGGCAGGGGCATGGATGGGCGGTGAGTGCCTGTGTGTCAACCCGCGGGCTGACCACCCGGGTGCCGACTTACAGTTCTTCCGGTTGAGCAGGATCTGTCCACCCTCCCGGCAGGTGCCGGACAATCTGTCCTGTCTCTAGGTAAATCACCTGTTCACAGATGTTCGTGCAGTGATCAGCGATTCTTTCGATGGCCTTTGTCACCGCCATGAGTCGAAATGCGAATTCCACACCGTAGTCGCCCTCAGCCACTCGTTTCTGTGCATCAAGTGAGATTTCGCGTTTGAACCGGTCGACGGTGTCATCGAAATCAAGCACCTGTTCCGCGGTGCGGACGTTACTCTCCCGCAGCGCCCGGTTTGTATCGCGCAACATACCGATGACCGAATTGGCCATCACCCGGAACGTCGGAGGAATTGGACGGTCAATGCCGGTATCGCCCACAACCACTTCAGCGATATTGACGCCGACATCGGCAATGCGCTCAAGTTCATTGTTCACCTTCACAATGGTGAGCACCGCGCGAATGTCTCGGTCTTCGGTGGGCCCCATTCCGAGCAGGCGGATCGATGCCCGCTCGATTTCAACATCGACCTTGTCGATCGGTCGGTCATCATCAATCGCGGTGCGGGCCTTGGCCTGGTCTTGGTCGAAGAACGACTCGACCGCCCGCATCACCAGATCATGAACACGATCTGCCTGCGCAAAAAGCTCATTCTTCAATCGAGATAGAGTCTCGCTGAATTCCGACACGGCGACCTCGATCCTTCGCAAACACGCAACCGGCTGGAGTATACCGCGGGCGCAGTGCGACTCCAATGTGCGGTGGCAGGGATCGGCTGGCGGGCATCCTCCATCGGGCCTATTCTTGCGCATGCCGCGCGAAACTACCATGCCGCTGATCGAATTGGGGGTCAACATTGATCATGTCGCCACGATTCGTCAGGCCCGCCGCACCTGGGAGCCCGACCCGGTCTGGGCTGCAGTGGAAGCGCACCTTGGCGGCGCGGATGGCATCACCGTCCATCTGCGCGAAGATCGGCGCCATATCCAGGATCGAGATGTTCGACGCCTGGCGGAGATCGTTCAGATCAAACTCAACCTCGAGATGGCAGCAACTGATGAGATGGTGAAGATTGCCGAGGACATTCGCCCGAACATGGCGATGTTCGTGCCCGAACGTCGTGAAGAAGTTACGACGGAAGGCGGACTCGATGTCGCATCGAGCCAGTCGCGTCTGCGTGAAACGGTCGCAAGACTGCGGGAAGCGGGCATGATGGTGAGTGCTTTCATCGACGCAGATGAGTATCAGGTTGAAGCAGCCCATACGGTCGGGTTCGATGTGTGCGAAGTGCATACCGGCCCCTATGCGCAGGCGTTCTGGAGTGAAGGGCGGGATGCACTCAGCCCGCGCGTAATCGAGGAACTCAATCAGGTTCGTCGGGCTGGGGAATTGATTCGACAGGCAGGTATGCGGTTCAATGCGGGGCACGGCTTGAACTACTTCAACGTCCAGCCCATCGCGTCGCTTCTTGCCGTTCGTGAGCTCCACATCGGACACGCGATTGTGTCGCGGAGTGTGTTCGTCGGCCTGCGGCAGGCCGTCGCCGAAATGAAACGCCTCATGCGAGAAGCCGCTGGAATTGTCAATGCGTCGTCTACCGGAGTCGTGAACGAAGACCTTGAAACAACATCGCCTCGCCCGCGCGCGTGATCGATTGAGATTCTGCAGCCGATACCTCTCATCTCGCTGGTGATACAACCATGCCACATTTCCACGGATCGTACACCGCCATCATTACCCCGTTCAGCGAAGACGGCTCACGGATCGACTGGTCACGGCTGCAATCGAACCTGCATGCGCAGGCCGAAGCCGGTATGACCGGCGTTGTGCCCGCGGGAACAACCGGTGAATCGCCCACATTGACCGAGGCGGAGCATCATGAGTTGATCGAGCGCACGATTGCTGTCGCACGCCCGCTCGGTCTGAAAGTCATTGCCGGTGCAGGGTCAAACAACACACGCCACGCGATCGAGTTGCATCGGTTTGCCGCTCGAGCCGGCGCTGACGGGTCGTTGCAGGTGAATCCGTACTACAACAAGCCCTCCCAGGAAGGCCTGTACCGACATTTCATGGCCATTGCCGACTCGGCGGACCTGCCGGTGATGCTGTACAACGTTCCGCCGCGCACGGCCGTTGCCCTCTTGCCTGAAACCGTTGCACGTCTTGCGCAGCATCCAAACATTGTCGCAATCAAAGAAGCGACAGGGTCGCTCGACTCGGCAAGCGAAATCTGCATGCGCTGCGATATTGAACTGCTCTCAGGCGATGATTCGATGACGCTCCCCTTTGCCAGCGTAGGTGGAGTTGGTGTCGTCAGCGTGGTGAGCAACCTCGTCCCTGATCGCGTGTCCGGCCTGTGTCGCGCGATTCTTGAAGAAGAGTGGCAGGCAGCACGGGCACTTCACCGCGAACTCTTCGCCCTGGCGAAGGGATTGCTCTCGCTCGATACCAACCCGATTCCGATCAAGACGGCGCTCAAGATTCTCGGTCGCGATACGGGTGCGTTGCGTCTGCCCATGTGCGAGCCGAAGCCGGTCGTTACACAAGCCATCGAAGCGTTGCTCTCGGAGTTGCGAGCGATTGCACACGCCTCATGACCCTACCCTGTTCGCATGATGAATCCTGCCGCTGACGCCCAGAACCTGCCCTTCAAGATCGCTGTTTTGTGTTATCTCTATGATGAAGCCGGTCGTGTACTGCTTCTTCATCGACGGCAGATGCCGAACGCTGGGATGTACTCTCCCATTGGGGGAAAACTGCACATGCACGAGGGGGAAGGACCTCACGACTGTGCTTTGAGGGAGATTCGTGAAGAAACCGGTCTGACCGTTGCTCCGAATGACTTACATCTCACGGGAATCGTGTCCGAGTGCGCCTATGAAGGCGAAACGCATTGGATGATGTACCTCTTTGAAGTGACCAAGCCGGTGCGACACGAGGAAATCCTGTGGAGCGAGTTCAAGGAAGGGACTCTCGAATGGGTAGCGCCTGAGGCAGTGCACTCCCTTTCCATACCGGAGACGGATCGCCTGGTCATGTGGCCGCTCGTACGAGCCCATCGCGGTCGTTTTTTCGTCGTCCACATCGATTGCCGGCAGCAGCCGCTGACGTGGACGGTGCACGAGGGTGAGGATGTCCTGCGCTCGTTGGCGAATTGACGCCGAGCGAAGCGCAGCGATCCAGGTGCTCAGCGCAATCCCGCGGCAACGGCAACTTCGTCAATCAGTTCCCAGGCGCGACTATCTGTTTCCGCCTCGGCGATCAATCGCACGATGGGTTCGGTGTTGCTCGGCCTGAGGTGTACCCAGCCATCCTCAACATCGATTCGGACGCCGTCCGCATCGTTGATCGCTGCATCATGAAAGCGCTGGCGAACCTTCTCGAGCATCGGCCCGACCGCATCGCTTCCGCCGATTGACGCAAGATCAAACTTGTGCTTGAGCATCCGGTAGCGGGGAAGTTCCGCCACGATTTCGGAAAGCGATTGCCCCGTTGATTCAAGAAGACTGAGCACAAGCGCCATGGCGCTGAGTGAATCGCGCACCCAACAGACCGCCGGGAGAATGACGCCGCCGTTGCCTTCTCCGCCACAGAGCCCGTTTTCAGATTTCAGCGACGCAACGACGTTGGCTTCGCCGACCGCAGTGCGAACAACTCTCGCGCCTTCGTACTTCGAGGCGAGGTCGTCAATCATCCGGCTGGTGGAGAGATTCGCGGCAAGAATTGGTTCGCGATTGCAGAATGGTGGAACCCCGGCGACATGGAGGTCAAGTGCGCGGCGTGCTGCCAGGACAAGTGTGTACTCTTCACCGATGTACCGACCGTTCTCATCGACAATGGCAAGACGATCAGCATCAGGATCCTGGGCGAAGCCAGCCGCGGCCCCTGCATCGCGAACGGCCTTCGCGAGTTCGGTCAGATTCTCCTCGGTCGGTTCAGGAGTGTGTGCAAAGAAACCCGTCGGTTCGCCATTCAGGTGAAGAACCTCGCATCCATATGATTGCAGGAGCGCTCTTCCACTGGTGCACCCTGCGCCATTGACGGAGTCCAGAACTACTTTGAACCGCTTCGGCACGACCGGCCTGGGGTCGATGAGACCCATGACCAGTTCAACGTGTGCGCGATTACCACTGTCATCGACTTCAGCGCGAACGAGTTCGTGGACCGGCGCTGAATCGATATCAAGACACTTGAAACGACGAATGATCTCAGCCGCGTTCTGAGGCGGCGGCGCGACTCCGTTGCGATCAAGACATTTCAAGCCATTCCATGGCAGCGGGTTGTGACTTGCAGTGATGACCATGCCTCCGTGGGCATGGTGCGCGTCGATCATCACTCCAACCGTTGGAGTCGTCACTATGCCAAGTTCAATCACCCGACAGCCAACACTGGTCAGACCTGCGCGGGCCGCCGCCGCCAGCATTTCGCCGGAAGGGCGGCTGTCACGTCCGAGGCAGACCGTCGGAGAGCCGACTCCGGTGGTACTCTTCAGAAAACTCCCGAACGCAGCGGCAAAGTTTGCCGCCGTTGCGGGCGTCATTGTTTGACCAACAATGCCCCGCGCGCCGGAAACCGACAGCATCAACGGTGCATCAATGGTCTGACCAGATCGGGCGGCGAGGGATTCAGTGCTCATCATCATTCCGAGAGCGTAGCGTTCACCCACGGCGATGCAACTCTGCCGCGCGGCGTGTTGGTGTCATCATGTCGTTGAAAGGGAGGACCCTGGCCTTACCGCGACCACTTCACCTCGAGTCGGTATGACTTGGCGCGATCATCAAGTGCATTGGCCTTCAGGTAGACCAGCTGTTTCGGTTCGAGTGACTGCATCGCCCAGCCCATGACCGGCTCGATTTCCATGCCGTTCTCGTCGTAGAACAGGTAGCGATAGTCGATCAGGTAGCCGCGATCGGCCATGTTGCGCACAGGAATCTGGACCGCCATCGGCCTTCCGGTCGATCGGACGACGGTTGCCGGCTGGAAGGCCAGCCATGGCTGCAATTCCAGACTCAGCACGCTGATGTCAGGGTTGTTGTACGGCGCGGGGTATGGGTCACCTCCACCCGGACTTGGCGCCTTGCTCGTGGACTGGCACCCGGTCAGTGCGAGTGCTCCGAAGAGAATCAGAGAAGCGACCGACTGGCGAAGATTGAAGGTCATGAGAAGTCTCCTTATTCACCGCTTTCTACGGTGTTGCGATTCGTTGCCATTGTCGTCCGAGTTCGGAACGTGGAATGTACGGCGATGTGAGGCGATACATCAGTTTCTTGTAGCCCATCGAGTACGGCTGCGGCGTGAAGAGGCCATGGCCGCCTTCAAGAATGTGCTGGAATGACGAATTCCGCGGGCGGTCGGGCCGGACTTCCATGCCGGAACCGGGCAGAACATCTTCCGCGCGATAGAGGTCGATCAGATCGAGCATGGAGAACTCGCTCATGCCCGGGTGATCTCGATAGGCATCGACCACGGATCGGCTCGGAGTGGAAACATCCGTGCCGCCAAGAATCCAGGGAAGTGCGCCGCTTGACGGCGGGGCGTGGTCATTCGTATACACCAACTCGCGTGCGGTCAGCCACTCCGGTTGCGGGCTGTCCGGCCCATGCAGTCGGATGTACACGACGCGCGGTTGATCGCCACTTCCCGGTATGAAGTCCGGCATGACGTAGCTCACTCGTCTGCCATCTTCGAGGGAGACTGAGACGGTTGATCGTTCAGGCAACCGAACCGCGGCGAGATAGATACAGGCAGGCATGAATTCGATGTAGCGTGTGTCCGCGGCAGCACCAGACTTCAGCAGCATTCCCGCAAGGATCGCCCCGAGTCCCGCGAGCTGCGTGCGATCAGAGTCACGCTCGCTTCCTACGGCGGTCGTTACGGCACCTCCGGCGATCAGCGCATCGCCGAAGAATTGCTTGGCGCGACGAACATCCTCCAGGTTGTTCCATCGGTGGTCGCGCGCCATGGCGTTTACATCCGCGACCGGAGTTGTTCGGAGAATCGTCCGTCCATCGACGGTGACGCTCAAGTGGCCGGGAGTTTCATCCTGAACAATGAACTGGGAATACACCCGGTCAGGTCCATAGGCGATCTTCGTTGGACCTTTTCCGTAATCAACGATGAGCACCGTGTTGTAGTCGCGGGCCCGTAGGCGCTCAACAAGCGGACTGAGGCCGGGATCAATCTTGAGTGCTGCATCGAACTGTGCGTTGCTGCCGCTCGCGCCACTCAGGTCGCTGCCGATTCCCTGCATGATGAAGCCGAGCGCGAAATCGGTATCGACCGCCGTGTAACCGGTATCAAGGTACCCCGGGCGCTCTGCCTCACGACGGGCAAGAACTTCGTCGGACAGCGTCCGTTCCTGATCGCGGCCGAAGTCAGTCAATCGAAACAATGCGTTTGCAGCGGCGGCACGAGTGTTTTCCCAGTCACCCGCGGTGGCGTAGAGCGTGGAGATGTAGTGATACGCCAGCGCCTGTTCAAACGGCTCACCCTTCCAGATGCGCACGCCTTCGTTGATGAGGACCGCCGCCGTCGTTCGATCGGCGTTGAGCCCAGCCGTTGACAGGAAGTTGAAGACACGGCTGAACGTTCGTTCGCCTTCGTTGAAGTCACCGTCGGCAAGAGCCGCCATGCCCAGACGCAAGTTGTTCAGGACAACCTGTTCATCATTCTGCGTTTCGGCAGCTGCGCGAAGTCCATGCCGCGCCTCGGTGAACTGGTAGTCGTAGTACGCGCGAATGGCGGAAGTGTTTCTCGGTGCCGAATGTGAACATCCCGCGAGCGCCAAGGTGATGCCGGCGAACACCCCGATTGATCTGCAAAGTTGGCTCAGTCGTTCCGGCACGGCAGGTGGTTCCCGCTTCGCAGCATGGCCACTATTGGTTCACACTCAACAACGGACACCCGCGTGGGCGGAAGATTCCGCATCCCGCTCGGTGAGGTCGAGCGATCAATCCTTCCCCGAAGTATTGGGCGTGGAGTATCCACCGATCAAACGGTGGTAGTAGTCTGGTGCATTGACGATGAGAAGGTCGCGGTACACCCGAATGGATGCGACTGCGGGGAGCGGCTGGTACACGGGCTGCAAAACCTGCGGCCGAGAATCCTCCGCCACCGGCATTTCAGGAATGGAACGTTCCTGTGGTCCATCAAGCAACGGTTGACCGTGATCCCACGTGCCGGGCTCGACATTCTCAACCACGAATGACACAACATTCAATGCGGTCACTTCGCTCGGAAGGCGCACCCTCCGATTGGAGTTGAGATTCAGCGAAGTCGCTTGATTCCCGATGAACAGGTCGCCGATCGGATAGACACGAATCTCGCGCGCTGCGGGAACACTCAGTCGGGCCTTTGTACCGACCTCAACAAAGCCGTGTCGAATCTGCCACATTCCCTGTCCGCTGAAGCCGGTTGCTTCGCCGATGATGAACTCCAGCGCTTCAATGGCGGAGACATCCTGCATGTTCAGACTGACCCGAGCATCGGGGTCCAGTCCATGTCCGATGGTGTCGTCATGAAACCGCCCGAGTACGGGCAGTTGCAGTTGCACGCCCCAATGATCGAGCACTTCGCGCAGCGGTCGCGCGGCAACATCGATCGACACTCGCGCACGAGCCAATTGATTCCAGATGCGCTGTGAAGACACTGGAGTTCCAATGCTCAGGTCGAGCAGCGGTCCGAACGGGCGCGCTGACTCTTCACCATCGATTCGGTCATGCGTTCCCAGTGGACGAACAGATGACGATCCACTGGTGGCCCGTTGGGCGCGTCGCTCCAAAACGTCATCCGATGGCGGAACTGGCTTCAACGGCTTCGGGTAGCCGGCGATCGCCCGCTGCATGAAGTCCGGTGCAAGCACGGCCAGTGTGCGGCCATGTTCAATTCGTATGCGCCCCACTGCCTTCTCCGGTTCGCGCGATGCGTGTGTTGGATACTGTCCGGGTTGCGCAGGATCAGTCGAGAGCCAACCCAGATCGTCAAAACCATCCGGAAGATTCCAGTTGCCCGGCTCGATGACTCCGGCAACAAGCCGGACAAACTCATGAAGAACTTCATCGCCTGATTTTCTTCGGCACTCCGTGCAGTTCGGATCGCTGGTGAACGATGTTCGTTCAGCGACGTGCGCCGATCGATACTTGTGTTGGTGGAAGTATTCGCATGCAACGAAATCGTTCTCGGCGCGGGTGAACGGGTTTTCTGAATCGGGCGGCTCAAGCCGAAGATCCGTCAGATCATGCACCTGCACATCGGTGCGACCGGAACGGCTCAGCGCACGCTTGGTTCCGACTTCAATGAAACCGGTGCGCAACTGCCATGTCGCCTCTGCGTGAAGGGCAGCGGCATCGATGAGCAACTCGAGCGCATCCATCGCTGCGATGGGCTTCTCGATCTGAAGTGTAATCGGGACGTCGCCACGGAAGCCGCCTTCAACATCCTCACGAAAGAGGATGGGCGTCTCCAAGGCTGCTGAGAGAAGACGGAAAGCATCTCGCAGCGACTGTTGTTCAATGCGAATCTCGACAGGTGTGTAGAGGAGACGGCCAAGGGTCTCCGCGGGCATTCGTGGCGGGGCTGCCGATACATCCCCCGGGAATCGCAGCAGCACAAAAAGCAGCCCGGCCAACCCATGCAAGCCGATGCAATGGACGGCATTCCGTGATGGATGTTTGCGCGTCAACGCCATGCATCAACCCCGTAAAACCAGTGTCCTGTGCATAAGGGTGCTCTCTCGGTTGCTGATCAATGTCCAGGAGGCGAGGAAACTAATCATATGTTCTGCCCGATACTGCGCGTTTCACTTCCCACGAGTCTTCCCACACAATTCTGCCGGATTCCAGGTCGAGAAGTTGAAACGAAGTGAAGTACGCATCGCTCCGCCCACTGCCGGATGTATTGGTCGTGGCATAGAACTCGGCGGTCGCGAGATGCGTTGGCTTCTCACGAACCTCCGGCGGCATATCGGGTTCTTCGGGAGCGCGTAGCGCGTTCCAGCGTTCCGGTGGAACCACCCAGACAATGTGATGATCGCGCGCAAAATCGGTCTGAGCAAGTTGGCTGCGAAGCCGCACAAGATACAGCCATTTCTCTCGTTCCGGAATGATCTGGTTGGTGTGGTTGACAACCCGATCGAGTGAGAACACCCATCGGTCGGATTGGGGGGTTCGCGCTGCGATACTCTGGTCCCGCGCGAGTGATGCGGCCATCTGATCGGTCATCGCGATCAGATCAACGCTGTTGAGAAACGTTGTTCGCGCGCGAGGCGGAGATGTACATGAAGCAGAATGAAGCACGAACAGCAGTGACAGGACAAAGCCCATGGATCGCCATCCATGGGCTCGTGTTGGCGCTGGCAATGACGTTTGAGCGTGCAGTGTCACTGGAACTTCACTTCATACGATCCTTCCCACACGATGGCGCCGCGTCCGACGTCCGGCCCGCTGACTGCATCGCGGAGCTGGACCAATTGATAGTCAAAGAGGAAGTAGTTCGTACCGCCTGAGGGAAGGTCGTACAGTTCGCAGGTAAGCACGTAGTCGGCCCGGCTGGTGTACGCGCCGGCGGTCGATTGGGGGTCCTTCCCGCCGTATTCGCGTGTCCGCTCACGTTCGATGAAATCGCGTTCGCGTACGAATTCGAGGCCGTTCCGCGCACCGGACTGCTGCAATTGGGCGCGCAGCCGCGCGAGAAACACCTGGTAGTCGCGCTCAGGCATCGATGTCTTGTTCTCGATCTGGCCGACGTAGATGATGGGTGGACTCTGCTGATTCGTGACATCCAATCGCGAGGCAATCGCCATCGCCATGCGGTCGGTCGCGGTCACCAGATCCTGCGATCGAGGCGCCTGGCTTCCGTACTCAGCGGGGGAATCATGGGTCGGGTCCATTCGGTAACCCGAAGTGCCCCGGTTTGCCGGTGGGGGGGAAGCGCAACCGGCGATGAAAAGGACGGAGAGGGAAGTGGCAATCAGTTTCTGGATGGACACGGGAATCTCCTGTCTCTCACCGGCCGTTGATTCGATCGGCGATGTTGTTTCTCATTAGTAACCGGATGGAATCGTCTGGGGTTCCTCGCACAAACGATGAGACACCATGATAGACGATCGATTCCGTCCGTTGTTCTGCGTGCACATCGTCGTAGCGCTGCAGTCACCGAATCGGAGTTGTATGGGGCAAAGAAAACGGAGCGGTCCGAAGACCGCTCCGCGCGTCAGGCACTTCAATGTCAATCTCAGTTAACGGCTGGACGTTTCCCGAAGCGGCCGCACCGCCACCGGGTAGCCACCAATCTGACGATGGATGTAATCCGGGGCATTGATGATCAGACTGCCTTGGTAGTAGCGAATCGTGGCGTCGCCACCGGCGGTGTCCGCCCAGCGATCCGGCTCAACGATTTCCTGAATGATGTCAATGATTTCCTGGGCGCGATCCAGCTCACTGGTGCGTTCGATGTCATCATCGCCGCCGTCGAAGATGTTTCCATCGCCACCGCCCTGGCCGCCGCCGCCACCGCCGAAGCCGCCGCCGCCGAGGCCGCCGCCGCCACCAAAGCCGCCGCCGCCACCACCGAAGCCGCCGCCGCCGCCACCACCACCACCGTTCTGGCCGCCGTTCAGAGCGCCATCCAGATCGAGGTTCGGTGCGTTATCGAAGTAGGGAACTTCGAGCAGCATGTCGCGAATCGGGTACAGGCGAATCTCGCGATACCGGTCGAGGCGATCCTTCGTGCCGACTTCGACGAAGCCATCGCGAAGCTGCCAGCCGGTTTCATCAAGGTCCTGAACCTGGTCAAGGATCATTTCCAGAACGGCGAGGGCGGGCTTGCGCTGGGCATTCATCGTGACCGGAGCCGTCGGATCAATGCCGAAGCCGGTTCGGTCATCGTTGTAGCGGCCGACGATCTGAATGCCGAGGATGTTCGAAAGGAAGTTGATCGCATCGCGAACTTCCGTCCCGTCAAACTGCACATCGACATCGGTATACAGCAGGACGCTCAGCATCTGCGCCTTGCTTGAATCCTGCATCATCAGCGCGTTCGTTCCCGCGTGCGCGCTCGAGATCGTTGATCCGCCGAGAAAGAGGCCACCAGCAAGAAGACTGCCGGCTGCAACGAGAGTAAGTGTTTTCTTGGTCATGATTCAATCTCCATAGGTCTGCACGCACTAGGACACTGTCAGTATAGTCGGCTGTTCAGAATCCTGCGAGAATCTTTTCTTTCGTGAAAACAACCTGTGGACAACCTTCTCAGGCGGTCCTAGCGGCCCTGCTCGTTGAGCAGCCGCACCATCTCTCCACATGTTACCAGATAAAGCGCCTGTGCGGGAAGGGCTTGGTCAGCTTCCCACAGGGCATTTCGAACCCCCCCAATCGCCCGAGCCGGGGTGGGATACCCCCACGCCGACTCCTCACGGACCGATAACTGTCTTGCAAACCGCATAAATGCCCGCAAACGCTCGACTTCCGCTCGGCGAAGGTAGTCGGGTACCAGTCGGGGATCATCAGCGATGGTCGTCAGCCATGCTGCTCCGCGCAGGCCCTGGCTCGTCGTTCGGGCTCCAAAACGACCGGAAAGCTCAAACCCGCCGTGGAGGTCCGGCACTCCCGGGTGACTGGCCGGGCTTGTCTGAACGGTCCGCAAGAGTTCGCGGATGGTGGCCAGCTCCTCGTGGTGCATCAGTTCATCGGCACCGATCGCATCGGCGTACGCCGCTTCCGCCCACCCGATCCAGGGCATCAGTGTCAGATGATCTGGCGCCGCGACGGACTTCCATGCTTCGTCCAATACAAGGCGTACCGTCTCGGGCGCGGGGTTTGTTGCGCCAGCGCGAAGTCGCTCGGCCAGGGCGAACGCCAGAATTGCCTGGCTCGTCGGCGGAAGTCTGGCGGAAGCGGCATCAGCGCCATCTCGCAACGCGCGGAACCCGGTGTTCGGGTCGAAACTCTTGACCAACACATTTTCTGCCGCACCAAGCAGTGACATCGCATCCGGGAGCGGTGCTTGCGGAATGAGCGAAGCGCCGGCCAGCACGAGAAACGCGCAAGTGACCTGATCTCCCAGAGGCGGGTCTTCTGACTCATCAAGCACTGACAGATCGCCCACGATTCGCTGGGCAAGCAGCAATGCGCGTTCGCGGTCAACCGGATCGATACCCGGTGTTCGGGCAAACCGCGCGAGCGTCCACGCCATCATCGCCTGCTCACCAGGGGGTGCGATCGGCGGTCGGTACTGGTCAAGGAGCGGGCGGTAGGTTCCCCGAAGGCCAAGCGGATGCTCAGCAGGCCAAAGGGAGGACTCGATGTGCCCGAGCAACGCGCTGGCCATCGAAGTGATCATCTGACGATCGATCGATCGCAGAGAGACAACTTCATCTCCTCGAAAGGCTTCGATCGGACTCATTCCGGCGCCCGGCTGAATGAAGTGAGCCGTTTGAAATCGGTACACGCTCAGGCCAGATTCCCTCATCAACGCGCTCAGCGGTTTTGCGCTGAGGCCGATTTCCGCCAACATTCCGGGAAAGACGAACGGAAGTGAGTCGGCGGTGCTCGACAATCGAAACTCACTCGGGAATCGAAACCGCCAATCGTTCGCGCGGCGAATGGCAACGCCATCCAACCCCGGCCGGACTTCCGCAGCGAGTTGTTCATACGTCCCTGCGACGATCGGCACCAGGTCTCCGGCGATCTCCACTTCAAGGGACAATCCGCGGCCGAGTTCACCTGGGTCGCTCTCCGCCAGACTGCGCACGACCGGGTCACTCAATGCTTCACCGAAAGCCCGACCGGCGGCCCGTCGCAACATTCCCGGGCCACCGTCCCAATCGGTCCCAATCCCGACCACCTTCCCCGGTCGGCGAATGATGACGCACACCGCTCTTGCACCGGGCAGATCAACCTGCGCCGAAGAGTCAGTCGGCCCGGGAAGGGTGAACTCATTGAGCCACCCGCGTACATGCATGAACGCGGCGGTCATCGTCTCCGCACTGGGAACACCATCATCCGCTTTATCGGACGATGCTTTCGCCGGGCGATCCGCTGTGTACAACATGCAGATCAAGATCAACAGTGTGACAAAAGTTGATCTCACGCAACGAGGTCTGTTGAAGCAGTGCAACATCCGGTACATTGAGCAATCCAGGTCCGGGAAACTCGGCTACGACGGAACGACAGCGGCATGCTGACTTCCACGATCCCACTGGCACGGCGATTGAATATATCACGGCAGACATCCAAAGATCAGGAGAATGCCATGCTTCGACAGATGATGCTCATCACGACCTCCCGCAAGCGACTTGCCCTGTTGACTCTCCTCACCTTCGTGACGCTCTGCTGAAACGTAGGCCGATCCGGACCCATTCATTCACTCTTCGAATGATGAA
>CBFGRU010000021.1:0-21158 GCA_965651255.1 uncultured Phycisphaerales bacterium
TACGCGCGTGCAAGACCCTTATACGCGCGTCTGAGCCGCTTATACGCGCGTCTGAGCCCCTTATACGCGCGTCTTAGCCCCTTATACGCGCGTGAACGCCGCTAACACGCGCGTGAACGCCGCTAGAACGCGCGTGAATGCCGCTAAAACGCGCGTGAACGCCGCTTATACGCGCGTGGAAGACCATTCGAGGCGCCTCTCAACCGTTGAAAACCGCATCCTTCCGGGTCGCATGCATCCGCCGGGTGGTTCTTATTGCCCCTTCTCACGATTCTCCAACCCCCAGCCGCGCCTTTCCCCTTCATGAGGAGGCACAAGGGGGCAAGAGGGGGCAGGAGTTCTTGCTTCCGGGGGTCAGGTGTAGCGCTGCCCCTTCGGGATGCCTGCGTAGCGGCGATCGATGGGCATGAGGCAGGTGGCGATGGTGGTGAACATGCGCAGGGCCAGTCGCTGGCAGGTGTCGAGGTGCTGGTCGGTCTGGGCGATGAGTTGTTCGCGCGTGAGGCCTGCGGCTTTGAGTTGATCGGGTCGATCATCGGCCCAGTGGGTGAGTTCCCGGCCGAGGATTTCGGGGTGGTACTGGAAGGCGTAGAGGTGGGTGCCGAGGGAGAATGCCTGGACCTTGCAGCGGGCGCTGGAGGCGAGCAGCGTGCAGCCGGGGGGAAGTTTCTTGACTTCGGAAGAGTGCCAGTGCGGCTGGATGGTGGTCCAGCCGATGCCGGCGTGGAGGGGGTCGATTTTGCCGGCTTCGGTGAGGGTGATGGGATGCCAGCCGAACTCGCCCTTCTCCATCGGCCCGACTTCGCCGCCGAGTGCGCGGGCGAGGAGTTGACAGCCGAGGCAGAGTCCGATGAGGGGGATTTCGGCCGCGCTTGCCTGCTGGAGGAAGGTGAGTTCGGCGGTCATCCAGGGAAGGGTTTGGTCGGCGGGGTCGTAGGGTCCGCCGGTGGAGATGATGCCATCGAGGTGATCGAGATCGGGCGGGAGCGGCTGGCCGAGGTCGGGTCGGCGGATGTCGAGCCGATGGCCGAAATCGCGGAGGACTTCGGCGAGCCGGCCGGCGGATGAGGTATCGGAGTGTTCGAGGATGAGGATGGACATGGTGCGAGGTTACGCGCGGGGTTCGGGGTCGGCAAGATGAGTTGAGGCGCGGTCGAGGGGGGTGTGCCGGAGGAGGATGGTGGCGTCGTGCCCATCGAGGTAATCCTGCCGAAAGGCGACGCCGGGGGTGAGGGAAAGGGCGAAATCGACCCAGCGGGCGGTGTTGAAGCGACGGGCGGGGCCGAGTTTCTGTCGCCGGAAGCGCGGGTGGTGGCGATCGGAGAGGAAGTTGAAGATGACGGCTTCGCGCGCTGCGCGGAAGGCGCGGGTGATGAAGCGGCGGGCGAGCCGCTCGGTCATGGTGTTGAGCGTGCCGGAGATGATGATGAGGTCGGGGTCGTGCTGATCGAAGAGTTCGGGATGATGAATGAGGTCGGCGGTGTGGAAGGCGGTGTGCGGCAGGTCGCGCGCGGCGGCAGCGCGGATCTGATCATCGACGGCGTCGATGCCGATGTAGCGGGCGTAGGGAACGCGGCGCTCGATGAGGTAGGCGGCGAGATCGCCCGCTCCGCAGCCGGCATCGAGGATGGCGCGGCCGGCGGGGTCGATGAGCTGGAGGATGATGTCGAAGCGAAGGCGCTGGGTGCGACGATCGGCCCAGAGGGTGGCCTCGAAGCCGGCGCCGAAGGTGTCGATCGCGTCGTGATAGGGCGCGAGGTAGGAGGCGGTGCGTTGTTTGCCGTCGTGAGAATCGGTCATGCTAGGATGGTGTGATGATAGACCGGCGGTGGGTGTTGATGAGCGAAAGCGACGGCGGCGGAGGGTTGAAGCATCCGCAGAAAGGTGAAGGAGGATCGTCGAAGCAGTGAAGAGGTTGTTGAGGCAAACGCTGGTGTGGCTGGGGGTGGTGATGGTGGTGATCGGTGCGCAGCCGCTGCGTGCGCTCGCGATGCAGGAGGAGAGCGCGCTGACGGCGGAGCGGATCGAGGATCGGCATATTCGCGCGGCGATGGACGCGATTGTGCGCGAGCTGTATGAGCGGAAGGATTCGCAGCACTTCTGGGATCCGCCGGCGTTTGAGAGCGAGTTTCTCTCTCGACAGGCAGGCGGGTATACCGCGCTCGTGTGCTTATCGCTGATGTACGCGGGCGAGAGTTACCAGGACCCGCGACTGCGCGATGCGATTGCGCATCTGGAGAAGCTGCGTATGGGAGGAACGTACGCGGTGTCGGTGCGGGCGAACCTGTGGGCGATGCTGCCGCCGCCGTTCGGGGAGCTGCTGCTGAAGGATAAGGATTGGTTGATTCAGGGGTTCAGCGACCGGGCAGCGGGCTGGAACTACGAGCAGGAACCGTATACCGCGCGGCGTGACAACTCGATTACGCAGTACGGGGCGCTGGCGCTGTGGGAAGCGGCGAAGCGCGACCTGCGCATTGACAACCGCTATTGGCGAATGATGGAAGATCGGTTTCTGTCGATGCAACTGGCCGATGGCGGTTGGAATTACTCCGGCGAGGGACCGGCGACGGGCTCGATGACGACGGCGGGACTGACGGTGCTCTTCATTACGCAGGATTACCTGCACGCGCCGGAGCAGGTGGACCTGCGCCGAGCGGGGCCGACGAACGCGGAACGCGCGATCGCAGCGGGCATGCAGTGGATGGACCGCAACTTCTCCGGAGAGACGAACCCGGGACGGGATACGGATTTCTATTACTACCTGTACGGCGTTGAGAGGGTGGGCTTGGCAAGCGGGTACAAGTTCTTCGGTGGAAAAGACTGGTATCGCGAAGGAGCGGCGGAGCTGATTCGCCGACTGTGCGAGTGGAACGAGGCGACCGGCACGATGCGCGTGCACCGAACGCTGGCGGGGAACCCGCGGGCGGGTGATCTGCGGACGGTGGATCTGGCGTTTTCGCTGATGTTTCTGAGTCGGGGGCGGGTGCCGGTGGCGATCAACAAGTTGCGTTTGGATGGCGGGCGATGGAACAATCGACCGCGCGATGTGGCGAACCTGACCGCGCGGATCGGTCAGGTGAGTGAGGAGGCGCTGAACTGGCAGATCGTGGATTTCAGTGCGCCGCCGGAGACGTGGCTCGATGCCCCGCTGCTCTACTACACGAGTGATGAGACGCCGGCATGGATCGCTGCGCACGAAGCGGCCGCAGAGGAATTCATCACCAGCGCACGCGACTTTCGCACGCGCCTGACCACCGGTCTCGCACGGGCGGAAGATGCCCCCGTCCTGGCGAATGCGGCGGAGCTGCAGAAGCTGCGTCGATACCTGGATCTGGGCGGAATGTTGTTTGTGAATGTCGATGGCGGAAACCGCGCGGTGGCGCGTGCGTGGGAGATGGCGGGCCGCCTGATGTATCCGCACCTGGAGTGGCGAACTCTTCCGGCTGATCACTGGGCATACACGTTGTACACGCCGGTAATGGGCAATCGACCGGAGTTGCGTGCGCTCTCGAACGGGGTGCGCGAATTGTTGATTCTCAGTCCGTCGAGCGACTTCGGAGAGTCATTCCAGGCGCGACAGTTTCGCCGGACCCAGGATTGGGAAACGCTGACGAACCTGTACCTCTACGCCTCGGAGCGCGGTCGAAGTCGCCCCCGCCTGGAACCGCACGCGCTCCGCCGCGGCGAACGCGGAACAACGATGAACGCATCGGTGATGGTCGCCCGCGCCATCCACGCCGGCGCGTGGGATGCTGAGCCGTTGGCGATGGATGTCTTCCGGTCGTGGGCGTGGAATGAAACTGGCCTCGATGTCCGGGTGGTCGATCAACCACTGGGCTCGCTGGATGAGATTGTGGATGAAGTCGCGCTCGTTGTCCTGAGCGGAACGGAAAATCACGATTTCACCGACCAGGAACAACAGGCACTCCGAGCGTACATCGCTGGTGGCGGTCGCGTTTTGATCGAAACGACGGGCGGTTGCGGCACATTCACCGAATCGGTCGAGGCACTGGCACGATCGTGGTTCGAAGCAGCACCGCGGTCCATGCGGCGTGATGCGGCGATTACCGGCGCGACGCTGCCCGGCGGACAGTCGCTTCAGCGGGTGGAGTATCGGCCGTACGCATTCGAGCGGTTCGGCGCACGGGAAACCGCGCCTCGCTTGCGGGGAGTCAACCTCTCGGAGGGTGGTACGGTCTACTTCAGCCGGGAAGACCTGCTGCAGGGGGTGCTGGATCAGCCGAGTTGGGGCATTTCCGGCTATGCCCCGCGGGATGCACGGCGGTTGCTGCTGCAGATCATTCTGGCTGGTCCGCCGCAATAGACTTGCATTCGCGTTTGAATGCCCGCACAATGGCCCTGTTCAGACGATGCGCCTCAGAAGCGGTTGGCGCAGCCCTCAGTTTGAGTGAGCAGTGTGCGCAGCTTGATTTCCGACCATAGCCCGATGGTTCTGGCCAGCGTGATTGCGATCACGTTGATTGTCATCGGCCTGCTCTCAGTCAACGGACGACAAGGCAGTCGCAATCAGCCGGGCTTCACAGCGCAACTGCACTTTGTGAACATCGAGACGCGGGAGATTTTCACGCAGGGTCTTGCGGCCCTGCCGCCGATTACGACGGCATCAGGCCACCAGGCCGTCATCGTGCACCTCTATCGCTGCCCGCACGATTCGAGTGCCGAACCGATCATTGATCATTACGAGAAGTATGAGGCCGATGCCCGTCGCGCGTTCGACCCGAAGCGACCAGATGCCGCGCGTCCGTTTGAAGGGCGCCTCGTCTCGGAAGATCTGATCACCTGGTACGAAGCGCGATCGCCACGGGGGCAGGAAATCATCACACCACCCCGCTGTCCCGACGGTTCGTTCGCGGTTCGCATTCGCCCGTGATTCAATTCTGAGTGTGAGTTGGCGCGGCCTGGTCGTTCAGTCGCCAGTCGTATTCGATCCATTCGATGCGCGGCTGGCCTTCACGTTCGAGCCGCGTCTTGAGCACAGGCACATACGAAGCGATGTAGTCCAGCACGCTTGGAGCGTTCTTCGTGAAGTCCTGCGCGTACCAGTCGTACAGCTTGGTCAGGTGCACAATGTCATTGGTCGAATCGAAACGGAACCACCGCTCATGCGCGTGTGCGTACCGCATCTGTGCATCGAGCTGTTCTTCGAGTCGGGCGCCGGTGTAGGCATCGGTTCGCAGAATCGGGCACCCGATTGCTGCACACACAAGCGCAAAGTGAATGCGCGGCTCATCAAATTGCTTACGAATGACCTGGTGTTCGATTTCATCAAGGGTCAGTAACTGCCCACCCACCGCCCATTTCGGCCCGGTCCAGGCATCGGGAATATCGCGGATGCTCGCGATCGGGTAGTGCTGCACGATGAGCTTGAGCGTATAGGCGTTGTATGCATTGATGTAGAACGCGAGTTGTTCATCCGTGCTGAGCGCTGCAATCTGCGCCTCGGCAATCGCCTTCAGATACTCATCGAGAACGGGCTGCTGCTTCTTCAAACCTGCGTAATCGACCAGGCCATCTTTCCGAACGTATCGTCGAAGCAACTGATCGAATGCAGTGTGATCGAATGTTGCTGCAGCCCGCGCGGTATCTTGCGGCGGGAGCGACGCCACCCCATCTGCGCATGCACCGGCGATAAGAAGAATGATGAGCACAACGAATCTGCCGATGAACATGGGAGAACTCCTTGCGTGCGCCACGATGATTCCGCCGCATCATCGATGACCGGGCCAATCCCCGGCGGCTGAAGAGTATTCCCTGCCCGGTTCGTCAGACCGCTGCCAGCGCCATGCGCGGGGCTTCGCTCGTACGGGAGGAGTGCGCTTCTTTTCGCCGGGCGATCTGGACGATCAACCCCGGCGCAGTATCGCCGGTGGAGTTTCCGACCACACCGAAGAGCCCTTCCGCTTCGAGCTGCAGCTTGAGTTCATGGGCGCGATAGGCGTGCAGCACATCCGCATCATTCTCAAATGGGGCGCGACGCTCGCCGGTCACAATCAACATCACACCATCCGGCTTCAATACACGGTGAGCGCTGGCAAACAGCCCGACCGGGTTGTGATGACGCTCGAGGACATCCAGCAGCAGCACCGTATCGACACTGCCATCATCAAGCGGCAGGTCGCAGGGGTGTTTCTGCTGCACAAACTGAGGGGCCTCGCGGGGATAGGTTTCTTTGGCAGCGATCTCAGTTGACAGGGCAACCGCCTGTGCATCCTGATCGACGCCGATACATCGCTGGCCGCGCTTGGCCAGCATGTGACAGAACAGTCCCGCACGGGAGTTCACCTGCACCATGCACTCGCGCGGCCCGAGCAATCGCTCGAGTTCGGCAACGGCCTTTGCGCGCAGGTCCAGGTACCCGCGATACTCCATGTCATTGGCGTAACGCGACCATTCCGTCGCGCGGATATCGACTGGGCCGTCACTCGGACGGGGCCACGGCTGGCCGGGGCCAAACACTCGCGCATTCCACAGAAGCGGCGTGCCGGCATACAACCGTGCGACATCATCCAGGTTCGGCGCGATGCGATCGAACCCCCACTTTTCGCGGAATCGATCCAGCGAGTAGCGCACGCCCTCATTCGTATCGGCGCGAGTGTTGCGGACGACGCGCAAACCATGATTGTGAATGAACTCAATTGTCGGCACACACATCGCCCGCCAGCCGCGCAGCCGGGCCATCATGCCGAAATCAATCGTCTGCCCACGCAGAATGTTCTCATCGTACCCTCCCAGTTCCTCCCAGATCGTCCGCCGATAGCAGTAGAAGCACCCCATGACATGGTCAACCTCGATCGATCGCGTTACGGCATACCGCTCTGCGCCCTGGGCAATGTGGTGCATTCCGCGCGGGTGCAGAATCCAGTCACCGGCGGAGTGAATCCGCCCGTCCGTCCCCAACTGCTTGGGGCCGATCACTCCCACACTCGGCGGCATGGTTTCAAACGTACGGACCAGTTCGGCAGCCCATTGGGGCGTGAGACAGACGATGTCACCATCCAGGCGCACGCAGAACTCGCCGCGTGATTCCCGCATCAGACTGTTTGCCACCACACTCAACACACCGCAATGCGGTCGCTCGATGAACTTCGCCAGAATGGGGCGACCGGCACGCCAGCCATGCGACCACTTTCGAGTCGCCCACTCCCGACAGGTCGCGAGAGAGTCGTCGGTCGAACCATCATCCTGAACGATGATCTCGATCTCCGTCGGATCGTCAGCCAGGGTTTCGACCAACGACTGGAGGAGTTCCTCGATGAAGTTCCGATCGCCTGAAACCGAGCTTTTCCGCCCGTTGTTGAAGTTCGGAATGAGAATGGAAACACGCGGTAGAGAGGTCATGAATCAGTTATCGGCCATGTCGCTCCGCCGGCTGAAACCTTGCCCCCGCACTTGCCGGCCCCGGTTTTCTCTCCGAAGATGCCTTCCCATGCCTGCCCCGCACCACGACGCCAGCCCCGATTTTGCCCTTGCCTTGCGCAACATCATGTTGCCGCGAGATACGAATCAGTACGGAACGATCTTCGGAGGTGTGATTCTCTCCTACATCGACCAGGCAGGGTTCATCGAGGCCCGCAAGCACGGCCTGCACCGATGGGTAACGGCCGCAATCGATCGGGTTGACTTCAAGTCCCCGATTCACGTCGGTGATGTCGTGAACTTCTCCACGCGCACGGTTCGGCGCGGCACCAAGTCGGTCACGGTCGAAGTCAAGGTCGAATCCGAGCGGTACACCACCGGTAAGCTCGTGCATGTGACCCAGGCAACGCTGGTCATGGTGGCCATCAATGCCTCCGGCCAACCGATCCCGTACAGTCATCCTCCGACGGTTACCGAAGAAGGAACGTGATTCGTGCCAGATTCTGCGGCACCATCCCACGGCATCAGTCACACGCGTCGCGCGACTCGGTCAAATCCGCTGCGCGTGGCGGTGCTCATCGGTGGTGGCGGCCGCACTCTGATCAACCTGCTGGATCACATCGAGCAGACCGAATTGCCGATTGCCGTGGCCACGGTTCTCGCCACCCGATCTGACCTGCCCGGCGTGGCGCGCGCTCGCGACCGTGGTTTCAACCCCACAATCCTGCCGTTGATCGATCACCACGCGCCGGACTCTTTTCACGACGTTGTGACTCAACTCCTTCTCGATGCTGACTCGGAGCTGATTTGCCTCGCGGGCTATCTGCGCTGGATGCGTGTCGATCCCCCCTTTCGCGGCCGAGTCATGAACATTCATCCCGCACTTCTGCCCGCGTTCGGTGGTCATGGCATGTACGGGCACCACGTTCATCGCGCGGTCCTGGAATCGGGCGTGAAGATCACCGGGTGCACCGTGCACTTTGTGGATGAAGAGTACGACCGCGGGCCAATCGTCCTCCAGCGTGCCTGCCCGGTACTGGAGAACGACACGCCAGAAACACTCGCCGCCCGCGTCTTTGCGGAAGAATGCGTCGCTTACCCCGATGCCGTTCGTCTGTTCGCCGAAGGTCGCCTCACCATCGAAGGCCGCTGTGTGCGGGTAGACTCTTCAGGCACGATTTCAACCGGGTAACGCGGCAGCCACTCCTTACCTCAGGGAGAATGACAATGACCCAATGCCTGCGCTTGATCCTTCTCCTCGCCGCCTTGCTTGCGACTCACGGTCCATTGCACGCGCAGGTATCGCCGGTCGAGCTTGAACGACAGGTCGTGCGACTCTTCGAGCAGCGGGAATACGCCCAGGCGCTGGAACTCATTGAAGCTCATCTCGAGCGGACGCCGGGGGATGTCACCATGCTGTACAACGCGGCGTGCGCGTGCGCCCGACTCGCGCGGCCGGACGAGGCGATTACTTATCTCGAACGCGCTGTCAAAGCCGGCTTCATTCAGTTCGCGCACCTCGAGCGCGATCCTGACCTGGCTTCACTTCGTGATCATCCGCGGTATCTCAACCTGCTGTCGATGCGTGATGAAATCAATCGCCATCACGCCGAACGGCAACTGGAATTGGCGCGGGAGTACTTCGGAGAGGACGGGTATCGCTATGAAACCGACGATCTTCGACGGCTGAACTTCGCCACCGCCCTGGATGACACGAGTCACGCTGAAATGCGCGCGATGATCGAGAAACAGGCCGATCACCTCGCAGACACGCTCTTTGATGCGCCGCCCGAATACTTTGTCATCATCGCGATTCCTACCCCGACCGACTCCACACGACTGCTCGGGGCGGAGAATGTCGGCGGCATCTACGAGCATCCCCGCCGCCGCCTGATCGCGCGCGACATCGGGTATCTCCTCCGTCACGAGTTCACGCACGTCATGCACTGGGGGCACATGGAGCGACTGAAGCAGACCCACCCCCTCTGGATTCAGGAAGGCATCGCTTCGCTCTACGAAGACTACCGGTTTCGATCCGATGGATCCGTTGATTTCCTGCCCAACAATCGACACAACATCGCCAAACGCCTTGCACGAATGGGACGCCACATGCACTTCCGCGATCTTCTGCGGGTCGATGAGCAGAATTTCATGCGCGAAGCAACGCAGCTCTACCCGCAGGTGCGGTCCATGTTCATGTATCTCGCCGCGGAAGGAAAACTTCTGCCCTGGTACCGCGCTCTGGTCGAGCACTTTGACGATGACCCGACGGGTCGGACTGCCTTTGAAACGGTCTTCAACCAGCCGCTCGACGATATCGAGCGGAACTGGCGCACGTGGCTGATTCAGCAGCCCGATTTTGATGATCGTGTTGAAATCGGCGACGCATCGCTTGGTATCGAACTGGATGGGTCAAGCACGAATGACGGCATCACGGTGCGCCGCATCCTGCCAGGTTCGGCAGCGCGTGGGCGGCTCCGGCCGCGCGATGTCATTGTGGCGATTGATGATCGGGCTGTCCGATCCTTCGATGAGTTGACCGCGGCGCTGGCGGATCGGCGAATCGGTGAAACAGTGTCCGTTCGCATTCGGCGTGCCGGTCGCTACCTGGATGTTGAAGTCATGCTGACCAAACTCGGGGGGTAGCACGAGTACCGATCGGAACGCCCGTTCGCAACGAACATCTGCCAGCGGTCATCAGGTGATCCGCTCGGGTTTCGGATCTCTCGCCATCAGTCGTCGAATTGCATCGGTCGGATTCAGACCATTGAAGAGAATCGCGTGAACTGCGCGCGTGATCGGCATCTCGACGCCGACTCGATCCGCAAGGGCTGCGACCGATCGGGTGGTCGCAACACCTTCGACTACCGATGCACTGGAAGCCAGAATTGCATCCAGATTCTCTCCCCGCCCGAGTCGTTCACCGGTCGATCGATTTCGGCTTTGCGGTGAGAAACAGGTGGTTGAAAGGTCACCTACCCCAGCCACGCCGAAGAACGTTTCCGCGCGGGCACCAAGCGCCTGTCCGAGCCGCACGATCTCGGCGAGCCCCCGCGCGAGGAGCGCGGATTTCGCATTAATCCCAAGTGACATGCCATCCACGATCCCAGCCGCCAGCGCGATGACATTCTTCACCGCACCGGCCAGCTCAACACCGATCACATCGTCATGGGTGTAGACGCGCAACCAATCGGTTCCGAGCATTTCCTGCACATGCTCGGCCGCGGCTGCATCGGGCGATGCCGCAAGCAGGGTGGCGGGCAGATGGCGAGCAAGTTCGGCTGCAATCGTCGGTCCCGAGATGGCAACCAGGGCCCGTTCCGGGTGATTCCCGGCCTTCTGCAGACAAGCTTCGATGATCTCACTCGGCCGCCTGAGCGTCTCGTTCTCGATTCCCTTCGCCACACAACCGATCAGCGCGTGCGCGGGGACATCCGCAGCCAGGTTCGTCCATACACTTCGGATGAACTGCGTTGGAATGGCATTGATCACGACGGTGGCGTGCGCCAACGCCGTCGCGGCCTCGACCTCGACCTCGACTGACTCGGGGAGCACAAACTCTGCCAGGCGTCGCGGCGCACGTCGGGTCCGCCCGAGTTCCCGCACATCATGAGGAAACGGCCCCCAGATCGTGACTTCATGCCCATTGGCCCACAGGACATCCGCGGTGACCAGTGCCATTTGCCCGTCCCCGATGATTGCCACACGATCTCGCACGAAACCTCCTTGCCTGAGCCAGTGGAGAGGCGCGGCCTCATCCCGCCCTCAGGATACCGAAAACCGCCTCCTCAACCCGAACCGGACCACTGAATGCAGCGTACCATAGCCCTGACGGTCGATGTCCCTTGCGCCTGCGTGGTGTCATTTCTTGGATCTCGACCCTGTTTCCTCCTGACCCGGTCAAGTACGGAGAGCACGGATGTCCGATGCAGCAGTCGCGCAGATTCCCGCTTCTGAACAGGAGAACGCCGTTGACCTGACGCCCGCATCGCCGGAGCTGGAAGCTCACGGTGGCGAGCGGCTTGAGCGGCAACTCTTCTTCGCGCTCATGGGTGGTGTACTTCTGCTGTGCTCCTGGGCGCTGGCCATTGCCGGGACGCACGAATCAGTGGCCCAACTCCCCGCGTTCTTCGGAGCGATGATGTTGGCGGTCCCTCTGATCTGGGGCGCGTGGAAGGAAGTTCGCAACGGCCGCCCATCCAGCTCATCGCTGGCTGCCATCGCGGTACTGGCCGCCATTGCCGTTGCCAATTTTCTTGCGGCGGGATTCCTGGCCTTCTTCCTGTGGATGGCCGACCTGATCCTCAGCCGAACGGCGTGGGGAGCGCAACGAGCGATCCGCGACCTTGTCGGCCTGACACCGAACATCGCGCATCTGGTTGAAGACGGTCAGGAACGGGATGTCAAGATCAGCCAGTTGCGGGTCGGGCAGGTCGTTCGGGTCCGCGCGGGTGAGAACCTTCCCGTCGACGGCCGCATCATTCGCGGGCAGTCAGATATCAATCAGGCATCGCTGACCGGTGAAGCCGTGCCGATCGAAGCCCAGGCAGGCACCGAGGTTTACGCCGGCACGACCAACCTCACCGGACAGATTGATGTGGAAGTGACGGCAGTCGCGGGCGATACGACCATCGGCAAGGTTGAAAAACTCATTCGCGAGGCAGAGTCTGCTCGCAGTTCCAAGCAGGAGTTGGTTGAACAACTTGCCTCGTACTACGTTCCGGTCGTCTTGATGGTCGCCGGCCTGGTGTGGTTCTTTACCGCGAAGAGCGCTGATCCCGCGGTCCGCGATCAGGCCGCCATTCGCGCGATTACCGTGCTGGTCGTCACCTGCCCGGGCGCTCTTCTGATTGCTCACCCGACGGCGATGGTGGCTGCATTTGCCGCGGCGGCCCGACTGGGCATCATGGTGAAACAGGCGCGAACGCTTGAATCAGCCGCAAACATCGATACGGTCGTCCTCGACAAGACCGGCACGCTCACGACCGGAAAGTTCGAAGTCAGCCGGCTGGCCCCGACCGAGGGCATCGCCGGCGCAGCGCTGTTGCAGGCCGCAGCCGATGGCGAACAGTCATCGAACCATCCGCTCGCCCGTTCGATCATGGAAACAGCGAAGAAGGCGCGCATCACGCCCAACGCCGTCGAGCGATACGAAGAGCTGCACGGACGTGGGGTCAAGGCCACCACCGCCGAGGGCGAAGTGCTCGTGGGTCTGGCGGCCTGGCTGATGGACGTGAACCCGGCCATTCGTGCCGATGTGCAGCAGGTGCAGCAGAAAATCGAAGGCATGTCGGCGGTGCACGTGATGCAGAACGGTCGGTACCTCGGCGCGGTGGGTCTGGAAGACAAGCTTCGCAGGAACGCGGCGGAAACGGTTGAGCGAATGCGCAAGCTTGGCGTGCGTCGAGTGTGCATCTTCACCGGCGATCGTCTCTCGGTCGCGAAGCGCGTGGCGCAGTCAGTCGGTGTGGATGCCGTTGAGGCCGAGTGCCTGCCGGAAGAAAAGCACGAAGAACTGAAGTACCTCATTCAGAAGGGACATCGCACCCTGGTGGTCGGCGACGGCATCAATGACGGTCCGATCCTTGCTTCGGCCGACGTTGGCGTTGCGATGGGGCTTTCCGGCTCGGACATCGCGACGAACTCCGCGGGCGTAGCGCTGATGAACGACGACCTGAAACTGGTTCCGTTCCTTCTGGAATTGGCACGCAAGGCCCGTGCGATCATCGCGCAGAACATTGGTTTCTCCATTGCACTCGCGGTCGTCGGGCTGGCGCTGGCTGCGACGGGCCAGATCAACATCTGGGTGGCCCCGTTCCTGTATGCCTTCGGCTACGTGATCGTGATCGCCAACAGTCTGCGGCTCATTCGTTTCGGCGAAGGATTTGCCGAGGCCGAAGAGGCCAAGCGCAGGATCGAATCGAGTCGACTGGTGAAGCCCGATCGGGCTGCCCGCCGGCAAGGCGAGGCGCAACCCGCCTGAATTGACTGTCGTCGATCATCTCCAAGTATCATGAAGCGTGCTGGCTGCCTGAAGAGGCAGCCAGCTTTGCTTCATGAAACGAGAATCAGATGAAAACAAGCCCATCGCTTACCGTACAATAACTGCGTCCGCACGCCATTGCGCACCGCAGATGATCCACTATTGAATCCAACGCCATGCGGAGTTCAGATCATGTTGGCCGCTTCAATCAACCTGCTCGCCCAAGTAACGACCTTTGAGGAAGCCATGATCAAGCTGGTTGATGAGGACATCCTGATCCCTCTGGTTGCGATCGTTCTGGGGTGCCTGATCGCGATCATTGCCATCATCTTCACGATGACCCGCAACATGGTGGTGGGAAGAGCGCGCGAAGCAACCAAACGCGAACTGGCTGCATATGTCGCTGAAGGCACGATGACACCGGATCAGGCCGTCGCCATCATCAAAGCAGGTGAATCGGCTGACGAATAGGCCTGGCGTACTCTGACGACTGCCCTGCTCGAAACAATGTTCTTGATGCGAACGCAGCGCTGCGCTGGTGTGCCTACTGATCGTCTGCCGCTGGTATCGGTACGATCGGCCCGTGGTTCGGAATGAACGGAATGGGCGCGATCCGCATGCGGCGAAAATGAATCGGAGTACCCTCAGACTGCAGCGCGATCGGGCCGGAGACTGCCGCCAATCCGGTCGCGTGATTCACCTTCTCGCCGTTGACGAACAGAGTGATTGCATCGCCGAGGACATGAATCTCATACTCGTTCCATTCGCCGGCCTCACGTTCAGCGGCATGTAACTTGGTCGTCCGAATGCCTCGCGTGCGGTCCGGGTCACCACGCATCGTTGCGCCCCCCAGCGCGAGCAGATCGCCAGCGTTCCCGGCCTGTAACTGCGCTTCAATACATTGCGGCCAGGTTCGCAGCTCACCCTGCACGCGCAGCAGGACCCCACTGTTGCCCGCGACCTGAGTTTCCGGATCCCACCTCCACTCGAGCTTCAATACGAAATCCCGGTACGAGTCCATCGTGTGAAGAAAGCCACTTGGCTTTCCGGAACACTTCAGCACTCCACCTTCGATCGTGAACACATCTTCCATGGATGCGCCGTCGTTCAGGAACACGCCCATTCGTTCGAGCGAATCATCCTGCAGAAGATCGATCTCTCTCGGCATTGCGCGATCGAGATGTCGCACCCGAATGTTGCGGAACCAGACATCATTGCCATGGTCCTGGAGGGCGAGGTGTCCCATCGGCAGCACGCCGAACCCTTCGTAGCCGCGAAACTTGCTTTGGGCAATCCGCTCCCGCCACGCATCCTGCGCCGTGTTCACCTCGACCACTTTCATCCCGTTCAGCCAGTGTTCGAGTCGATCATTCTGAATCCGAATGCGCGTCGTGTTCCATTCACCAGCGGGCTTCGTGATCTTGCCTTCCGCTGGCGGGTACATGTCATACAACGACCCCGCAGCATGCACGTGATCCGGCGCCACGTTGTATCCGGCATCATCCAGAATCTGATACTCAGGCCCGGTCTGCCACGGATAGCTGTGCGCTTCGTTCACACGATACATGATGCCGCTGTTCGCCCCGGGCGCAACTTTCCACTCCAGCACCAACTCAAAGTCGCCGTAGCGATCGCGGGTGATGATGTCTCCACCACCACCACCGGCAGTCACTTTCAGCGATCCATCTTCGATGATCCAACCCTTCGCCGGGAAGGACTCGTTTCGATACCCGCGCCAGGCATCGGTTGATGTGCCATCAAAAAGCACTTCCCAACCGGCGGCCCGTTCCGCAGCCGTCAGCGAGAAAGTCGATGCTGGTTCCACTTCAACCGGCGCGCCTTGCGCTGCAACCGGTGTGCCGGGACCACCGATGCTGATCAGGGCAACCGAGCAGAAGAACAACGGCATCGTCATCCATCGGGAGGCGATACGGAACTGGTCGTGAAACATGGCAACAACCCTCCTTGCCTGCGTGAGTGCGAACACACGGGTCCCCACCCATCGCATCAATCCTACCGGATTCGCATGCGATCAGACGACTCACTCTTCATCGAACTTTGACTTGATCAACGCCAGGAGTTCTTCAATCGCGCCGCCGGCCTCAGCGCCCTTCGCGCAGATCTCGATCTCCGTTCCCTGCGTCGCGGCGAGCATCATGACCTGCATGATGCTCTTGCCGTCGAAACACTCCGTCTGATCCTTCCTGCGAACCGTAATCTCGCACGGGAAACGCGACGCGACCTCAACGAACATCATCGCCGGCCGGGCGTGCATGCCCAGTCGATTGATAATCACCGTTGTCGCCGTCGCTGTATTCGACATCACAAAGTCGCAGGAAAAACCAGATCGAATCACCGCATCGAAGCACACTCACTCACCATCATCAGCCAAGACATGATTTCATCGCTCAGCGGACCGGTTGCTTTTCATCCGCTTCGGTCAGCAGGGTGACAATCTCATCCCTCGTCCGTGCCTGACGCAGAAAACGGCGGAACCGTTCCTGATTCAGGTTATCAAAGATCACCTGCATCGCGTCGAGATGATCCTCCGGCCGCTCTGCCGGGCTGAGCAACAGAAACACGGTAAACACCGGTTGCCGATCAAGGGCGTTGAACTCCACCCCGTGATGACTCACGGCGACGGCGGCCTTGATCTGCTTGATATCCGAATGCTTGGCGTGCGGAGTCGCCACACCATGCCCCAGACCGGTCGTGGCGCGTTTCTCGCGATCCCGAATCAATGCGATGAACTCTTCGCGCTGATTCTCGGTGATCGCACCGCTTGCGACCAGAGCGTCGATAATCTCCGGAATCGCTTCTTCCTTCGTCCGGGCCTTCAGGTCGGCGACGATTGCCTCCGGCACCACAAAGTCGAGCAGTTTCATCGGTTCACTTCCCTGATGCATGCGGGTGTTTGTTGTCCCGCAATCGATTCTTGTGATCGCTGAGCTGGCGAGCGGCCTTATCCACCGCGAGGTCGATCGAAGCGTACAGATCCTCCGCCTTCGCAGTCGCGACGAACGGGTCGTGGTGTTCCACATCCACGATCAATTCAACCTCGTACTCGTTCTTCTGCTTGTCGATACGCACTTCAATCTGCTGCACTCGATCAAAGTAGCGCGTGAGTTTTGAGGCCTTGCGATTGGCGTACTCCTCGATCGCGGGGGTCAGGTCGAGGTGACGACCGGTCACGGTGATCTGCATGAACCATCCTTTGCTGTTGCAAATCAAACTGACTTCAATGTCCGAACGCACACGAATCCTACCCCTCACGTCCCTTTCGGTGGGGTCGGCCGATCTGGAGAAGTTGACGATGTTCCCCCATTCTCATCACCATCATCCGTAATCGGGATCAATCCGGTCGGGTTCGAAGGCGATGCCGGCTGCTCGATCACCAACCCTTCCGCACCGGGCGGAGTCTGACCCTTCGGCAACAACACCCCGCCCGACACCACAAACTTCAGCGCTTCATCGATCGTGATCGGAAGGTCGATCGCACTCCGGCGCGGCACCGTGATCGTGTACCCGGTAAACGGCGTGGGTGATGATGGAATGAAGATGGTCATCGATTCCTCGCCCGTGACATCCTGCACCGAGCGCATCGCCGCGCCCGTTCCCAGCCCGACCGACCAGATGCCCTTTCTCGGGTACTCAACCAGCACCACCCGGTTGAATTGAATCTGCCGATCCTGTCCGAACAGAAAATCCACCACCTGTTTCACGCTGGGGTAGACCTGTTTGAAAATCGGGAGTGATGTGATTGCCGTTTCCAGGCGTCGATAGATTCGACGACCAAAAAATCCGCCGAGGAGTCGGCCCGCGATGTACACCCCGGTAATCGCGACGATCAGGCCGACCAGGTTCATCGCGCCGAAAAACCGACGATCCCACCACTGCTGAATCTCGCGCGAAACCAGTTCGCCCCGAATCACGCTGTCGTTCAGGTTCCGTCTTCCACTCTGTACCAGGCGTGCCCGTTCCGCCGCGATCTCATCATCGGTGGGCTCAAACTCGTTTCGCAACACCCCCCAGTGCGGGGTGGCGTTGTACATCACCAGACGGATGCCCCGGTTGATCGGCTCGGCGATCGTCGTATCGATGAACTGGTACGCCTTCACCACGATCCACAGTGTCAGCACCGAAGGCAGGAGGACCACCAGCCCACGCACAAAGAACACTCGAAAATCAGCAAAGAAACTGCGGGGGTGTGATTCGCTCATGGTGTCGCGCACAACAAGTCAAACCAGGCGGAACGACCGTCAAGTTTAGCCCGTCCGTTGCGTGCTTTGAAATCGGTTGCCGATGATGTGGGTCGGTGATACCGCCATCACGCCACCGTGATCGCGCCATCCAGATACACATCCTGGATCGTATGAAGCAGTTTGACCCCCTCACTCATCGGTCGCTGAAACGCCTTTCGACCGGAGATGAGGCCCATGCCGCCGGCGCGCTTGTTGATGACCGCGGTTCGGGCCGCATCCGCAAAGTCATTCGCACCGCTTGCACCACCCGAATTGATCAGCCCGCAACGCCCCATGTAGCAGTTCATCACCTGGTACCGGCAGAGGTCGATGGGATGATCACTGGTAAGCTCTGAATACATTCGCTGATCAAGCTTGCCGTACGATGAATTGCCGGAGTTCAGCGCGGTGTACCCGCCGTTCGTTTCGGGCAGTTTCTGCTTGATGATGTCGGCCTGAATCGTCACGCCGAGATGATTGGCCTGCCCGGTGAGGTCCGCCGCCGTGTGGTAGTCCTTCCCCCCCACCTTGAATTGGCTGTTGCGCAGATAGCACCAGAGAATCGTCGCCATGCCCAACTCATGTGCATGCTGGAATGCTTCAGCGACTTCAACGATCTGACGCCCCGACTCCTCGCTGCCGAAGTAGATGGTCGCACCGACCGCCACGGCACCGAGGTTCCACGCTTCCTCGACCGTACCGAACATGATCTGGTCAAACTGGTTCGGATACGTCAGCAGTTCGTTGTGATTCAACTTGACGATGAACGGGATGCGGTGGGCGTATTGGCGTGAAAGTGTGCCCAGCACTCCGAACGTTGTGGCAACGGCGTTGCATCCGCCCTCAATGGCGAGCTTGACGATGTTCTCGCCATCAAAGTAAATCGGATTCTTCGCAAAGGAAGCCCCGGCCGAGTGCTCGATGCCCTGATCAACAGGCAGAATCGAGAGGTACCCGGTGTTGGCAAGGCGGCCGGTCGAAAAGAGTGATTGCAATGAGCGTAACACCTGCGGCGACCGATCGGACTTCGTCCAGACTTGATCGACAAAGTTCGGCCCGGGCAGGTGCAGATGAGAGCGATCGACCTTGGCGACGTGCGACAGGAGCGAGTCTGCTTCAGAACCGAGCAGTTCCACAATGCTCGACGAACCGGCGGTAACAGTGGCCATGTGCACGAAGCTCCTTCTTGCGGTGGTCGATCGGAAAGCCGCATAATAGCCGATGGTCAGAGCCGGTACGACCTCAACGGGCGACCGCCTGACCGTCGCGCCGCAGATCGCTTGCCGCGAAGTACGCTGCATCGCCCGACGCCGCGGGGCCTGAATCAACGGCATCAAACTTCCAGATCGCCTGTCCACCGCCGTGTTCAACCGTCCGCGCCGAGGCGATTGAAATCTCGTGGCCGCGTTCCCGGAGTTGCCTGATGGTCTCATCGCTGAATCCCGGTTCCAGGACAACGGCTCGTCCCGATTCAACGCGCCAGCGCGGGGCATCGAGCGCGGCCTGCGGATTCTGCCGATGCAGAATCGTGCGCAACATGACCTGCGCGTGACCCTGCGGCTGCATGAAGCCGCCCATGACGCCGAACGCCATGACCGGTTGATTGTTTCTTGTAACAAACGCAGGAATGATCGTGTGGTACGGCCGCTTGCCGGGGCCGACACGATTCGGATGATCATCTTCCAGCGAGAAGCAGCAGCCACGGTTCTGAAGCGCGATACCCGTTCCCGGAACCACCACACCCGAACCGAACCCGGTGTAGTTGGATTGAATGAATGACACCATCGTGCCTTCACGGTCGGCGGTGGCAAGGTAGATTGTCCCGCCCTGCTTCGGCTGGCCATGTTTCGGATCACCCGCCTGTGCGCGGTCAATCAGCCCCGCCCGCTCCTGGAGGTACTCCGAGGAGAGCAGCATCTCCGCCGGAAACATCATCGCATCGGAATCGGCGATGTAACGATGCCCATCTGCAAAGGCGAGTTTCATCGCCTCGATCTGCAGATGCAGCGAATCAGCGGAATCAACTTCCACTTCATCAAGTCGAAACCGCTGCAGTATCCCGAGCGCGATCTGAGCCACGATGCCCTGACCGTTCGGCGGTATCTCGTGCAGGGTATAGCCGTGGAAATCATGGCCAAGGGGACGAACCCAATCCGCGGCATGTCGGGCGAGGTCATCTTCGGTGATCAGGCCATCGGTCGCCCGCGCGTGGTCGGCGATGCGGCGAGCGAGTTCGCCGTGGTAGAACGCATCACCGTTCGTCCGCGCGATGAGTTCGAGCGTTTGCGCATGATGCGGAAGGCGAACCCGCTCACCGGCGCGCGGGGGGCGTCCGCGAGGAGCAAAGACTTCAGACCATTCCGCGCGATCGCCAAGCGATTGAAACCCACGATCCCAGTAGTACGCTGTCTGGCGCGTGACGAGAAAGCCACCGCGCGCTGCGCGGATCGCCGGCTCGAAAAGATCTTCAAACGGCAATCGACCGAATCGGCGTGACAGTTCGACCCACGCGCTGACTGCGCCCGGCGTTGTCACACCCGCCCACCCGGTGAACGGAATTCTGGTCATGCCGGCATACTTTTCCGGCGTCATGCCACGCGGCGATCGGCCCGAAGCATTGAGCGCGTGCAGCCCGCCGCCCGTCCACACCAGTGCAAATGCATCTGAACCGATTCCGTTCGATGTTGGTTCGACGACGGTCAGCGTGATCGCAGTCGCGACGGCTGCATCAACCGCATTTCCGCCGCGCGCCAGGATGTCCAGCCCGGCCTGGGCTGCGATCGGCTGCGAGGTCGCCACCACCTCGCGCCCGAGGACCGCTTCGCGCTGCGAGGAGTACGGCAAGTTCCATTCAAAGTGGGTCATATGGCTCGCTCCCTTTCCGACGCGGATCTCGGCCGGGTAATGAAGAGGTTAACGGGAATTTCACAAGGTGCGACCATTCATCCGGTCGATACACGCCAAAGATTTCTTCGCCCCGGTTGGGAGGTCAGAGCTGCGATGGGTCGCACGGCAAAACAACATTCCCGCAAGTCCGGCAAGGTGGATGTGTTGCAGTCAGCGGTGATTCCTTATCGACCGGTTGCACCGACACGATCTTCACTGTGGCAGGGCGGGATCGAGGTTGCATTGATCTCAGCCGTTCGCGGAGACCGCTGGCTCGTGCCGAAGGGCCATCTTGAACGCGGCCTGCTGCCGCACGAATCCGCGGAACAAGAGGCATACGAAGAAGCCGGTCTGCTCGGCCGCGCCGAAGCCATGATGCTTGGTCAATTCACGTACCGCAAGAACGGGAAAAGGCGAATCGTGACGGTCCATCCCATGGCCGTGTTCGAAACGCTTCATGACTGGCCGGAAGCATCCCAGCGCCGGCGGCGATGGGTCAGCCCGGATGAGGCGATGCAACTGGTGTGTTTCCCGGAACTGGCAACGCTGATTGGCAATCTGGCCGACATGCTGCGCGGACTGAAAGCTGCCTGAGGGTTGCTCCAGGGCTTCGTGAGGGTCTTGCGCCCCCTCAGGGTGATTGCATTTGTATGAAAAAACGAACAGGCCTC
>CBFGRU010000022.1:0-21102 GCA_965651255.1 uncultured Phycisphaerales bacterium
GGGCAGAAGAGTTACTGAATGGCGGCCGCTTTGATCGGCCGGGCGGGGGTGATTCTCCGCAACGCATCGAGTCAGATCACGCGCAAACACGCCCTGCAACCGCGTCGTCGAAACGCGTTGCCGCCATCATCGCCGTTGACCCCGCGCGACACCTCTCCGATGAGCAGCGTCACCTGCAACGGACGTTCTTGGGTTCGACGATTCTTCAGGCAACGCTTGAGAATCTCAACCGCAGTGCCCGACTGGATTCGGTCATTCTCCTGGTGCCCGATTCATTTGATCCATCGTTGTTACTCGACGAATCGCGCCTTCAACACCGCCTGATTGTCGAGCGGTGTGGGAATTCACCGTTCGGGCCGGAGCACCGGGCGGTCATGCTCGCGCGGCGATGGGCCGAGACGAGTTGGCGCGGCGGAATTGCCGGCATAGCGGCATGCGATGAAGCGCTGGCTCCGCAGGCCATGCGACCGGTCATGGAGAAACACGCGCTCGATGCGGCGATCATCGTCGGCCCGGATTGGCCACTCGTTGATCCGTCGGATGAATCGGGAATTGATGCACTTATCGCGCGCTTTCAGGAACAGCCGGATCAACACGGGTTGGTTTTCACGCAGTCGCCGCCTGGCCTGGGCGCGTGTCTCGTCAGTCGCACGTTGATGACGGAGTTCAGTCAACGCAACCGACTTTCAACAATTGGCGGGGTGCTTATCTATCAACCGCACGCACCGCAGCACGATCCCATCGCGCGCGAAGCCAACGTTGCGGTACCTCAAAGACTCCGGCGTTCACTCATCCGCGCCGCGGCCGAAACGTCCAGTCGTTGCAAGAGACTTGAACGCGCACTTCGCGCGCAGGGGATCAACGATCCTCAATCGGCTTCTTCATGCCAGATCGCGGATGCGATCGAGTCGCTTGATGAGCCCCTGACTCGACCACAGCACATCATGCTTGAACTGACGACCCGCCGAGTCGACCACGGTCGGTTTGCCGATTCGCTGAGATGCCGAACCGGTCGGCCTGACTTCGACATGGACGGGGTACTGAAGTTGTTCGATCAACTCGACGGCCGTGAGCAGGTGATATCGCTCGTCGGCGCGGGCGATCCACTGCTCCATCCACAGTTTGATGAGATTATCAACGGTGCACGGACGCGGGGACTGCCCATCCATGTCCGCACGACATTGCTCCCCGGCCGCGCCACCATCGAGCGACTGATGAACGCCCGGCCCGATGTGATCAGCATAGACCTGCACGCCGATCGCGGGGAAACCCATGCAGCGATGATGGGTGAGGACCGCTTGGGCGAAGTCATCGAACACATTGAGTGGATCATCAGTCAACGTGAACACCTGACGCCGCAACCCGGAACTGCCGCGATGGCGCTTCCCTGGATTGTTCCACGTCTCCAGCGACGACGCGAGACCTATGAAGACATCGACTCGTTCTATGATCGATGGATGGCAGTCCTCGGATGCGCCGTGATCGAAGGTCCTCCCCCCTTCGATGATCGAGATGACGATCTGGCCACTGCCATGGCGCCGGAGCGCGTCATGTGGCATGAGCTCAATCGTCGCATGCTGATTCTCAGTGACGGGGCTGTCCCGTTGCGTGAACTTGACTTGAATGGATCAACGTCAGTGGGCACGGTGTTGGACCTGCCGCTTGCTGACATCTGGACACGGCTCCTGCACAATCGAAAAGCGCTCCGCGCAGCCGAAGGTGAGCAGTGCGAGGGTCTGCGGACGCTTTGGCCATGATTGACAGAACGCGCGTACTGACGGTCATCATCGCTCGGGCGGGCAGCAAGGGCCTGCCCTCCAAGAACACGCGCGTGATCGCCGGACGACCGATCATTGCCTATTCAATCGAGCACGCTCAAGAGAGCAGTTACTGTGACCGAATCATCGTTTCCACCGATGGAGCAGCCATCGCGGAAGCCGCGACCAATGCGGGCATCGAAGTCATCAATCGACCGCCTGAACTTGCGGATGACCTTGCCACGGTGGACAGCGCGGTCCGCCACGCCGTTGAGAAGAGCAGAGATGGCGCGCAATGCGTTGTCATTCTTTACGGAAACGTGCCCGTCCGACCGCCCCGATTGATCGATCGTGCGGTGGAAGCGCTGATTGAACAGGATGCAGACAGTGTGCAAAGCTACGCTCCCGTCGGCAAGCATCACCCCTACTGGATGGTGCAGTTGAGTGACGACGGGCAGGTCAATGCGTTCATTCCGAACACCGTGTACCGCCGTCAGGATCTGCCCCTTCTGTTTCTTCCCGATGGAGGCGTCATTGCGGTGACGCGCGACTCATTGTTTCGCGTCGATCCGAATCAGCCGCATGCATTCCTCGGAACCAGGCGATTCGGAATCCGAAATGACGAAGGCGCTGTGATTGATATCGACCATGCGGTCGATCTTGCCGTGGCGGAAGCTGTGCTGCAATCGAGCGGTTCCGCAGCAGGGGGAGAATCATCGTGAAGATCGGAACACGGGAGATCGGCCCTGCGTTTCGTCCCTACATCATCGCGGAGATCGGTGTGAATCATGATGGCTCACTCGATCGCGCCATTGAATTGATCCATGCCGCCAAGGCCGCCGGTGCTGATGCGGTCAAGACACAGTGGTTCCGCGCCGACCTGCTGCTCAGCCGCGCTGCCCGACTCGCGTCGTACCAGAAGGATGCGGGCGCAGAGGATCCATTTGAAATGTTGAAGGCGCTCGAGCTTGATGATGCAGCGATGCGCGAAATCGTCGATGTCGCTCACGCACTTGGCATGCACGCAATCGCGACAATCTTCAGCGTGGAACTCGTTCAGCCAGCAGCGCATCTCGCGTGGGATGCATTGAAGACCGCATCTCCCGATCTCATCAATCTGCCCTTGCTCGCAGCTCTTGGTGCGACGAGTCGCCCGCTACTGATTTCAACTGGCGCATCGACCGCGCAGGAAGTTGAGCGCGCAGCACTGTGGCTTGACCGCCACACAACCGCATTCTTTCATTGCGTCAGCGCCTACCCCACACCCGAAGAAGAAGCCGCACTCGGCGGGATTCGGGCCGTCGCGAAACTCACCGGAAGGCCTACGGGGTACAGCGACCACACGGAATGCATTGAAACCGGAGGTCTGGCCGTTGCTGCTGGCGCCAGTCTGCTGGAGAAACATCTCACGTACGATCGGCATGCCAGTGGACCCGATCACGCGGCGTCTCTCGATCCATCCGCCTTTACGGAGTACACTTCACTGGCACACCGCGCATGGCGAATGCTTGGACCATCGAACAAGGAACTGCTCGCCATTGAACGCGATGTACGAAGCGTGGCCCGCCAGTCACTGACCACCACGCACGCTATGTCCGTCGGCCACCGACTGCAACACGAAGACCTGACAATCAAACGCCCGGGAATCGGCCTCGAACCGTGGCGGCTTGATGAAGTCATCGGTCGAACTCTTGCGCACGATGTGCAGGCGAATCAACCGTTGACGGAAAGCGACCTCGCGTGATGGCCCAGCGGCGCATCTTGGTGTTGACCGGGACACGCGCCGAGTACGGCCTGTTGCGATCGGTCATCGAAGCAATACATCAGCATCCAAGTCTTCAGTTGAATCTTGTGGTCACCGGGACACACTTGCTGCCACCCGCATTCACCGAAAGAGAGGTTGCAGCGGCGTTTCCCATCGCTGCGCGTCTTGAAGCGCAGCGCGCGGGTGAGACGGGACACCTCGCGGATGTCACGGCCTTGGGGCGGCTGATCTCCGGAATGCCGAGCGTCTTTCAACAACTCGCTCCGGAAGTGGTGGTCGTCCTCGGTGATCGGCTCGAAGCATTTGGGGGCGCTGTCAGCGCAAGTCTCGCGGGTATCCATGTGGCTCACCTCCATGGCGGCGACCGCGCGGAAGGAATCGCCGATGAAGCGTTGCGACACGCAATTTCAAAGCTTGCGCACCTGCACTTTCCGGCGACGGAAACGAGCGCTGAACGACTCCGTACCATGGGAGAATCGCCAGCACATATTCATATTGTCGGCTCCCCCGCGCTTGACGATCTGGCGGATTGCCCGGTGTTGGATGATGAGACGTTTCGCACTTTCGGCATGCCGAACGCAGTCATGCTGTTTCATCCGACCGGATACGCGGACGAAGTCGAAGAGGCGCGCGCACTCACGATCATCAAGTCACTGCAGGAGTTCGGCCCGCTCCTTGCTCTCCATCCCAATCACGACCCGGGTCGTCAGGGAATCATGCGGGCCATCGAGTCCAGCGGCATCCTGCATGTGCCGCATCTGTCGCGGCCACAGTTCATCGGCCTGCTCCGACGGGTGAAGGTTCTGGTCGGCAACTCCAGCGCGGGGTTGATCGAGTGCGCAGCGCTCGGACTGCCCGTTGTCAACATTGGCTCGCGCCAGAACGGTCGGGAACGGGCGGCGAACGTCATTGACTGCAAGGACGGTTCGCTCGCAGGTCTGCAGATTGCCGCACGCAACGCAATCAACCGGGGCCATTGTCCGATCGAACACCCCTTCGGTCACGGTCAAACCGGCATTCGGGTCGCGGAGCAACTCGCGACGATCGACCTCGGATCGGTCCCGATCCGAAAGTGCAACACATACTGACCCGTCATTCGCCCATTATCGGACGATTGGTGTATGCGTTGCCTTCAACAGGATTCATCATCGCATTCTCACTTCCGAATCAAGTGCGGGGTATGCCGCGTCGATGTTCGTTGAGTCTCTCACCCTCGAGGAACCAGATAAGGGACCGCGCGCATGACCACGACGACGAACGCGAAGCCCGCGATCATCGACGCCACGCTGAAGAGCATCAGTCACATTGCAACCTTGCCCGAGATCACACTGCGGATCATCGAGCTGGTTGAAGACCCAAGCTCGACCGCTCAGGATCTGCACAATGTGATCAGCCACGATCCCGCGTTGTGCAGCCGCATACTCAAGGTCGTGAACAGCGCGTTCTACGGTCTTCCCCGTCAGATCGGTTCGATCAATCGTGCGATCGTTCTGCTGGGCCTGAATGCCGTCAAGAACATCGCCATTGCCGCTTCATTGGCCAAGCTCTTTCGCGGCGGTGAGTTGAGCCCGAAGTTCAACGCCCGCGATCTGTGGATGCACTCCGTCGCAACGGCTGCCGGCGCAAAACTGCTGGCTGATCAACTCAAGCTTGGGCTGCCCGATGAAGCGTTCCTGGCTGGATTGATCCACGACATCGGCATTATGGTGGAAATGCAGAGTGATCGTCAGAAGCTCGCTCAGGTATTCGAGCGAATGACCTTCGATAAGGAAGGCACCCCCACTTGTAACATGCTTGAGATCGAACAAGCGGTGTTCGGTGCCGATCACCAGGAGTTCGGCAAGGCCCTCTGCGAAATGTGGAAGTTCCCGAAGTCTTTCAGTTATGTCACCGGGCATCATCACAACCCGATGTCACTGCCGGAACCGAATCGAATCCTGACCTGGCTGGTATACATCGCGGAGCGCCTGGCGGCTGAACAGAATCTCGGTTTCCGAGGCGACCTGACCGACCTTTCAATCGATCCGATCGCGATCAGCGCGCTCGGACTGACCGCTGACCAGCTCAATTACGTTCGCACAAACCTTCCGCAAGCCATCGAGGAAGTGCAGGCGAACTTCGAGTAAGTCTCGACGAACGAGATTCATCCTGAATGAGATTCCGCACCCGCGACCTTTACCCGTCGCGGGTGTGTTGATATGGGTCGCCTATCATCACGTGATGGGTGAGACGATTCAGATCAATTTCTCTCGTCCAATCGCGGTGTTTCCGCTCGCGAATGTGGTGCTGCTGCCGCACACGCTGATGCCTCTCCGCATTTTTGAGCCGCGATACCGGCAGATGCTTCAGGAAGCAATGGATTCAGCAGGCCAGATCGCGATGGCGAACTTTGCTGCGGACGATGTGCAGCACGACTATCAGACCGCGCCACAGCTCAAGCCCGCGGTGTGTGTGGGTCAGATCGTTCAACACCACCGGCGATCGGACGAGGTGCACGATGTCGTCCTGCTCGGAATCTGCCGGGCTCGGATCATTGAGATGGACGAACCGCAGGGGGAACGGCTCTACCGCCGGGCAGTCCTGCGGCCGCTCGAAATGCACGATGAAGAGGCGACACTGGGAACTGTTCGCAGTCGCCTTCGCGGTCTTTTGGATACAACGCACATCCGACGCATGCACACGGTTGCCAAGATTCGCGGACTGTTCGATCGCGAAGAAGTTCCAACGCATGCTCTCATTGAGTTGCTGGGCTCAGAGTTGCTCGGCGATCCTTCGCGCAAGTACCACCTGCTCGCGGAACCCGACCCCAAGCGGCGAGCGGCCTACATCGCCAGCGAACTCAAGGCGATCGATCGACTGATCCGCGCCGCGGAACATGGTCAGCCGGCCGACAAGCCGCCGAAGGGTGTGTGCTGGAACTGAGCAGAACTTCGCCGCCCCCATCAGGCCACGAATGAGCGCGATCGCATCGTCACGATTCGGTGCTGCATATTGCGCCCGGGGCACGCTGTCGCCGCCCATTCCTGGTGCGTTCGGACATTTCCGACCGGAATCCCGAAACGCTGAACAATGGCTGAGACGTGGCGCGACAGGCCAACAACCTGCGCATCGGACGGAGATTGCAGGTCAAAGTTGCCGAGGGCCATGATGCCGATGTTCTGTTCGTTGTGATCCTTGACGTGCGCTCCCTGGAAGCCGAGGGGCCGCCCCTGCCAGATTCGCCCACCTCGGTCCACGACAAAGTGGTAGCCGATATCGCCCCATCCCTTGCCGCGGTGTGAACGACGAATCAATTCAATCCGGTCCGCGGCGCTGGCCGAGTCATCGCCGAAGAACGGGTTCATTCCGTCGTGATGAATCGTGATGTAGCGCACGCCGGTAAGCCGGTCCATCAGAGTCGGAACGGGGTCGCCCGCTGACCACCGGTTTCGACTGATGACGCCGGAGAACTCCAGCGACGCCGGCGCGGCGGGCGGTGCCGTCGTCGTCGGAGGTGTTGGTCTGGTCGCGATGGGTTGACGCGGACGCGGCTCATCTTTCGGCCAGATTACGCCGGGGAGACTCGACGTCTTGCTCGTCGATGCGCACCCAAACGCGAACAGGCCAAGCCCAACCATGAGAAACCGACGTCGGCCGATCGGCGCCAAGGCATCATCGGCTTGATCATTTATCTGAGGTCGGCTGGTCATCTGGACGCGATCCGTCGTGAGGAAACACCGTGGCGGAACTGGGTGAAGCAGGACAATGCAACCCCGCCCAAATCTATCGGCACAAGCATAGCCGATGCTCCATGATCGACGGGGTCGAATTCTGCGCAGGACGATAAAGAATCGTGTCCGAGAATGTCGAGCGTCATACTCCGAGAACTCCGTTCTTGCGGCCTTTCAGCGCGATCCACGAGGCGATTCTGCGCGGTATGCGGGCTATAATTTGCCGAATGATCTGAACCCATTTGGCGACCCGCCGGAGTCCGCATGACCTCCGTGTCTGACACCCCTCCGATCCACCCCGTTGACACCTATACGAGCGAATCAATCGAGGTGCTGGAAGGCCTTGAAGCGATTCGGAAGCGCCCCGGCATGTACGTCGGCGGAACGGGCCTGAACGCGCTCCACCACCTGGTGTACGAGTGCGTTGACAACGCAATTGACGAAGTCATGGCGGGCTACGCCACGACCGTGACGATTCGCATCGGCGTGGATGGCTCCTGTACGGTGATTGATGATGGTCGAGGCATGCCCGTCGACCCGATGCGGCATGAGAATCCTGCCATCAACGGTCGGCCCGCCGTCGAAGTCATCATGACGGCGATCCATGCCGGCGGAAAGTTCAACGACAATGCCTACAAGGTCTCCGGCGGGCTGCACGGCGTCGGAGTGAAGTGTGTCAACGCTCTCAGCGCCTGGACCGAGGTCGAAGTCGTCAAGAACGGCAAGGTCTACCTGATCACCTTCGCGCGCGGCGAAATCGATTCAGCCCTGCATGTCATCGCCGAACGCGCTGACGCGACGGATGACAAGCCGCGAAAGACCGGAACAAAGATCGCCTTCCTTCCGGATCCTGACATCTTCCCCGACACCACCTTTCGCTTCGAGACATTGCAGCACCGGTTGCGCGAACTGGCGTATCTCAATCCCGGGGTCACCATTCGGCTCATGGATGAACGAGTCGACAAAGATGGCAAGATTCGCGATGAAGTGTTTCACTTCGAGAACGGCCTGCTCGGCTACGTGGAACACCTCAATCGCTCGAAGACAACCGTCAGCCCGGCAATTCGCATGTTTACCGCCGCGGATGACTCCGGCCTCAGCGCGGATATTGCGATTCAGTACACCGATTCCCCGAACGAACTCCTTCTCGCCTTCGGAAACAATATCGTCAATCCCGATGGCGGAACGCATGTGCAAGGGTTCAAGACATCGCTGACCCGCACCATCAATCACTACGCCAAGCGCAATAATCTGCTCAAGGACATCGCACCATCCGGCGATGATCTGCGCGAGGGCCTGACCGCGGTCGTCTCTGTCCGCCTGCCTGATCCGCAGTTCAACAATCAAACCAAAGAAAAGCTGCTCAACCCCGAGGCAGAAAGCTTTGTCAGCGCGCTCATCAGCGAACAACTTGGCGCCTGGCTCGAAGAGAACCCCGGCGAAGCGAAGAAGATCTGCATGAAGGCGGTCCTGGCTGCCCAGGCGCGCGAAGCCGCACGCAAGGCGCGGGAATTGATCAAGCGTAAAGGCGCGCTCGATGCCGGTGGAATGCCGCAGAAACTCGCTGATTGCGCAACGAAGGATGTCGATCAGTCGGAACTCTTCATCGTCGAAGGCGACTCCGCCGGCGGCAGCGCCAAGGGTGGACGCAATCACGCAACTCAGGCCGTGCTGCCCCTCAAAGGCAAGATTCTGAACGTCGAGAAAGCACGCCTCGACAAGGTGCTCGGCTTTGAGGAAATCCGCATTCTCATTCAGGCGCTGCAATGCGGCATCGGTGAAGACTTCGACATCTCGAAGCTGCGCTACGGCCGCATCATCATCATGACCGACGCCGATGTCGATGGCTCACACATTCGCACGCTGTTGCTCACCTTCTTCTTCCGGCAGATGCCCGAACTCATCCGGCAGGGCAAGATCTTCATCGCCCAGCCCCCGCTTTACCAGGTCACGCGAAACAAGAAGAGCCAGTACGTTCTGAACGAACAGCGCATGGCTCGCGTGCTCAGCGATCTCGCACTTCAGAACGCCATCCTGAGTCTGCGCGATGAGCGCGGGGTCGAAGTGTCACGCATCAGCGGCCGCGACCTTGAACAGCTGCTCCGAACACTGACCCGACTGGATGAACTGGTCACCATCGCCGAGCGCCGCGGCCTGCCCTTCCCCGAACTGCTCAGCGCCCGTGATGACGACCCGGAAGGCGCCAACCGACTTCCCTCCCACCGAATCACCTGGCCCGGCGGAACGGCACTCGCCTGGGGTGAGCACCACGCGCGAACGCTCATCGACCAGCACGAACTCGTGCTTGATGATCTCGGAAGCGGCGCCGAAGTCACCGATGGCGATCAATCGCGCCTCGCCATGCTGCGCGAACTGCACGAAAATCGCGAACTCGAAAAAGTCTTTGAACGCCTGCACACCTTTAACCTCGATATCAACGACTACTCACTCATTCAGGAAGAGGCCGTCACCGGCGAGCGGCTTCCGACAAAGTTCGCCTGGATCGTTGATGAAGGCAAAGAGGCCGACACCGTCTTCGATGTGCCGAACATCCCATCCATCCTTCGCGTGCTGCACGAAGTCGGTCGCCGCGGCATCGAGCTCAAGCGGTTCAAGGGTCTGGGTGAGATGGACCCCGAGCAGCTCTGGGAAACCACGATGGACCCGGACAAGCGCACCCTCTTGCGCGTCTCGTGGGATGCCGCCACCGATGCCGATGCGCTCTTCTCAACGCTTATGGGTGAAGATGTCGAACGCCGTCGCACCTACATCGAAGATCACGCGCTCGAAGTCAAGAACCTCGATGTGTAAGCACCACGGTCGCGGCCCGACCGTCGATCGCTGACCGTGAACTACCATTCCCCTGCATAGCCGATCGACTGCGCCGGCGCGTGGACACCGACCAGTTGGTGAAGCCGCTTCGCAAGCTGACGCAAGTGCAGCGCATCATGCGCTGCCCATGATGCAAGCAGGTCCGCCGCACTCATCGAACCCAGCTTCGGATGCACCTTGCACTGCGAAAAGTCCGGGTTTGGCAGCGTTCGCAACCATGCCACCGAGCGGGTTCGCTCCCGCACAAACCGGCTGAGTGCCTCTTCGAGTCGACCATCCTGGTATCGCCGCGCCTCCGCCCACCCCACCGGGTCAATCGGCGGCCAATCCTCGTTCGGATCGCGCAGCGTGCATTCCAGTCGCGTGCGAAAATCCTCAACCTCCTCATCCGCGAGATGATGCACAATCTCGAGAATCGACCACGATCCATCCGCAGGCCGCCATCGCGATTCCTCCGCTGAGACCCCCGCCACCAGGGCCGGCAGAGCCGCTCCAAATCGCTCCAGACCGGCAATCAATCGCGTCGAATCGAACTCCTTCATAACCGCCCAGTGTGCCCATCGCTCATCCGGCCGTCAAGCCACACGACACGCCGCCAACCCACCACACCCACGAAAAGCATCACCCGGTCAACGTCCCAGTCCTGTTATCAGGCACCCGTTCTCAGGACCTGGCCCAGTTGAAAGACCCGTTCCCGGGACCACGTTCACGGCGTTCCCACCACCAGACCTGCCATGCACGGAAACCCCTTGTTTTCAGGGCTTGTTGCATGATTCCGCGAATCACGCAACCCGCGCAACAGGTCGGATGACACGGAGTTCATGCTTCGTACCGATTGGTTTACTTCAACTGCGTGTGCGCACAGTTCTTCTCAAGGGGCGCACCGATGTGTTGCACGCGCCACCAGTCGAGGTGCCCGTGTGAACAGATCTGGTGCGCGCGCGCACAGACCTGCTTGCATGTCCAACCGATCAAGGCGCACGCCCGTCAGAGCAGTTCGCACCCCCAACAGAAAAGGTGGCAGTCCCAACAGATCTGTGCGCACACGCAACCGACCTGATCGACTACCGAAGTGTCTTGATGAACAACGCCATTGATTCGCTCGAAATCCCCCCTCCGCAACCCGCTGAATTCCCGGGATGTCCGGGGTTTGCAGGAGCGGTGTCGAACGCTTGCGGGGATGACGGGTGCGGCTCGTTGGGGAGGGTTGAACTTCCGGGGGTGAGGGCAGAGGGGTGCATCACGGAGTAGGATCGCGGCGATGGCTGGTCACGCGTCCGAACCCCCGCTGCTCATCATCGTCGGCCCGACTGCGGGCGGGAAGACAGCGTTGTCCATTGCGCTGGCGCACTCACTTCCGGGCGGGGGTGAATGTCTCTGCGCGGATTCGATGCAGGTTTACCGCGGGATGGACATCGGCACGGCGAAGCCCACCGCGGAGGAACGCGCGCGGGCACCGCATCATCTGCTCGATCTCATCGACCCTTCGGAAGATGGCTTCACCGTTGATCACTGGCGTGAGCTCGCGGAGGCAACGATTGCTGATGTTCGCCTGCGTGATCGCATCCCGATTGTTGTCGGTGGGACGAATCTCTATGTGAAGGCGCTGCTCGAGGGCCTGATGGATGGACCGGCTCCGGATGCAGCGCTGCGCGCGGAACTTGAACAGACATCGCTTGCGGATCTGCGCGCGGAGCTTGAACGGGTGGACCCCGGCGCGGCATCACGCATTCACCCCAACGATCGCAAACGCACGATCCGGGCGGTGGAGGTGTTTCGACTTTCGGGTTCGCCCCTGAGTGAGCAGCAGCAGCAATGGGATCGGGGGCAAGTGCGGGCGGATGCGCGGATCATCGGGCTGGAATACCCCGTTGAAGTGATCAATCGCCGCATCAACGCGCGGGTGAGGATGATGGTCGAGGCAGGGCTGGTGGAGGAGGTTCGCGGGCTGCGGGCTTCGGGCGCGCTTGGCCGCCAGGCGCGCGAAGCGTTGGGATACAAGCAGATTCTTGACCATCTGGATGGTCGCTGCACGCTGGAGGAAGCGATTGAGCAGGTGAAGATTCGCACCCGCCGGTACGCGAAGCAGCAGCGGACGTGGCTGCGGCGATTCCGGGCGTGGCCGCGATCGATCTGGCTGGAAGCAGATGGGCGAAGTGCGGAAGAACTTTCCGCAATGGTGGTGGCATTCCTTCGTGATTTGGGTGATGTGGGTTGAGAACCTGCAGCGGGGCCGATAGAGATACGATCGCCCTGATGGGCTTGACCGGGCCTTGGGTTCGGCTTGAATCCCGGCGATTGGCCCAGAGCGGGCGCGGCCCGGTTCCTGTAGTGAAGGCGACGATTCGTCCGAAAGCACCAGTTCATGGCGAAGAAGAAGTCCACGAGATCAACATCATCACCTTCCACGAAGAAGTCGGCCGGCCGCACGAAGCGGAAGGCCTCTGGCGGCGGTGCCGCGCGTTCTGGGGGGGGTGAGGGCGGTTCCGGAGGTGGGGGGCAGCACCTGGTGATCGTGGAATCGCCCGCGAAGGCGAAGACGATCAACAAGTATCTGGGGAAGGATTTCATTGTGAAGGCATCGGTGGGTCATGTGCGAGACCTGCCGGCGAAGGCGCCAAAGGGTTCGAAGCAGCCGGTGCCGGGCGTTGACTTGGAGAATGATTTCGAGCCGTCGTACGAGGTGTTGCCGGGGAAGAAGAAGACGGTGCAGGAGTTGAAGAAGGCGGCCAAGGGCGCTGCGGACATCTGGTTTGCCACGGACTTGGACCGGGAGGGCGAGGCGATTGCATGGCACCTGGCGCAGGAGCTTGGCGTCAAGCCGGGCGAAGCGAAGCGGGTGGTGTTCAACGCGATTACGAAGAACGAGATTCAACGTGCGTTCGAGCACCCGCACACGATTGATGAGTTCAAGGTCAATGCGCAGCAGGCGCGGCGGATTCTGGACCGCATCGTGGGGTATCAGGTGTCACCCCTGTTGTGGAAGAAAGTTGCGCGGGGTTTGAGCGCAGGGCGTGTGCAGTCGGTGGCGGTGCGGTTGATCGTGGAACGCGAGCGTGAGATTCAGAAGTTTCTGCCGGATGAATACTGGCGGGTGACGGGGCGCTTCACGCTGGATGAGAGTCAGGCGGCAGGACTCGCGACGGCGTGGGCGAAGTTCATGGCGGTGCGTGATGAGAAGGACAACCCCCCCACGATCAAGTCGCAGAATGCCTGGCTGGCAGAGCGCGCCGCGATCAAGGCGGAACTCGTCGAACTGGGGGGTGAGAAATTCGAACTGGTTTCAAAGGCCGATGAACCGGTTGACCTGAACGATCGCGTGCAGCAGGTGGCCGCGGATGTCGGCCTGATCGATGTCTCGCTGCGCGTAGATCGGAACGAGGATGCGAAGGGGCTCGCCCAGTTCGAGAAGACGATCGACGGCCGGATCGATCCGACAGCGCGATACCGCGTGAAGTCAATCGAAACGAAGCGAACCACCTCGCGCGCAGCGGCGCCGTTCATTACATCGTCGCTGCAGGTTGCGGCATCAACGTACCTGAGCTTCAGCGCAAATCGCACGATGCGCACCGCGCAGGCGCTGTACGAAGGTGTGAACGTTCCGGGCGAGGGTCAGGTCGGCCTGATCACGTACATGCGAACCGACTCGACGCACCTCTCGGGTGATGCATTGCGTGAAGTGCGCGAGTTCATCGGTCAGACGTACGGCGATCGATATCTGCCCGAGAAGCCGAACTTTTTCGGCAGCAGCAACAAGGCCGCGCAGGAAGCGCACGAAGCGATTCGCCCGACCGATGTGCGGCGTCATCCGGATGACCTGAAGGATTCACTGACCGCGGAGCAGTACAAACTGTATCGACTGATCTGGTCGCGTTTTGTCGGATGTCAGATGCCGCCGGCAGAGTGGGATTCGACGGCGATCATGTTCGAGCGGGCCGACCGGAACACCGGCGCGGTCTTCCGCACGACAGGGCGGGTGCTTGTGTTCGATGGCCACTACCGCGTGACGGGCGTTCCGACCGCGAGCGATGAGCAGACCCTGCCCGATGTTGCGGAGCAACAGCAGGTCACGCCGTTTTCGATCGACACCGAGCAGCGGTTCACCAGCCCCCCTCCTCGCTATACCGAAGCATCGCTCGTCAAGACACTGGAGAGCGAAGGCATCGGGCGTCCTTCGACGTATGCCGCAATTATTCAGACGATTCAGGATCGTCAGTACGTCGAGCAGGTGGATCGCCGATTCCACGCGACCGACCTGGGCATCGTTGTCACCGACAAGCTGATTGAGGGGTTTCCGCGGCTGATGGATGTCGGCTACACGCGCGAGATGGAATCGGAGCTGGACAAAATCGAAGAGCAGCACTCCGACTGGGTGGACATGCTGCATCGGTTTTATGCGCGATTCTCTGCTTCGCTGGAGAAGGCGCACGAAACACTCGTGCACGCAAAAGCCGAGATTCAACCGGCACCGTACAAGTGTCCCAAGTGCGGGCGCACGACGTGCTACCGGTTCGGCAAGAACGGTCGCTTTCTCTCGTGTACGGGCTACCCCGATTGTGACTATGCGGCCCCGATTGATCGTGAGGGACGGCCGCAACTGCCGGAGAAGGTCAACATCGCCTGTCCTGAGGATGGTTCAGCGATGATCCTGCGGACCGGACGGTTCGGTCAGTTTCTGGCGAGTGAGAACTATCCTGAGGTGAAGTTTGTGCTGAACCTTGATAAGAAGGGCCAGCTCAAACTGCCTGCCCCGCCGCCGCTGAAGACGGATCTCGCCTGCCCGAAATGCGGCCAGCCGCTGAACCTGCGCGAAGGGCGGCGCGGACCGTGGCTGGGGTGTTCGGCCTTTCCGAAGTGTCGCGGCCGACTGGCCTGGACGAAGGTCGATGAGAAAGACCGGCAGCGTCTGGAGAAGGAACTCAACGAGCACCAGCGCGCGAACCCGCAGCCGACGATCTTTACGTTGGATGGTGATCCGATTGCCGACGGAACGCCGGTGCAGAACCTCCTGATTCCCGGTGGCGTCCAAACGCTGGAGATTCATCCGGATGCAACGGTTGCCCGCGCGAAGTCGGCGTAAGGCACGGAGAAGGAGTTCCCATTGATGATGGCACGCCTTCGCGCCGCAGAACGACGCCGCCAGCTCCTCGAAACCGCTGCGGAAGTCTTTGCGCGAACGGGGTATCACGGCGCGACGACGAAGTCCCTCGCGGAGGCGGCGGGCATTACCGAGCCGATTCTGTATCAGCACTTTGACAACAAGCTCGATCTCTTCACCACGTTGGTGCAGGAAGTGGGAAGGGAAGTGATTGCCGGGTGGAAAGCCCGGCTTGAGGAAGCGCCCACACCGGAAGCGCGACTGACTGCGCTGCTCAGTGCGAACCCCGCGACGCACGAGCGTGGGCGAGGGGTGTACCGCGTCATCTTCCAGGCGATGACGGATTCGGGAGTCGATCCGCGTGTCCGCCGGGCGATCAATCACCACATCCGCGAGCTGCACCGGGTCATCACCGCGGAGATCAAAGCGCTCCAGAAACTGAAGGTCGTCCGTGATGATCGAGCAGCCGATGAACTCGGATGGCTGCTGGTCGAAGCCGCGATCGGCGTCGGCATGCTCGCGCCGATGAAACTCGGCTCGGGTGCGAAGGCCACCACGAACACCTCGACGCGCGCGATCCTGGAACAGATGCTGCGCGGGTGAGGTGATTGATCAGGTCTGTTCCATCCCGCGCGACTGTTCGCGGAAGAAGATGAAAAAGATGACGGCGACCACCGCGGCGAAGATGCACGGCACGAGCCAGATGTTCTGCCAGTTGTACGATTGGAGCAGCAGGTCGGACGCCTGGTTCCAGAGGGTGGCCGCGAGTTCCGAGTCCGTTGCTTCTGCCGCCTGAGCGCGCAGTGCGCCCGCCTGGGCAGCAAGTTCATCGTAGTTTGCAGACTTGTTCGCATTCACCACGCGCTGAATGATCTGCGCGCCGAGGCCAAGCCCAATGCCCTGGGTCAGGAGAACAAGGAACCCCTGCGCCTGTCCTCGTATCGCCTGCGGGGCGCGCTTGTCGGTGTAGATGAATCCCGTCACGAAGAAGAAGTCATAGCAGATCCCGTGCAGCACGACACCCATCAGGATCATCCACACGACACCATCCGATGCGCCCAGCGCGAAGAGTGCATAGCGCAGCACCCAGGCGAGCATGCCGACGAGCAACATCCATTTCACGCCGAGCCGAACGAAGAAGAGCGGCATCAGGATCATGAAGAGGATTTCAGAGACCTGGCCGAACGACATCGTCGCCGCCGGCGCGCGGAATCCGGCGTTATCGACAAACAGATAGGCATACGAGTAATACGCCGCGAGCGGAATACAGATGAGCATCGAACAGGCGGCAAAGATAAGGAACGACCGGTCTTTGCACATCGCCAGTGCATCAAGGCCGAGCATCTCACCGACGGTGGCCTTTTTCTCACTCCTGATCGGCGGGGTCTTCGGCAGGCCGACGAAACTGAAGATGCCCAGGAGGATCGCGGCGATGCCTGCCAGTTGAAGCGGAAACGCGGAGGTGGTGTTGATCCCGATGCTGGAAAGCATCTTCGGGGCGAAGTCCACCGAAAGCCCCGCGAGGATCCAGCCGATGGTGCCGAACACGCGGATGATCGGAAACTGCTTTTCCTGGTTGGTCAGATTTCGGAATGCGATGGTGTTCGTCAGGCCGAGCGTCGGCATGTAGCAGAGCATGTGCAAGAAGATGAGGCCGACAAACGGCGCATGCACCCAGATGAGAAACTGCGCGCCGAACGTGTCGGTAATCTGCTCCGCGGTCATGCCCGCGGTTTCGGCAGCCCATGCCGCTGCGACCTGCTCGCCGACAAACGGCGCGAGCAACATAATGCCCCCCCCGAGCAGATGCAGGACGCCAAGGACTTTCTCCGCGGAGAAATAACGGTCTGCAATCATGCCGAGGATGAGCGGTGAGATGATCGCCGCGATCGGACCGACCGTGTAGATCCAGCCGATGGAGAACTCGAGTTTGAGCGTGCTCATGTAGCCCGATGTCGGGACATACCATGCACCCCAGATGAAGAACTGGAGCAGCATCATGATCGAGAGCGTAACATTGGCGCGGGGCGACTGGGCCAGGGCAGGCATGATTGCTCCTTCATCAGAATCGACCGGTCGCGATCATACCGGGCACCGCCCCGAAACGTAAGTCACCCGACCGGATGCGAACATGTTGGCATCCGGCGCGTAGAATCGCTGATCATGTCCACCCGCCGCATCACCCGTCAGGTCAGTATCGGAAACGAGCACACCGGTGTCGTGCGTATCGGAGGGGATGCGCGCATCTCTGTTCAGACGATGACCGCCGGCTACACGCACGACATTGACGGATGCGTGGCGGAGATCAATCACATGGCGGCCGCCGGCGCGGACATCGTTCGCGTGGCTGTCCCGGAGAAGAAAGATACTGACGCGCTGCATGAAATCCTGAAGCAGACGCGCGTGCCGATTGTCGCGGATGTGCACTTTCACTTCAAACGCGCGCTCGAAGCGATCGAAGCGGGCGTGCACAAGATCCGGCTCAACCCCGGCAACATCAACGACCGCGCACAGGTCGCCTCGGTGATCGATGCCTGTAAGGAACGCAACATCCCCATCCGCGTCGGCGTGAATGAAGGGTCGATCATTGAGCGAAGAGACAAACAGAAACGACTGAAGGAACTTGGCGCCTACTTCTCCGAGCACAAACACGGTCACTTGATGGCGATCATGATTACCAAGCTCGAAGAGTATCTGGACATCTTCCACGAGCGGGATTTCCACGACATCGTGATCAGTGCGAAATCGATGGACCCATCGCTCGTCATCGATGTCTACACCGAAATCTCCAAGCGCTTCGACTACCCGCTGCATCTCGGCGTCACCCACGCCGGGCCGCGGGAGACAGGAACGATTCGCAGTGTGGTTGCGCTCGGCACGTTGCTCGCGAACGGTATCGGCGACACGATTCGCATCAGTTACGCGAGCGACCCGGTGTACGAAGTGGAAGATGGCCTCGAGCTTCTCTACTGCCTGGGACTGCGTGAACGCAAGGGCGCGGAGTTGATTGCCTGCCCGACGTGTGGCCGCATCCAGGTCGATCTGTTCACGCTCGTTCAGGAAGTTCGGCGCATCCTGGCCAAAGAGATTACCGTACCGATGAAAGTCGCCGTCATGGGCTGCGTCGTCAACGGCCCGGGTGAAGCGGAAGGCGCGGATGTCGCCGTGTTCGCCGGTGATCGCCGGGGCATCATCTACGTGCAGGGCGAGCGCGTCGCCAACATCGGCGAAGAAGAGATACTCGATCGACTGCTCGCAGAGTGCATGGACTTCCAGGCCCGTGTCCTCCGGGGCGAGGCGCGGCTCGGCGAGAAGAAAGTTGAAATCGTCCCGCCCGATCCGATCGGCGAACTGGGCAGCGGCGCGCAGAAGATCGCCGCGGGAAAAGTCGAACAGATTACCGTCGGGCGGACCTGACCACGGGTATGCTGCACGAACCTGTCGGGTGTGCTTCACATGATGCGAGCATTTTCCCCATTCCTCCGGTATTGCACATTTGCCATGATGGTGCTGGCGTCGATTCCGCTCTTCACGACGGGTTGCACGAGCACCTCGCCGGATCTTCTCAATCCGTCGTTTCCGCTGATGCGCCGTGAAGCCAAGATGCTGCTCGAAGAAATGCGCGCCTCTCCGGTTACCCCCCAGCGGCCGGTCATCGTCCTTGGCGGCTACTTCGACCCGGGCTTTGTCGCCCAAGGGGTTGCGAATCGTCTGCGCCACGTGCTCGAGCGGCCAACGAACGTCATCTCGATCACGTTCTTCGCGCAAAGCACATTTGATGAATGCCGCGATCGGGTCGTGCGCGAAGTGGAACAGATGTTTCCAACCGATGATGAACACTGGACGCGCGAAGTCGATGTCGTCGCGATTTCGATGGGTGGTCTCGTGGCAAGGCATGCCGCCCGCGACCTCGGCAACGGCGAGAAGCGGCTGAACATCGCACGGCTGTTCACGATTTCAACGCCGCACACCGGGGCGGACATGGCCTCGCTGCCGACGTTTGATCGCCGCCAGATCGCCATGCGGGAGGATTCGGAGTTCATCACTGCGTTGAATGCCGATTCAAGCTCGCGCGACTTCCCGATCTTCGCGTACGTACGCCTGCAGGATGCCATCGTCGGCGTCGATCACACCGCCCCCCCCGGCGGAACGGTCTGGTGGGTACCGAACGAGCCATTTCAGTTTGCGCACCTGAGCGTCGCGGAAGATCCCCGCATCCTCGCCGACATTGCCCGCCGACTGCGCAACGAGCCCCCACTCGCGCTCACGCCCGCGACACCGCCCCCCACCATCGCCGATCCACATGGTTTGCGAAACACCGCGCCGAGCGATCTGTAACCCCACGAGGAGAACACCCCGAAGATGAATCAATCACGCAGCGCGTTCACTCTGGTTGAGATCCTCGTCGTGATTGCGATCGTCGGCGTTCTCATGGCGATCCTTCTGCCCGCCATCGGCGCGGCACGAAGGTCGAGTCTGAAGTCCAAGGAACTCGTCAACATTCGTGAAATGGTCATCGGCTGGCAAACCTACGCCAGCGATGCGAACAATCGACTCCTCCCCGGCTATCTCGCGGAAGATGTGCAGCAGCAATGGCGCGTCTCCTACCCCAAGTCGCGCGGCGGCAGTGCGGTCGATGCGGTTCATGCACGCACCTATCCCTTTCGCCTGCTCTCCTACGTTTCATTCCACCTGCCCGCGTTCTATGGCTACGCCGAGGGGAATGACCTTGACCCCGATGCCGATGCAGCGGGCATCGCGAACACGCCGGCCTTCGGCTACAACGCGCTCTACCTCGGCGGCTGGTACGAAGGGCTTCACCCGGGCGGCATTCCGCGCATGCGCTTTGAAGTCGCGCAGGTGACGGCCTTTGCCATGTCGCAGATCGGTGATTCCAGCAACCAGGTCGTCTTCACCGCCTCTGCGGAGTTCTCCGCCGGAACAAACGCCGGTCGCATCGATATCGATACACCCGGCTCGCACTTTGTCGTTCCGCCCATCGTCGCCCAGACCCGTCAGTGGGAACCGCTTGGCGATGTCCTCCGCGTCGATACCCAGTCGCCCGTTCCCGCGATGCGCTACACCGATCAGGTCGCCGTCGCCTTCGCCGATGGTCACACCGCCAGCGTCGCGCCGAACGAATTGAACGATCAGCGCAAGTGGATCCCCCGCGCAGAAACGCCCGACTACACGCATCCGCAGTGATTCATCGCCGCGGCCCGCTCAGCGCATCTGCCGCATCTGCTGGCGAATCATCATCCGAATCTGCCGCAGCTCCCGTTCGCTCACTTTCGACTTGCTCATGTCGATTTCGATCGCCGGAATCCATTCCACTTCCGCCGGCCGGTAGCCGAATTCCGCGTACAACCGTTCGGCCATATCCACCATGTGTGCTGCGCCGTAGAAGATGCCGACCGATTCGACCTCCGGCTGGGTTTCGGTCAGCGCCTTCAGATCATCAATCACCACCTGGTTGCGCATATCCACGATCACTTCCGCAAAGCTGCGGCCGAACTGCTGATCCAGCGCCCCTTCCAACACATCGCCCTGCCCCAGCGTTTCGATCAACACCAGCTTCACCGTGTCGGTAATCGCGCCTTCGGTGAACGCATCCGCCAGCTTGATCAAGCGCAGCAGAAAGTTGATGATCTTCGATGAGAGCGATCCGCCGCTGAGCGCTTCTTCCAACTGAAAGAACGTCACGCCGCGCTCGGCGAGCGCGCGGTTCACGGCATCCATTGACATATCACTCACGCGCCAATGGTCGTGGCCGTAGTCAATCGCATCCAGTTGAAACTCCAGCCCCAGCGCATCGGCCAGTTGCGCCTGCAACCCGCCTTCGGAAGCAAGGGCGAGCGCCGGCACCTGGTGCCCATCGTTCACCAGCAGGTCGCCCGCCTCCGCATCGCCTCCGGGTTCGCCATCCGCGCCGTAGCTGAT
>CBFGRU010000023.1:0-20954 GCA_965651255.1 uncultured Phycisphaerales bacterium
AACACGTTCCAGTTGCTTCACGCGCTGCACCAGGCGCGCAAGCCGGTGGATGTGATGTTCTACCCCAACGCCGGTCACGGTATCGGCAGTCCGTCATTCAACCCGCTGAAATGGGAGTATCTCTACGATCATCTCATCGGCGCTCGGCACGATGGCCATGCCACACCGGCAGCCGCGACGACCACGTCAGGGGGCGGGTAATGACTCACTCTCCGAATTCATCGCGTATGCACTTCGCACCGTGATCAGCGCAATCTCAGCGGGGCAGTTCACCCGCAACGGAAACCACGCGCCAACGCCGCGGCTGACGTACAGCCGACTGCCGTTCACTTCGTAAAGGCCCGAGCTGTGCCGGTGACCCATCGCAAGGTTGTGGCCGCGCTGCGTTCGCCGTGCAATCTGACCGCCGTGCGTGTGTCCGGCCAACGTTAGAGGAATCCCCAGTTCTGCTGCGCGGCGGAACGACCGCGGGTTGTGTGAGAGCAAGAGATGCGTTGATTCATCAGCCGTCACATCCACGTACCGCTTGCACAGTCGGCCGGACTTGGCCCACGAAACGCCGCCGATGATCAGATGCGACCCGTTGTGCGCGAGCGAGACCGCTTCGTTCCGCAGCACCACCATGCCCGCGGCAGTCGCCTCGGTCGCGAGGGCTTCCGCATCATCCAGCTCATCGTGATTGCCCAGCACCAGCAGACTCCCCAACCGGGCGCCGGCCTGTGCCAACGCTTCGAGGAGCGGCCGCGACCCGGCGTGATGCAGATCCACGACATCGCCCGTGCAGGCAATCAGGTCCGGCTCGAGCGCAGCCACCTGTTCCACCACACTCAGCGCGCGTTCCAGCGGCATCAATTCGCCCAGGTGAAAGTCGCTCACGTGCGCAATCCGTAGAGAATCAAACGCAGCTGGCCATTTCTCCAGCACAACCTCCGGCGTTTCAACTTCGATATCCGCAGCCAGATGCCGTTGTTTCAATCGACCGCCCGTGATTCGATCCGGTCCGTGCGTAAAGAGGAACTTTCGAATCCGCGCGCGGTGATACTTCACCAGTCGCTTTCGCGGCCCGTCGATGCGCTGGGCGGCAGAGTCCGCTGGTTCAGGTTCACGATCTTTCCGGTTCCGCTTCTTTGCCATCACGCACCATGGTATGAACCCGGCAAGGTGCGGGATGCAACCGTTGCAACGAAGAATCGATCGCCGCTACAGACCGGGTCAGATTCCCCAGGAGAGATACTTCGTTTCGAGGTACTCACGCATGCCTTCATGACCACCCTCGCGGCCGAAGCCGGAGTGCTTCATCCCTCCAAATGGTGCCTGCGCGGTGGAGGGAAGACCGTCGTTGATGCCGACCACGCCGTAATCAAGTGCATCCGCAAGTCGCCAGGCACGTGAGGCGTCGCGTGTGTAGAAGTAGGCGGCCAACCCGTACGGTGAATCGTTCGCCAGGCGGATGGCATCGTCTTCGGTCCGGAAGCGAGCGATCGGCGCAACCGGGCCGAATGTCTCTTCCTGCGCGCAGCGCATGTCGGGTGTCATGCCGTCCAGCAATGTCGGCGCAAAGAATCGATCTGCACCGCCGGTCACCGCGACGCGCTGGCCACCCGCGCGCAGGGTTGCCCCGAGGCGGAGAGCATCGCGTACATGCGATTCCACTTTGGCGATCGCATCATCATTGATCAATGGCCCCAGGTCGATTCCCTCCGTCAGGCCGTTTCCGACGCGAAGCTCGCTCATGGCCTGTGCGAAGCGGGTGATGAACTCTTCAGCAACACCTTCCTGGATGTAGAAGCGGTTTGCACAGATGCACGTCTGCCCCGCATTGCGAAACTTGCTGGCCATCGCGCCGCGCACGGCGGACTCGATATCCGCATCGTCGAAGACGATGAAGGGGGCATGGCCTCCCAATTCCAGCGAGAGGCGCAACAGGTTCGTCGCGCCCTGTTTCATCAGCAGGCGGCCAACCTCGGTCGAACCCGTGAACGACACCTTGCGCACCGCGCTGTGATTGAAGAACTCTTCAGCGAGAGTGGCGGCATCGCCGGTGATGATGTTGATTGTGCCGGCGGGGAAACCGGCTTCTTCGGCCAGTGCGGCGAGCGCAAGAGCCGACAGAGGCGTCAGCTCCGCTGGTTTGCAGATCACCGTGCAGCCGACGGCGAGAGCCGGCCCAATCTTGCGCGTGATCATGGCGCTCGGGAAGTTCCACGGCGTGATCATGGCGCATACGCCGACCGGTTGTCGAAGTACGAGCAGTCGTTTGTCAGTCGTCGAGGCGGGGATGGTTTCACCGGAGATGCGCACCGCTTCGCCTGCCGACCATTCGAGAAAACACGCGGCGTAGACAATCTCGCCCTTCGCTTCTTTCAGGGGCTTGCCCTGTTCGAGCGTCATGATTCTCGCCAACCGCTCGGTATCGCGCTTCATAAGCCGGGCCAGTTGTCGGAGCAGTTCAGCTCGCTCACTTGCCGGCCGACGTCGCCAGGCGGGAAACGCTGCCGCGGCGGCATTGATGGCGCGCTTCGCCTCGGCGCGACCGACATCGGGTACATGCGCGAGCACCTCATCAGTCGCGGGGTTGGTGACCGCGATCGTTCCACCGTGATCCGCATCCACCCACGTGCCGTTGATGAAGTTGCGGGTCGGGGCGTCCATCAATTGAGAACCGTTACTCGCACTACCGTCAGCCGAATGCATGGGCCACCTCGTTTGGTCAGGTCATCATAGCGGTCGGGGTTGTGGCGCGAACGTACACTGTGATGGGGCGACGAGATGGAGCACCGGTTATGTCGATTCGTATGAGATGGATGAGGCCTCGACACCTGACGTTGTTCATCGCGTTGACGATGGCGGTTGGGAGCACGCGGGGGCTCGCACAGGAAGGGCCGACACCCAGCACGCACACGGTCATCGCCGATCCACCGCGCCCGCTCGCTGCGGGCCTTCCTGAACTCGCGCAGGCCGTGCGTCGCTTCGAGCGGGCGTATCAACCGGAAACGCTCAATGCCGACTCGATCGAGCATGCGAATCGAGCGTTCGACGGTGCTGCATCAGACTTCTTTCGTGGCCGCTACCGCGATGCTGTTGCCAAGGTGGATGCGCTGACGGCCGGACTCTTGGATGGCGGTTCTCTGAAGGATGTGCCGGAGTTCATCGCGTTGCTTTCGCTCGGGCTTGAAGCGGAGCCGATGCACATTGTTCGAGGCGATTCAGCCAAAGCGCAACTGCGACTGGCTTCGCTCTATCCCGCACCGGCGGCTGTGCGCGGACGTTCGTTCCCCGCGCAGGTTCGATTTGCGCGGCGTGATGCCGAGCCAACGATCGTGTGGAAGGAGTTGATCGACTTACCGGTCAGTGAAGCGGGCGTGATCGATGTGACCATCGTGCTCGATCCGGCGGAGTTGCACATTAAGTCGTTCGCCACGCTTGATGTCGAATTGATTCTTGAGCGGGAGCCGAGGATGCCGGTGACTCCGGGCTGGGTGACGGTGTCTCCTCAGCCATTCTCCGACTTTCGCGCAGCGGTTGAAGAGGCCCTGGACCGCGCGCCGGGTGAAAAGTCAACAGAAGTCATGATCGCGCGGTCGCGGTCAGGCGTGTTGGCAGATCGAGTGGCGAGGTCCGACCTTTCGCGCTGGGTGCTCGATCGTGCCGCGATTGCGCGCGATCTCGGGAGTGAAGCCGCATCGCTGTCGGTCGGAAGGAATCCGTACTACTTGTATCACGGGGACTTCTGGGCGGAGCTGCCCGTGAAAGATTCGCTGCTTCCCAGCCGCTGGTATGTTCCCACGGCCGCGGCGAAGGGTGAACCGTTGCCCGTGGTCATCGCGCTGCACGGTGCCGGGGGCAATGAACACATGTTCTTTGAAGCGTATGGCGCGGGCCGTTTGACAGAGTTGGCGGAACGACACGGATTCATCGCCGTTTCACCGCTCACATATTCATTACTCGCCGATCAGACGCTCTTTCCCGCGCTGCTGGATGTGATCGATTCAACGATTGCGCCAATCGATCGATCACGCATCACCATGCTTGGCCATTCGCTGGGCGCGATGACGACCATGGGTATCGCGGGCCAGTACGGCGATCTCCTGGCAGGGGTCGTTCCCATTGCGGGCAACGGGCGAATGATGTTCGACGCGACGACGCTGCCGTGTCGTGCTTACGCGGCGGAGCATGACTTCGTGCTGGCTGCCTCCGCGGTCCGCGCGGGTGTGGAGCGCATCCGAAAAGCGCAGCCAAACGCACGCATCGAGTTTGAACTGGTGAAGGGCACGGGTCACGTTCTTATCGTGAACCAGGTGCTGGAAGAGGCGGTCGAATGGCTGCTGAACCAACGCCGACCTGTCGCCGAGTAGGATCCGGTGTGGCTTGTGCGAGATGTCAATGGTCACTCTTTGAGCGACTTGAAGGCCGCGATGACCCGTTCGCGCGACTTGGATCGATCAACGATCGGCAGGGGGTAGTCAACGGTTGACCGCAGAAGATCGGGAAGCCCGCTGGGGTCGTGAACGGCATCGCCTTCGACATCTCTTAACTCAGGCAGCCACTCGCGAATGAATGCACCATCGGGATCAAACTTTCTACTTTGCGTGAACGGGTTGAAGATTCGGAAGTACGGAGCTGCATCAGTCCCGGTCGAGGCGGACCATTGCCAGCCGCCGTTGTTGCTGGCGAAGTCACCGTCGATGAGATGCTGCATGAAGTAGCGTTCTCCGCGGCGCCAGTCGATGAAGAGATCTTTCGTGAGGAACATCGCGGTAATCATGCGCAGGCGATTATGCATCCATCCGGTGTAATGAAGCTGGCGCATCGCGGCATCAACGATGGGAACGCCGGTGCGTCCTCGGCACCACGCGGCGAAATGTTCTTCGTTGTCGCTCCAGTTGAGTCGCTCAGTCTCCGGACGAAACGCGCGGCCTCGGCAGACGCGCGGATAGCCGACCAGGATGTGCCGATAGAACTCGCGCCAGATCAGTTCGGAAATCCAGACCGATGCCTGTGATGACCGGCGGTCGAGTGAATCCTGATTGGCCCGGTAGGCAGCGCTGAAGCATTCACGAATCGAAATCGATCCGATCGCGAGGTAGGGCGAAAGGCGACTCGTCCCGTTGCGCGCAGGGACATCGCGCTGGTTCTGGTACTGGTGCAACGGCCCGTCAACGAACTCCTCCAATCGTCGCCTGGCCGAGTGTTCGCCGGTGAGCCACCCCTCAATGGCGCGCGGGGTCCCAAACCCGTCGATTGAATCCGGCACGGGGTCGGCTGGACAGATGAGCGAATCCTGCCGGCGCGGGAGCCCCAGCGGTTCGGGGAGGCCATCTTCATTGACACGCTCAATCCACGTGCGTTTGTACGGAGTGAAGATCGTGTAGAAACCACCCTGACCCGTCTCGATCGATGCGGGATCGCGCAGCACCTGATCGGTGAAGGTATGCGCCGCTCGATCATCGTCGCGAAATCGCTGCATGACCGTCGCATCACGTCGGCGCTCGTTGACTTCGTACTCATCGCCGAAAAAGAGTGCATCGCAGTCATGCTCGCGCGCAAGTGCGAGCAGCAGGTCAGGCACTCCTGCAAACGTGGGCGTTTGACGGATCAGAAGCGGAATGTTCAGCGCGGCCAGGTCTTGGCGCACGGTGTGAAGCGTCTGTCGAATGAACTCGACTTTGATGGGAGCCCAATCATGCTCTCGCCACTGTTCAGGACAGAGGATGAACACCGCGATGACGCCGCGCGTTGCTCGATGCGCGGCGTGGTAGAGGGGAAGATGATCACGCACGCGCAAGTCACTGCGCAGCCAGACGAGCGGCCTCATGGATTCGATCCTTCAGAGAGCATGGCGATCGCGATGATGCTGCGCATGGTCCACGCGATTGTCCGGATCCAATTCGTCAAGACGAGTCGGCGAATGATCGCCTGGTCCGAGCCCTGTTCGAGTTTGCGGTGGCAGGGCACCTGCAGAAACGCGGTCGAACACCAGATGATCGCAAGCAGCGCAAGTCCCCAGACCGCCATGGGTGCGGAGGTGATGGCCGCATGACGCACAATCAGCCACACCGCGGTGATCAATTCCACCAGCATGAGCGGGGCGACCACCCAGGTCGTGCGCTGCTGATGAACACGCTCGTACTGCGTGAAGTGATGGGTTCCGATGAGCTGAAACATCGGGTAATGCACGACCTGCACAAACCAGATGAGGCCGGTCAGCGCCATGGTGGTCAGCGTGTGCAGAGACAGGATGATGGACGCTTCAGCGGGCATTCCGCCCCGGTCGATGAATCAGGAACACATACGAGTGGTGTTGTGGGCCCATGCAGTGTGTTTCGCCGAAGACAACGCGGCAGATTCACGGCGGCCTGGAAGTTGAATAGGCGCGCGAAGTCGCCGCATCGCTGGTTGCGCGATACGGCGAGGTTCGGCGTGGCGACCTGGTCGGTCGTGGCCTGGTGTCGCCCACCCGGCGCGTGCAGCGCGGGGGGCGAGGAGTTTCATCTGCAGGCCGACGAATGCTCAGTCGGGACGGCCGGCATCAGTCGGGACGGTCACGTACCGAAACGTGGGTTCCATGCCGTAGTTCGGGTCGATGCTGGCGAGATAGCGGGCGAAGCACGCCGCGCCGAGCGAGTCGCCGGCTCCGAGGTAGAACGTCGGCTGCGACTGCGAGGGCATCGGGCCGAAGTCGGCGAGGTAGATGCGCTCGTTGGGGACAACCGTCGCCGACGAGGGGAAGAACGCGGCATTCGCGGCTTCTTCGTTCGACTGGCAACCGGCGAGCCCGGCGGTGGCGAAGGTCAGAGCACTCAAGGCGATGATCGTGCGCTTCATGGTGAAGCCTCCTGCTGGCTTGGCCGGACCGGATGGCCCGGACGTGTTCAGCGGAGTCATCGACTGCCTCGGCGGTGTTCTGAAGGATGAGCAGCAGAGGAACGGAAACTCATCCGGTACAGACCGAATGGCTTCTCGCGCGGCATGGCTTGTGGGCTGCGAGCCCGGCAGCAGGGGCCCCACGAGTGGAAGCAGGGTGAAGTTCTCGGACTGAACGAAACCGCAGTGAAAGGGCCGGTTTCAGTCGCCGGCCAGTGGATTTTCGGTATAGTGACGGGCTGGGGCGTGGTATACCCCAGTGTCGCCGCGCGTGGTGGTTCGGTATTGGACCTTTTGAGGTTCAGCTCCAGCGGGGCGTTTGCGCGGTGGATGGTCGTACGAGGGAAGGTCGGTCGCTCGACCGATGAAGAGGAGCAGTCATCAGCATGCCACAACAAATGGACGGTTCTGTACTTCGCGCGACGATTGCCTGCGGCGCGGCGATGATGATCGCGTGCGCTCCGATGAGTGTGATCGCCCAGGAAGAGATGACGACCACTTCGGCGGTCGGCGAATCGACATCCAACGGGCCGGCGTACTACGTCAGTACCTTCAACGTGAATTACGTGCGTCCGAATCCCTTGCTGCCGTCGATCAGCGACCTGATGCAGCATCCGATCCGGATCGGCAAGCGCCCCGATGGATACGTCGCCCCCCAGGCAGGCGTGGAGACGGTGGAGATTCGCCTCGGCGACTTCACCGGCCCCGGCGTTGAGCGGTTCTATGCAAGTGGTATCCAGACCGTGCTCGAGGGGTTGCGCGATGCGATGAGCGATGCGAACCTGCTGGGCGTCTTCGTCGCGCCGGACCCGGAGCAGATCTCGCCGATGGGGGTGGATTATCGCCAGCCCGGGGCGCGCGGGTTAAACATTCTGATCACCGTGGGCGTGGTGTCGGAAATGCGCACGCTCTCCAGCGGGGCGCGGGTGCCCGTTGAAGAGCGAGTCAATCACCCGTTGCATGGACACGTGCTGCGGACCTCGCCGATTCAGCCCGGCCCGGATGTGCAGCCCCCAAAGACCAATCTCATTCGCAAGGACCTGCTGGACAACTTCATCTTCCTGAAGAGTCGGCATCCGGGACGGCGGGTGGAAGTCGCGGTGGCACCCTCCGACGATGAAGGTGGTGTCTCACTCGACTACCTCGTCTCGGAGAACAAGCCGTGGGTCATCTACGCGCAGATTTCCAACACCGGAACGGAACAGACCGACCGGCTGCGCGAGCGATTCGGACTGTTTCACTCGCAGCTCACCGAGAATGACGACGTCTTCTCGTTCGACTATACGACCGCGAACTTCGACGATTATCACGCGATCAACGTGTCGTACGAGTTCCCGATTCTGTACAACGATCGCCTGCGCATGCGCGTTTTCGGTGACTGGAGCGACTACACCGCCAGCGATGTCGGCTTGTTCGACACCGAGTTTACGGGAACCGCATGGTCGATGGGCGCGGAAGTCTACTGGAACTTCTACCAGAAGCGCGAGTTCTTCCTCGACCTGGTCGGCGGCATGAAGTATCGCGACATCGAGACCGATAACGATCTGACGCTGGTGGAGGGCGATGAATCGTTCTTCATTCCATACATCGGCCTGCGCTTCGATCGCACAACCGACTGGTTCAGCACGTTCGGTTCTGCCATCGTCGAATGGAACATGTCCGGCGATGAAGATGACATGGTCGAGTTGGGCCGCGTCGATCCGGATGAACGCTGGGCGGTGCTGCGGTGGAACGTCTCCCATGCGTTCTACCTGGAGCCGCTGTTGAACCCGGATGGCTGGCGTGATCCGTCAACGCCGGAGTCTTCGACGCTCGCGCACGAGATTTACGCTTCGGCCCGAGGGCAGTACGCCTTCGGTAACCGGCTGATTCCGCAGGAGCAGGATGTCCTCGGGGGGTTGTACTCGGTGCGTGGGTACGACCAGTCAATTGTCTCGGGCGACAGCACATTTGTCGGGACGGTTGAGTATCGCTTCCACGTGCCGCGAGTGTTGAGCGTGGAGCCGGAGCCGCGTGAACTGTTTGGTGAACCGTTCCGGACGGCTCCGCAGTATGTTTACGGTTTACCGGACTGGGATCTGATCCTCCGCGCCTTTATGGATATCGGACGGACCTGGAATCATGATGCGCTTTCCTTTGAAGAGGATGAGACGCTGATCGGCGCAGGTGTGGGCGCTGAATTCGTCTTCAAGCGTAATTTGAACCTGCGAGTGGACTGGGGCTTTGCATTACGGGACGTTGATTCCGCAAATGTGGACTCTGGCTCCAACACGGTTCACTTTGTTGCAACATTCCTCTTCTAAATGTGGAAATCGCGGCTAGAGTTTGTAGAGACAACGACTTACGAACACATCCTAAGAGGGGAAGTGCGATGTCCAAGGACACTCCTGTCGTCCACGGTGCAATGGGTCGATTAGCTTGTTCAGGCCTTCTGGCTGCAGCGTTCAGTTTCGCGGCAGTGACGGATGAGGCATGGGCGTACAGCGACGGCCAGGTCATTCGCGGAAACGTGACGTTCAATCAGAACGGAAACACGCTCATCATTACCGCGAGTGATGGCAGCATCATCGAATTTGCCAACTTCAACATTCTGCCGCACGAAACGGTCCGTTTCATGCAGCCGGGCGACTGGGCCCGGGTGCTGAATCGCATCACCGGTGGTGAGCCGACGCTCATTCAGGGGCGGCTGCTTGCGAATGGGCAGGTGTACCTGGTCAATCCGGCCGGCGTCATCTTCGGCAAAGACTCGGTCGTTAACGTCGGCACGCTGTACGCGGCTGCGGGACAGATGTCGAACGCCGACTTTGTGAACGGAGTTGATCGCTTCACCAACCTTCAGGGCGCGGTGGTCAATGAAGGCCAGCTTCGTGCGGGCAGTTTGCACCTCCTCGGTCAGCATGTTGCCAATCACGGGCTGCTCAAGGCCAACGAAGGCGTCATTACGATGGTCGCCGGCAACGAGGTGATGTTGAAGCGAGTCGGCGAGCGAATCACGGTGCGCGTCGATGGTGACTGGCTGACCGAAGGCGGACCTCGCCACGGTTCATCCAACCCGAATCTGAGCGCAACGCCCGGCGTGGAGAACACCGGAACGGTCATCGCCAACGGCGGCCAGGTGTTCCTTGGCGCTGGCGACATGTATTCGCTCGCGGTAAAGAACTCCGGCGTCGTCAAGGCCGCCGGCGGTGAGATTCGACTCGCTGCGAAGGACGGCGCGGTGCACAACACCGGGCGCCTGCTCGCACATGTCAGCGAAGGTGATGGCGGTTTAATCACCATGCAGGGCCCCAGTGTTGTGAACTCAGGCGATCTGCTTGCGCACACGCGCGGCAATGGCCAAGGTGGGCACATCGAAGTGACGAGCCAGAATCACACCTATCTGCTGAACGGCAGCACCATGAGCGTCGCCGGCGGGCTGGGGTATGCCAATGGCGGTAGCGTGCTCGTGCATTCCTACGAAGGGCTTACCGTTTTCTCGAACGGTGCCCAGATTGATGCCCGTGGCGGTCGCATGGGCGGCAACGGCGGCTTCGTCGAGGTCTCGGGTGAAATGCTGGTCTTCAACGGCCGCGTTCTCCTGAACAGCTACGGCCCCGGAAGCCAGGCCGGAACGCTCCTGATCGACCCGCGGGACATCACCATCGCCGATGTCGGAACTGATGATGGGTTTGTCAACGACGGCACGATCAATTTCAACGAGCCGGACCAGTTGACGGACATCACCATCTCCGATGAAGCTCTCGAAGCGATCGTGGGTGACATCCTGCTGCAGGCGACTCGTGACATCTTCGTCAATCAGCAGGTCGATCTGACTAACGGGAACAACATCACCTTCGAAGCATGGCGCGACATTCACATGAACGCCCGCATCAACGGCGCGAACAACGTCGTCCTGCTGGCTGACAGTGATGGCAATGCGGTCGGCGTCCTGCAGTTTAATGTTCCGTTGCTCGCAACCGGAACGGCCACGTTCGACGGCGCGACGATCAACCTGAACGGTGGGTCGATCAACTCGGCGGGCGGGGTGAACTTCAATGCACCGGTTGTCCTGCTCAGTAACAGCTCCATCACCGGGGCGACGGTGAACTTCAACGACAACGTCAACGGAACGCGCAACCTGTTCGTCACGGGCGATACCACGTTCAACGGCCTTGTCGGCAACAACGCGAAGGTCAACATCCTTCGGGTGACGGGCGATGCTGCCATCAACGGCGGATTCGTCAGCACGCAGTTGGATCAGCTCTACCTGGGTGATGTCACGCTCGGAGCGGACACGATCATGCAGGGCACCACCATGTCGTTCAACGGCACGGTTGATGGCACCAACGTCGGGCAGGAAGCGCTGTCACTGCAGGGCAGCGGCACCTTCCGAGGAGCCGTCGGCGGCAATGTGCAGCTTGAATCGCTGAAGGTCAACGGCAAGGCCCGGATCGACGGCGGTTTGGTCAACACTCAAAGCACCCAGAGCTATCAGGATAACGTCACCTTCGGCAACGATACGCTGCTGTCTGGTTCGGTCATCCTCTTTGGTGGCCCGGTCGATGCACTCGCCGCCGGCCAGCAGGGCTTTGAAGTTCAGGGCGATGTCGAGTTCGGCGGTGAAGTGGGCGGCCTTGTTCCGCTGAAGTACATCACCGTCATTGGCAACACCACCGTGGGTGGTGGCTTGATCCGCGCTGAGGGTGACATTTACCTCGGCGGTGTCAACACCCCCACAGGCGGAATCGGCGGCGGCGCAGTGATTCTGACCGCTGATGCCCTCATCGAAAGTCTTTCCGGCAACGTCACGGTTGATGGCACCATTGATGGCGGCTTCAACGGTACGCTGCGGGCGGCTGATACGCTTCGCATCACCGGAAACGTCGGCGGCATCGAGGCCCTCGCCTCGGTTGACCTCGGGGCGAATCTGATCGTCCTCGGCGGTTCGCTCGTCCGCACGCTCGGCGATATCAAGCTGAATGCAGCCGGCCGGGCAGATATCCCGGTGGCAGCCACGATCGTCGGAACCGGCGACCTCACGTTTGAGTCAGCGAACGGCAACTTCACCATGGGTCAGCATGAGAAGCTGACGGTGCTCGGCAATCTGGTGGTTGATGCCGCGAATGGAACCGCCACGCTCAGCGACATCACGACGCTGAATGACATGACCATCACCGCGCAGCAGATTGAGATTCTACTTCGCGAGGGCGGCATGGTCCTCCTCTCGGATGGTTCATTCGCTCAGGATGGCGGTGTCGATTTCGTTGCCGGAGGCAACATCAACTTCAGCTCAACTCCGACGTTGGTCGGAACCGGACGCGGCCCCGTGTTCGGTTCAGCGGGCGGAAACCCCGATGTCGCCGGGACGCTCGCTGCGTTCGACATCGTTGCGATTGATCCGATCACGATTGATGATCTCACCTATTCGCCCGGCAAGAGTGATGCGATTGTCCTCGACTTCCACCTCGTGGTCTCCGACAACGGAGGCGGTAACGGTGGTGGAGGAAACGGTGGCGGTGGCAACGGCGGTGGCGGCAACGGCGGCGGCACGCCGACCGATGACGACCAGCCCAACGGCCTGGCTGAGGCGGTTGGTGACAGCGATCTCCTCCCGATCGATCGTTCAGTTCTGTCTGATCCGATCGCTCGAGATGATCTCTCCCGCATGGGCATCGAACTCCGTGGCCTTGATCCGGTGCGCGATGTCACCTCGGGCCTGCGCGTCATTGACGACCTTCAGCCAGCACCCGGTGCTTCGACGATTGTCGTCAACGAGCAGCGTCTGAGCGGTCGTGCCATCTCCCGTGCGATCAACGCCTTCCGTGCCCTCGGCCTGAACACCGATGATGTGAACGCAGCCGACACCGTTCGTCAGCAGGTGAGCGATGCATGGTCACGCTACACATCGGAATCAGGGTCAACGGACGCCGCTGGCTTCGTCGCATGGGCGCAGTCGCAGAGCGGTGACCCCGCGGCCGATGCGGTCGTGAACGTTGCCGCGTTGTGGCAGAACATGCAGGTCTCCGGCCTCAATGAAGCCGAGCTGCAGGTGGTCGCGAGCAATGTTCTCTCCGCGGTTCTGCCCGCGTCGATCGATCGTCAGGCGTTCGGCCAGCAGGGCTGATCGCTCTAGGCAAGTGATTCCCCGGCCGATTCAGGGCCGGCGGGTCGGATCAGGGCTCCTCGATTGAGGAATCTGATCCGGCCCGCGTTGTTTTTGGGAATCTTGCGGCTGTGTTGGTGCTGTGCACTTGAATCCAACGTCGGCCGATCGAATCATCCTGCCCGTGTCGGCGGCATGCGCTGCCACGCACGCTGGTTCATTCGCGCCCGTAGGAGTCTGGCCATGCCTCAAAAAGTTGTACTCGCCTATTCGGGCGGTCTCGATACTTCCGCCATCGTGCCGTGGCTGCGCGAGAATTACGATTGCGAAGTCATTGCCTACGCCGGTGATGTCGGGCAGGGCGATGGTGAACTCGAAGGTCTTGAACAGAAGGCGCTGGCCTCCGGCGCGACCGAATGTCACATCGTTGACCTGAAGCGGTCGTTCATCGAGGAGTACGTCTACCCGACCATTCTCTCCGGCGCGGTTTATGAAGGGCGGTACCTGCTGGGGACGTCCATGGCTCGGCCGATCCTGGCCAAGGCGCAAGTGGAGGTTGCTCGGCGAGTTGGTGCCGATGCGCTCTGTCACGGGTGTACGGGAAAGGGAAACGATCAGGTGCGCTTCGAGAGCGCCTTCGCGGCACTTGCGCCGGATCTCGAGGTCATTGCGCCGTGGCGCTTATGGGATATGCGGTCCCGAGAAGACCTGCTCAACTATCTTGAAGAGCGCAACATCCCGTGTGCGACGAGCCGAACAAAGATCTATAGCCGCGACCGGAACCTCTGGCACATCTCGCACGAGGGCGGCGCGATGGAAGATCCGTGGAACCCGCCGCCGGATGATGTGTGGATGCTGACGAAGTCGCTTCAGGAGACACCCGCTGAGCCGGCTGAAGTGATGCTGGGGTTTGACAAGGGGCGCTGCCGCCGACTGAACGGCGAGGAACTGCCGCCGGAAACGATTGTGGCGCGACTGAATGCGATCGCGGGTGAGCACGGTGTCGGTCGAATTGACATCATCGAGAACCGGCTGGTCGGCATGAAGTCGCGCGGGTGTTACGAAACGCCCGGCGGGACGGTTCTCGTGGCAGCGCTTCGCGCGCTGGAGGAAATCACGCTTGATCGCGAGACGCTGCATGAGCGAGAGCGAATCGCATTGAAGTTCGCTGAACTGGTGTACGACGGTCAGTGGTTCACGCCGGTACGCGAGATGCTGAGTGCCGCGATTGATTCAGCGGCGCAGCGTCTGGACGGTGATGTAGTTGTGCGGCTGTTCAAGGGCCACGCGGACGCGATCCAGCGTCGAAGCCCGCATTCTCTGTACTCCGAAGAATTCGCGACCTTCAGCCGTGATGAAGTGTACAACCAGAAGGATGCAGGCGGGTTCATTCGCCTGTTCTCGCTGCCCAGCCGCATCCGCGCGCTGAAGAACGGAGCGCAGTCGTAGTGGCGCTTTGGGGCGGTCGCTTTGAAGGCGAGAGCGATGCGTTGTTTCGCATCCTGAACGATTCACTCCCGATTGACTGGCGGCTGGTGCGGGAGGATATCACCGGTTCGATGGCCTGGGCGAAGGCGCTTGGGCAGGCCGGGGTTCTCCGCGACGATGAAGTCGCTCAACTGCACGAGGCGCTGCACGCCTTGCTGGCGGAGGTGGAGCAAGATCCGTCCATTGTCAAGAACGCCACGGATGAGGATGTGCATTCCTTCGTCGAGGCACGGCTGGTTGAACGACTCGGTACTCTCGGAAAGAAGCTGCACACCGGGCGGAGCCGGAACGATCAGGTCGCGACAGACTTTCGACTCTGGCTGCGTGATGAGCTTGAACAACGCGAACAGGAGCTGCATCGCGCGCAACACTCGCTCGTCAATCTGGCCGGGCGGACAGCGGCGATCATGCTGCCCGGATACACGCACCTGCAGCGCGCGCAGCCGATTCTCTTTGCGCACTGGTGCCTCGCCTATGTGGAAATGCTCGATCGTGATGCAGGGCGCGTGCGCGATGCTCGATCGCGCTTGAATGAGTCACCTCTCGGCTCGGCAGCACTGGCAGGCAGTTCGTTTCCGGTCGATAGAACGGCACTCGCCTCTGCACTCGGTTTTACCCAGCCGATGCGCAACTCACTGGATGCGGTGAGTGATCGCGATTTCGCATTGGAAGCGCTGGCGGCCGCTTCAATCAGTGCGCTGCATCTCTCGCGTCTCGCGGAAGATCTCATTTGTTACGCAAGTCAGGAGTTTGGCTTTGTCGAACTGGATGATTCGGTCTCGAGCGGTTCGAGCATCATGCCACAGAAGAAAAACCCCGATGCGCTGGAGCTGTTGCGGGGAAAGACGGGACGCATCCTGGGTGATTTTCACATGCTCGCGGTGACGGTGAAGGGTCTGACGCTCGCGTACAACAAGGACCTGCAGGAAGATAAGCGGCCGGTCTTTGATGCGATGGATGAGTGGTCGCTGTGCCTGCGTCTGTTACCGCGCGTGCTGGATACGCTGCAGGTCAACGCGGAGCGGTGTCGTGAAGCGGCTGAAGGCGGGTACGCAAACGCAACGGAGTTGGCAAACTATCTTGTTGAGAAGGGCATGCCGTTTCGTGAAGCCCATGAAGTGACGGGTCGAACGGTTCGTCATGCATTGAACGAGAAAAAGGCGCTGGGCGAGTTGTCACTGGAAGAGCTTCGTGCGCAATCGTCCTTGATCGAAGCTGATGTCTACGACCGATTGCGGCTGGAAGCGGTAATTGAACGCTGCAACGTGATCGGCGGGACGGCGCCGGGCCGAGTGCGCGAAGCCATCAAGGCCGCGGCAACGCGGCTCGGATCGGACCTGCTCGTTGAGCCGTCGTAACTCAGCGACACGTCAATTCTTTGCGAGTGCCCCGCGGGTCTTTTCCTGAAGAAACAGGATGCGATGGCATGCCGGGCAGCGGACCAGTGCATCCTGCCCTGCCAGAAGGGAACTGATTGCATTGAGCGGCAGGTGCATGTTACAGGCACCGCAGGCATATTCATGCCGACGACGATCGACCTCTTCCACCTGGGCGAGCGCTTCGCCGTCGTACTGGTCGGCAAGTGCGTTAAACAGCGCGCATTCCTCCGCAGGAACGCATGAGGCAGCGGCTTCGCGCTCGCGCTTCAGTTCATCCAGTCGTTCGCCGACTTCACCTTCACGCTCATCGTACTGCTTCTGCGCATGATCTCGAAGCTTGGTGATTTCGGTAATCTCGGCTTCGATTGATGTGAGTGTCGTCTCGACCTCTTCCGCTCGCTCCATTTCCTCGAGTGCGGCCGTCTCGTGAACAGACTTCTGGTCTTTCAGCGTGTTCAGTTCGTTCAGCAGCGCGGAGTACTGCTTGTTGGTGGCAGCCCGATTCAGGTCCTCGCGGAGCTTGGCCATGCGCTCATCGGTTGTTCGCACCTCGTTCTCGAACCCGGCGATCTTGGCGCGCAGTTGACGACGTCGCGTCTCCATTTCTTTCTTCTGCTGCATGACCGCATCGAGCTTGCGCTGCTGCGCATCGAGGTAGCGCTTGGCGGTATCGAGGCGTGATTGCAGCCCTCGTACCTGTGAATCAACTTGAAAGAGGGTCAACAGTTGATCGAGCAAACTCATGCAGGTCTCCGCGGTCGTTCTTCCAAGTATAGCCCCGCAAAGAGGTTGGATAATGAAAACATTGTGTCCGGCTGCCATCAGAATGGTTGCGCCAGGATCCAGTAGGCGATCGGTGCGACCAGGAGCGGTGAATCAAGGACATCAAGTGCGCCGCCCAGCCCGGGGATGATCGTGGATGAATCCTTTATACCGGCATCGCGCTTAAAGAGACTCATCGTCAGGTCGCCGAGTTGGCCCACGATGCCGAACATGAACCCGCAGATCAGGCCCAGCAGGGGGGTGATGTGGTCATTGGCGTCCGGCAGCCATCGGCTGGCCAGAGCGAACAGGAGACCCGTGAGCATGCTCGTCAGTACGCCTCCGACCAGTCCCTCCACGGTCTTGCCGGGGCTGAGCCAGGGAATGAGCTTGTGTCGTCCGATGAGCCGGCCGGTGAAGTAGGCACCGGTATCGCACATCTTGGTGGTCATGATGATGCCGACGATCCACCACGCCGAATGCCATCGTCGAATTGCCAGGAGGAATCCTGCGAGCAGCCCCAGATACACGAGCGCAAACACCACTCCACCCGCCGCCGCGACAACGCCCTCGACGTTCTTGTGCCGCGAGAAGGTCAGAATCGCGAGCACGAACACCAGGATCATCGCGCTCGAAACAATGGCAATGGCCGGCCCGGCTGGCAATGTGTGCGGCACGACGTAACTGACACTGAGGCCGGTGATTGCCGCCAGGGCGGTCAGCCAGGTGCGCGACTGCACAGCATTGGCGCGAAAGATGTTCGACAGCTCCGCCGCCGCCAGGGGAAGAATCACGAGGCAGATCCCGAAGAGGACAAGCCCTCGCGGAAGATGTTCGCGATCGAGAAAGAGTTCTCGCAGCCAGCCGCTCAAGACAACGCGATCAAGCTGGTCATCCAGCCAGATCAGGAGCAGAAAGGCAACGATCAGCAGAGGGCCGAAGATAAGTCGGTACTTGAGCACGGCCAGAGTGTACCCGGCCGATCAATACCGCGGAACGGACCGGTCAACTGCTCGCGACCAGAGATCAATCCCGCCCGCGACGGACCGGACATCGTCAAACCCCTGTTCGCGCAGAAACGCCGCGACCTGAAGTGACCGTCGGCCGTGATGGCAAATGACGAAGATCGGGCGGTCCACGTGGGCGGTCAGATCCGGCAGGTGGGCCGCGATTTCACCCATCGAGATGCGCAAACAGCCCGGAATCGATGCGATCGCCCACTCATCCGGCTCACGGCAATCCAGAAGTAAGGGGAGATCACTCTCCGGCGATTCACTCTCATGCAGAGCAAAGTGAGCTGCGCGCGGCGAAACCTCCCACTCATCATTCAGTGGATAGCCAATCGGCAGGCCTCGTTCATCAAGCGGGCTGGAAGACATCATCATTCTTCTGAGTTCGCATCGATGTTGGCTTCGGTTTCCACATCAGCCATTCCCGGGGTCGGTGTACGGGCGTATGTTGGTCTGGGCTCGAACTCAACCTCACAGGGCCAGCGCTGGCAAAGGACCATCTGGAACGGGATCAGCAGAATCGAACCGATCGCATGAGGCGGCGAAAGCAACCCTTCCACAAGGGCGGCGGTGTGGTCACGATCCTCATCAAACACCGAATCCGCGGTGGGATACTCACCACGACCCCGGGCAGTTCGCGCGGGAAGCATGTACTCATTGATGTAGTCTGGTTGAACTTCAACCGTGGCGCGCGGGGCAAGGATGACGAGGCGCGGCCAATCATCGCGCTGATGAGTCGAACCGACCGCCGGTGAGGCCGTCGTACCGCTGTTCAGCAGCGAAGATGCCTCGCCATCCGCGGCAATGAGTGAAGGGACCGTGTTGTTCAGTGACTTGGTGCAGCCGGTGAGACTGCTGGCAAAGAGAAATAGTGCGACTGCCAGCAGCACGAGCGGCGCGTGGACTCGACAAGACATCAGGTCAGCACTCCGAAACAGGGGCCAGGTCAAGGTCTTCAAGTGTAGCGGTGATCGTTTCTTCATCGAAGCCCCGGCGATGCAGTCGCCCGGCAAGCCGTCGGGCCGCCGTCTGCAGGGGCAGGTTCTTCAGCTTCTTCAGCTCCTGTGATGCGAAGCGTCGCGCTGCATCAGCGGGTGATTCCTGCTCCTCCGCAACGGCCCGGACATTGTCAATGGTGCTGCCATCGATGCCATGCCGGGTGAGTTGCGCTTCGATCAGTCTCGGACCGGCTGGTCGCGTGCGCGTGAGTTCGTGCAATATCGAATCGGCGAGCGCTTCATCATTCAGCCACCCTTCGCTTTCCAGGTCGCTCAGCAGCGCATCCACCACGGTTGCATCTGCTTCGACCTGTTCAACCAACTTGGCGCGAAGGGTCGCGCGCGAATACGCCCGCCTGCCCAGGATCTGCAGCGCTTTCCTGCGAAGGGCAGCCCGGCGCAACACCGCTTCAATGCGATCGTACAGCTCGCGGTTCCACGGCATCGCGGCCGTGAGTTTCAGCTCATTGACTTCCGACAATGAAAGCTGCGCGATCGCGCGCCCGTTCACACTGAGTCGGCGATAGTTCGGATCCTTCGGATGCGGCTGGATGTCATCCAGACAGCCGTCTATGTCATCATCTGAGGCCGCCAGGAATCGGGAACGAATCGCACTCATGACAACTCGTCCAGATATCCCATGAGTTCACTCAGCGCATGCTGCTCTCCCGCGGCGCGAGCACGGTCGATCCCCAGCCGAAGCGTGGTGCATGCATCGAGCACCTGGTCCTGCGCTTCGAGCGCCTTGGCCTTGTGGAAATACGCATAGTGGTAATCCGGATCCGCGGCGAGCGCACGGTCGTACCACTCCACGGCCTGAACATACTCCTCGCGTTTGGCGTATTCCTGCGCGAGACTGTAGAGGCAGAACGGATCATTCGGCTCCGCCGCCAGCAGCTTCTTCAGTTGATCGACGCGATCGGTCATGGTTTCATCGTAGACCTGCCATCCCGATAAAAGGCATGCCGCCACACTCAACCATGCAACCCGGCTCATCATCCGCGTCATCCGTTCTCGGTTCACATCAGCGCCCGCCGGCTGCACGCTGGCTCGCCCGGCTGGTGCTGGTGGCGTGCGTTGTGAATATGGCATGTTCGAGTTCATGGCTGTGGGCAGATCGCTATCCGCTCGAATTGCTCACGCACTTCCAATGGCAGTACTTCCTTGCCGGCGTGACCGGTCTGATCCTGTTGCTGCTTCTGCGTCGGCCGCGCATGTCAATGATCGGTGTTGTGGCTGTACTTATGCCCGGCCTGACCCTGCTGCCATACTCGCCGCTCGGGCGCGGGGTGACGGCTCGGCAGGCCGTCGCCGATGAATCACATCCGACACTCCGCATCATGCTGGCCAACGTCCTCACGCACAATCGTCGTGTTGACGACTTGCTGGTCCAGATGACCGAGTTTGATCCCGACATCGTTGTTCTGCAGGAGATTGATCGCTGGTGGGTTGAGGCGCTGGAAGACACCGAGTCGGCGTACCCCTACCGGGCGGTTGAACCACGGGCCGACAACTTCGGGCTGCTGGTTCTCAGCCGCATTCCAATGGCTGATGTCGAGCTGTTCCACGGCGAAGCCGCTCGCTTACCCAGCGCGGTCGCATCATTCGTGCTCGATGGTCGACCTCTTCGCATGGCAACGACCCACCCTTTACCACCGATGGGGGTACGAAATCAGTCATCGCGCGATGCCCAACTGCGCCGGGTCAAGGCGCATCTGTGCCGTGAACGTGAACTTGATGATCCGCTCATTCTGATCGGTGATCTGAACACCACGCCATGGTCGCCCATCTATCGAGAGGTCGTCTCCGCGCTCCATCTGCGGAACGCGCGCGAAGGGCGTGGCGTCCTCCCGACCTGGCCGACCCATCTCCCCGGCATCCTTCGTATCCCGATCGATCACATTCTGCTCACCGATGACTTCGTGGTCGAACAGTTCCGACTTGGGGAAGAGTTCGGCTCCGACCACCTGCCGGTCTTCGTGGAGGTGAGCTGGCGCTGAGAGTGAAGTTCATCGTGCTACGCCGCGACGGGTTGCACCATCTCCGGGACCAGCCCGCGAATGCGCGTGGCGATCTCAATGGGATCCTTTCCGCGCGCACGCGGATCGAGTTGCCGCAGCACGCGGTGAATGTCCGCCTCGGTCGGTTCGGGAAGTGACCAGATGTGAATATCCGGATGGCGCGTCGGACGAAGTGCTTCTACATCACGGGAGAGTTCCTCGAAGAGCTTCTCACCCGGCCTTGCACCGGTGATTGCAATTCGCATGCTGCCGGCTCGTGCAGGGGTCGGTTCACCGTCAATAATCGGTTCCAGCCCATGCATCCGGCAGAATCGCGCTGCCAATTCGACGATGCGCACCGGGTCGCCCAT